>CAZGOZ010000008.1:0-28353 GCA_964528025.1 uncultured Planctomycetia bacterium
GTACCCGGTTTTATAGAAAGGTTCCGCCACATCTATAGCCGCGGCTGTGTTCCAGGATGCCAGAGATGCAAAGAACACGCTGCATATCATAACCACACTGAATTTCTTCAATCCACCCTCCCTGTAAAATCCAAATGACAAAGCACAAAATCCAAAATAAATCCAAAATCTCAAATTCAAATAACAAAACTTTTATTTGTGTTTTGGATTTTGTTGTTTGTGCTTATTTTGTGCTTTGAATTTTGTCATTTGACATTATTCTGTTCTGCACTATGCGCTCTTACTCGGGCACTTCCCCGTCCAACAATACTGACAGAGTTTTGTCTTCGGCAGACCAATGGCCTTGAGTGTGTCCTCAAGCGTTTGGAACCTTAAAGTGGTCACCTTGAGATCGTCGGCTATCCACTTAACCATCTTTTTATATTTATCGGACTTACGGTCAAGATATTCCGATATGTCATCAATGTCGCGCCCTTCAATCGCCCGGATAGCTTTTCTCGCGGCAAGTTCTTCTATACTGCGCGTGGACAGGCAGAACCGGCATGGGAACATAAGCGGCGGACAGGCGGCCCTGACGTGAATCTCTTTTGCTCCGCCATCCCACAATTTTTTAACGGTGAAATTCTTCAGCTGTGTTCCTCTGACCACCGAATCCTCACACACGACTATCCTGTTGCCTTCAATGATATCCTTTATGGGAATAAGTTTCATCGTGGCTATGAGATCGCGTGTTTTTTGCGACGGCGGCGTATAACTCCGGCCGTATCCCGGGGTATATTTTACCAGAGCTCTCCTGAGAGGTTTGCCGGATTCCATGGCGTATCCCAACGCATGCGCGACCCCTGAATCCGGTATGCCGGAAACAAGATCAATCTCAATATCCCCGTCTTTCTGCGCCAGATACTTACCGCATCTCTCTCTGACCGTTTCAACGTTGATACCCTCGTAACTTGACGCCGGAAACCCCGTATATATCCAGAGAAACGTGCATATCTGACTGGCGCCGTTGCCGGATCTTTTTTGCACAAGACCCGTTTCATTCAACAAAACCACTTCTCCCGGAGCAAGATATTTAACTGTCTCAAACCCGTTGTTCGGAAACGCGGTGGTTTCGGAAGCTACTGCCCACGAGTCCTGCTTCTTGCCTATGACAAGAGGCGTATAGCCGAGGCGGTCCCTGGCAGCATAGACCCCTTCCCTGTTCAGCAAGAGAAGCGAACAGGAACCTTCTATAACTTCAAACATTTTTTCAATACCATCAACCAGATCGGAGCCCTGATTGATCAATTTCGCCACCAGCTCGGTGACATTCACGGAACCGTCTCTCATCTCACTGAAAGATATGCCTTTTTCAAGAAGTTCCGTCATTAGGCTCCGGGAGTTCTCTATCAGCCCGCTGGTAACGATACAAAACGGCCCGAACCGTGAATTGAGAAAGATCGGCTGCTCGTTGCTGTCGCTGATTACGCCTATACCTTTATTTCCCGACATCCGCTTATAATCTTCGTAAAACTTGGATTTAAACTGACTTTGCGAGATATTGTGTATCTGCCGCTGGAAATCCTTACCAAGCACCGCCATGCCGCCGTATTCTGTTCCGAGATGCGAATGGTAATCGGTACCGTACATCAAGGTCTCCGCGCAATCACCTTTTGAAACTACCCCAAAAACACCGCTCATTTCTTTGTCCTCCGGTTGAAAACACCATGTTTATAAACTAAAAACCCCGCCTCACAGACGGGGTTATTCTAACACACGCATATAGAAGTTACAACTGAATCTCCACGGACTTATGTCCGTGTTTTCGTTATCCTTTGCGACTTTCAGTCGTCCAACCACTCATTCTTTCATTCACGGATTAACTTCCGTGTGTTCTACCACTTGAGTCCCTGGAGACCTTCGATGCGCTCCTCACTGTGTTCGTCGCTTGCTCAGGGTGGTTCGGCTTAAGATTCAATGGTGAGCAAGGCCACTGAAAGCGGCCGCGCCGAACCATAAGTCTGTCCGGGAATTATCCTTTATCGTTTCTTCTTTTTCCCGAATCTCTTCTTGAGATATACGTCAAACTCTTCCATGTTCTTAAACGTAAAATCATGCTCAAATTCCGAAGAGCCTTGCCCTTCGCATGTTTCAAGGCTGTGATCCCGGCATACCTGAGGTCGTTTATCATATATTCTGCATTTATGATCTTTCGTCATGTAGCGACACTCACCGGCAATTTCAAGATACCATTTTCTTTTCTCTATAAAAACGGAAGAATGCTTGTGGGCAAGATACCACCTTATATCCTCAAAATCGCGCTTGGCGGTGGGGGTGTCTATTTGAAGAGCGAAATATTTGCAGCATTCCGCCTTACATTTTTTGCACGGACTCATTTGAGACTCCTCTATTTGCTATTTGCTGTTTGCCATTTGCCGTTTGTCCCAACGGCTATGAGCCAACAGCCATGAGCCAATCATGCTTTCTGCCCCAGGCTCTTGCCCAGTAGGCGCGCTTTCTCTAAGTATTCGGAGTGTTCACGCACGCTTCCTTTTTGGTCAACACCGGGGCAAAAAAGCTCTTCTTTGTAACGCGTATTGATCGTGGCGAAAAAATGTTTGACGATCTCGGAGGCGTTTCGGAAGAATTTCTGCTCCTGGCTGGCGGCGACGCATATAAAAGCGCCGGTTTTTGCTGCGGTGAAAACTTTTTTCTTGAAGACGTTTTTTGCGACCCAGACACACTGGAACCTGTCTATCATCGCTTTCATCTGCGCGGAAAGGCTGCCGAAAAACACGGGCGAGGCAAGAATCAGGGCATCGGCCTCGTTTATTTTTTGATAGATAAGGCGCATGTCGTCATCTGCGGCAGAAAGCTCCTCTTCGCCCTGGGTTTCATACTCTTCTTGCCGATACGGAGCGATTTTTAGGTCGTCCAGAATGATTTTTTCCACTACCGCACCCGCCGAGGCGGACCCTTTAAGGGCCTCATCAAGCAGAATATCCGTATTTCCGCCTTTTCTGGGGCTGCCGTTTATTCCGAGTATCTTCATTTTGCACCGCATCAAAACGGTAGGGCACCTTTAAAGGTGCCCTACCGTTGCTGTTTATCGTTACTTGGGCGGACACATGGGTCCGCCCCTACTATGCTCTGTGCTTCTATCTCAAGAACGTCTCACCATCATCCATGGCCTCTTGCAGCGTATCTGCTTTTTGGGGTGCCTCGACTTTTTGTGTTTTTTGGGAAGTCACGACTTTTTTTGCTTTCTCGGCCGCTTCCTTCTTCGCTTTTTCCGCTTCTTTCTTCTTCGCTTGTTCTGCTTTGTTCTGATCCAGCAGTTTCTGATGATTTTCTTTCAGCGCTTTGTTTTCAGCCGTAAGCTTGTCGACCTGCTTTTCAAGTCCCTTTGTTCTTTCCTTGAGAACCTCGTTTGTTTCCGTTGTCTTTTTGTGTTTCTCCTTCAGCGTGGCATATTCGGATTTGGGCACACCGCAACCGACAAGAACAAGCGCCGCCGCGAGGACTACAGCCCATTGTATAACATGTACCGTTCTTTTCATCTTAGCCTCCTTGTTTTAACACCGTTTTTGAAACTTTCCCCGGTTCTATATCACTGTTCCCGCGGGGATTACCGAATTCTTCTTTAGAACGACTATACCCTCTCTTATAAAGTAACCCGGGCCGTCAAAACTATCCAGATTCTTTTTATTGGTTATACTGACATTATCCCCTATTCTGACGTTTTTATCCAGTATAGCTTTTCGTATCGTACAATGCGCTCCGATTCCCAGCGGCGGGATGCCTTTTGAAAAATTCTTTTCAATCTCATCAACCGTCTCATAATAATCACTGCCCATCGCAACCGTGTCTTCAACAACGGAACCGGCCCCGACCCTGAATCTGAGCCCTATAACAGAGTGTATTATTTCCGCTGAAAGGATTATCGCCCCTTCAGCAATTATGCTTCTTTCCACGCGGCTGTTCTCAAACTTGGCGGGAGGAAGATACCGGGTCCTCGTAAATATCAGCCAGTCCTCATCAAACATGTCCAGAGGAGGTATGGCCTCCGTCAGTGAAAGATTCTCCTCGTAAAAAGTCTTTATCGTCCCTATATCGCGCCAGTAACCGTCAAAAATGAATGCATGCGCCGATTTTTTATGAATCGCTTCGGGTATTATCTCGCCGCCAAAATCCACTTTCCCGCCTTCGACAAGCAGTTCCATTAGCGTTGATTTATTAAAGAGATATATGCCCATTGATGCCAGAAAACTGGCCTTCTTTTTTCCGCAGTCAACAGCCATATCTTTTATCTCTGCGGCGTTTTCAGGTTTTTCTACAAACTTTGTTATTTTTTTGTCCCCGTCTACCCCTATTATCCCGAACCCGGAGATGTTCTCCGAAGAAACGGGATTGCAGGCAATCGTTAACTCAGCTTTTTTTTCAAGATGATAGCGGAACATTTCCCCAAGATCCATCTTGTATAACTGATCGCCCGAGAGAATGAGTATATGCTCTATATTTGGATCGTTGAAATGTTTGAAACATCTTCTTACCGCATCGGCCGTTCCCTGAAACCAGTCGGTATCATCCATGGACTGCTCCGCCGCCATGATCTCAATAAAACCCTTGGTAAAAGAGGCCATTTTATAGGTGCGGTTTATATGTTTGTTTAGCGATTCGGAGAGAAACTGCGTAAGGACATAGATGCGGTTAAACCCGGAATTAAGGCAATTGCTGATAGGGACATCTATCAATCGGTATTTCCCGAATAAAGGGGCCGCCGGTTTACACCTTTCTTCGGTTAGCGGAAAAAGGCGCGAGCCCCTGCCTCCTCCAAGAATGACACATAGAACTTCCTTCATCAAAACCCATCTTTTTTATCCACCATCCGGGTGGAAAGAACAACTGCCCGAACCGGAAACATACCCCGGACCGGGCCATTCTTGTCCAAACTTTAAACAGATCTTATTTCTGGTTATCCGAGCTTTCCATTACAGCTTTTTCGGCTTCATACCAATCAATCAGATCGTTGCCTTCCGTACGGCCGCGTTTTTCGTAAAATTCATACGCTTTTTTCTCTATTAAAGAAAAAAGTTCTTCCGGGTTTCCGGCTGCCGGGGATGTTTTTTCCGACTGCTCCTGCTGGACAGATTGTTTTTTCGCTGCGGATTTTCTTTTGAGTTTTCTAATTACCTCCATCATCATATCTCGCACCTCCTTTAAATTTTCACGTCTGCCCGGCCGGCGGCCGGATCTCCATCTAAAAACCAATAACCAAACAGCAACCCTTCTTTACTCTTGTTTGGTTATTGGACTTTGGTTATTGGTCATTGTTTGGTTATTGTATCTTGTTTCTTGTATCTTATTCCGCTTACGCGGCATATACCCCATAATCTATCTCCTCAAATATATTATACTTTTTCTCCGCTTCGGCCAGCATCTCCGCATCGATATTACCGTTCCTCAACTGATCGTGCAGCGCGATGAACCTTCCGATATGTTCTTTAAGCCTTGAAGTGGCATAGTCCGAAAACGTGCCTGTCTTTATTATGAACGCCCAATCGCTTGACTGCGCGAGAAGCAGCTCCCTTGCCATCTGCTTGAGTGTTCTTTTTTCAATGCCGGTAGCATCCTTAAATTCCGCCGCGGCCTTAACCATGAGCGAGGCCATCTTATGAAGATGCTTGTATATCCAGCTATTGGAGCCGTCCAGCCATACCTCGCTGTGACCTTTCAATCCCCAGCTGGACGCGGAAGGCGTAATGGCGGGATAATCTTCATACAACCCCAGATATTCTCCCGGCGTGATTGTTGTAATGCCGGACTGATCGACATGCATTTTTCTCAGCAGAAAATCCAGCCACATCGGACCTTCATACCACCAGTGCCCGAAAAGTTCGGCGTCAAAAAGAGAAACGATCACGGGATCCCTGTCCATGATGGCCGAGATCTCTTCCGCTTGTTTTTTTCTTTCCTGCGCGAAATTATCCGCATGGAAGGCTGCCGTTACGGCAGCGCGTTCCACGTTATAGATATCCTTGTGTTCAGAACGGCCGGTTACCCGGTGATATTTAATGCCGGTGTTTACCCGCGTTCCGCCGCTATCTATAAAAGGCCTGATATAATCATGGTCCAAATCAAAACCTATATCCCGATAAAATTCCCTGTAGTCGGGATTGCCCGGATACCCCTCGTCTGCGCTCCACACGGCCCTTGAGCTTTTCCGGTCTCTCCCGAAAACGGATACGCCGGACTCACACGTGTACGGGCTATAAACTCCATATCGCGGCCGCGGCGAACCAAAGAAAATACCGTGTGTCTCCACGAAAAAATATTTTATTCCAAACTCCTTCAGTATCTCGTCATGCCCCGGACAAAAGCCGCATTCGGGAAGCCACATGCCTTTCGGTCCGGCTCCAAATACACTTTTGTACGTATCCACCGCTATCTTAATCTGCGCCCTGACCGCCGGCTTGCAAAGATCCATGAATGGCAAATAACCATGAGTCGCGCAACACGTGATAATCTCAATTTTCCCGAGATCCTGGAATTTTTTAAACGCGCTTACAAGATCATTGCGGTATTTTTTCTTGAACACATGTTTTACCCTGCGGAACTTTTCCAGATACATCCGCGCAAGTTCATTAAGCCGTTTATCCGACCGTGTTCTTTCAACTTCCAAGTTTGCGAGTGTTATAAGTTTTTCCAGATGGGCACGATATCGGGACAAGAGAAGCTCATCCCGCAGCATGTTTATGAGCGTGGGGCTCAAGGATATTGTCAGACGAAAATCAACGCCGTCTCTTACGAGACCGTCAAATACGTCTATAAGCGGAACATAAGACTCTGTTATAGCCTCAAACAGCCACCTTTCCTCCAGAAAGGTTTCATGTTCCGGATGCCTTATGAAAGGCAAATGTGCGTGTAATACTAGAGCTAAATAACCTTTCACCATGTTTAAGCGTTATACGCGTTCTAACCCGGTTAATAGGAGCTCTGTCCGTCTTCACAACCGCCCGTGACGGCAAGCATTTTATCGTAAAGATTTTTGGAACACGGCCATTTTTTATTGCTCTTTTTTGACATGCCGTCAACCGGCGTCTTCTCGATATCCGACTGCGCCAGCGACATGAATTCCCCTGTCTTGCAGACTATCCCGACTGAGGCCATCCACGCCTTCCCTGATTCATCAACATCCACATACCAGTTATCTATAGCGCCTTCCAAATCAAAATCACAGACCAGCTTCGGATCATGCACGGTGTTGACCTTGGTTATTTCATATATTCTTAGAATTTTTTTTGAAACTGAGCGGCCGGTATTTTTTATTTTTTCTATCATGCTGTCCTCAGTGCTTTTCGTTATATCCCAGTACGCATAGAGGGTGTGCGAATCTTTTGTCATCAATGTTATCTTGTTGTCGCCGTATTCCTGAGGAAAATCGAATTGTCTGTGCGGCTTAAATCTTTCCTTACCGGAAGAATACAACAATGTCTTCTGAATGGTCTCTTGCGGAAAAACATTGTCTTTCTTTGAGCCGGGCTTCTCCATTGCACTCCTCCTGTCATTATCTTTCTGATTATAAAAATGCGATATGATTATATCACATTTTTCGACAAATATTGACTCTAATATGAATATTTTTTCGGCAGGGCTCTGCCATGTTACGCAATCAGTTTAATCCCGATCTTTATTTGTTTTGCCGCGCCCGGCGCCAGATTTAGTCTTACCAGCGGTAACAGCACAGAACTCTGGTAATTAAGCTCATACGCTCTTTCGGACTGAGAAACCGTCTTCACCGGAAACTGCCACAGACCGTATTTTTCCCCGAATACCATCTCAAAAGAAAGTTGTCCGCGCGTATCACGTATCTTTATCGCCTTCACCGCGTCATGCCGGGCCGTATCTGCTGCGTGATTTTCTTCGCCGGTATCGGTAAAAACTGAATACCTTTCACTGTCAGCCTCAGGCATTGTCACATTGAATTCCGGCGCGAACACCACTTTCACTGCGTTATCTCCGCTATTGACAAGGTTATACCTCACCTCAAAAGCGGCTCCTCTCTTATGCAGGGTTATTCTCTTCGTAAGACGAATCCTCGAACGATCAACGGCCGCTTCCCTCTCCATGATCAGAATAATTTTCCCGATAGATCTTTTTACTTTGAAAGCATAAGCCTCGTTGACAAAATTACCCGCCTCTTTATAGTCGCAGCGGGAAAACGCCGCAAGAGGCGTACCCGGCTTGAAAAAATGATCCACGAGTCCGTACCGCCCATATTTGTCATAACTCAGGTTACGTATCAAACCCGCGCCGGGCTTTCCGGTAACATCATGTATGTTCCGGGGGGCCTTGCCTTCCGCTCCCTGCTTTTTCAAGGGTTTCAGGACCATAATTTTTTGATGATATGATTCTTTCCTGCGCGCGAGAGAATTCGTGAAGTTGTGTTGAACCGTTTTTGAATCAAGTTCTTTCAGGGTTCCGCCTTCAGCCGGAGCGAAACACAACGATATCTCTCTGTTTTCCAAAAGCACTTCATCAAACCCGTCGGCATTTATGTCCAGAATTTCCGCTTTGCAAAAATGCCGTCTGCCGTGACAGATTTTATCTATTCCGGCTTCACTCCTGATCAAGTAATGATAAATAGCGCTTCTCAAGTGAAACAGATATAACCCACCGAATACGCCATGCCAATATGCGCAGTTGCATTGAGCGCGAAAAAGATCCTTTTCGGCTTCTATAAAAAGGCCCGAGGTCTTCCTTTTCGCGCGAAGCGTGTCCAGTTTTCCGCTTACATGAATCATCTTCTTGTTCATGTGGTTGGATTCGGGATATTTAATAAAGAAATCTCTCCACATCGCGCCCTTTATGAACGCGCCGTATTCTTCGTATTCCCCCGAAGCGCGGAGTTCTTTTATCATTTCTTTGAATTGTTCCTGTTTGGAGGCCGGAAGCGCCCACTCAAGCATCTCTTCGTATGACGCCGGCGGAAAATAGACGCGTCCTCGGGGCGGTTCTCGTCTCATGTATCCGGATAATTTCACCGTGCTAAGCCATTCTTTGTTCTTTATAAGTTCGTCAAAGAATTTCTCAAGCCATTTTTTCTTAAAAACCCATTCATACATCCCCTCCCATTCGCCGAACTTTTCGCCGTCATCGCCATAAACAAAAAGCGGGGTCGGGCCGGGTTTCTCGCGCGCCGCATTGCGCATGTAATTCACGCTTACAGACGGAGCCTTGTAAGGAATGGCATACCTCATGAACCTGTCGGAAGAAAAAACCGCGACGGTCTTAGCATTATCTTCCGTTATGTAGTATCCGTGTATCTCATCTTTCGGTATTCCTGCGTAAAGAAAATGTGTATCGTCCAGCACGATATACTTAATCCCCGCGTCATGCAGAACTCCCGCGAGATCCGGCTCCCATACCCGTTCCGCGATCCATGCGCCTTTTGGATCATAAGAAAACCGGTCACGGATATATTTGTTCAGCATTTTTATCTGCCGGAGACGGTCCGCCGGCGGTATCGACGGAAGTATCGGTTCGTAAAATCCGCCGCTCATGAGTTCAATCTGTCCGGTTTTCGACAAAATACATATCAGATCAATAATCTCGTGTTTTTTCTTCTCGGCCCATTCCAGGAGACATCCCGAAAAGTGGAGGTTCGTTTTTATTTCCGGGTATTTTTGCAGGGTTTTAAGTAGCGGAACGTAACATCTTTCGCATGCCCGTTCAATGACATGATCAAAATTCCCCACCGGTTGATGAAAATGCAAAACTATCGCAAAGTCAACTTTCACATCCGTCCTTTTTTTGCTACGGTGAACGACAATTAGTGATCTGTTAGTAGTGAACAGTAATCTGTCAGTCCGACGACTCTCTGCTGTTTGCCGTTGGCCGTTTGCTGATTGTCCATCGGCTCCTGTGACCGCCTGTCCTCCCCGCTATGTAAATAACCAATAATCAAGTTACAAGATACAAATAATATCCAAATCACAATAACCAAATGGCAGTTCTTTTTCTGGATTGTTTGGTTATTTGAATTTGGTCATTGGTTTTTATTTGGTTATTGTTTCTTGTATCTTGATTATTTTCCCCCAATGAGCCATGAGCCAATAGCTATGAGCCAATTCTGATCACTGTTCACTAATAAGCTCTTTATACAGCCGCAGATACTTCCCCGCTGACCGACCCCATGAAAAATCGCATTTCATGGCGTTTTTCATGAGACGGGCCCACGATTTCTTATCCTCATACAGAAGGATGGCCCTTTTTATGGCCCGGTAAAGCGCCTCGGAAGTTGCGGGTTTAAATTTAAAACCGTTACCCTTTTTCCTGTCCCTGCCAAAATCCACGATAACATCGTCAAGGCCGCCCGTAGCTCTCACAACGGGTATCGTGCCGTATTTTATGCTGTACATCTGATTCAGGCCGCATGGTTCATATCGGGAAGGCATTACCAGCATATCGCACCCGGCTTCTATCCTATGAGCGAGAGGTTCGCTGAAACCGTTGTATACGTATACTTTCCCGGGATATTTCCGGGCGATAGCGTCAAAAAGTTTGTTATAGCGTCTGGCGCCGACACCGAGAACCACTACTCCCGCGCCGAGCGCGATAACCCTGTCTATAATACCCGCAAAAAGATCTACACCTTTCTGTTCGTCAAACCGGGCGATCAGTCCGATGAGCGGTTTTTCCGATGAGATACGGAGAGACGCGCGCCGGAGAAGATCTTTCTTACACTCAAGTTTTTTGTCTATTTTCCCGGCAGTAAAACGCGCTTTTATATAAGGATCTTTTTCCGGGCTCCACACGGAATAATCCACTCCGTTAAGTATGCCATGAAGCTGTTTCTTGCGTTTTTGCAGGATTTTTTCAAGCCCCGCGCCGTATCCGGCTGTTGTTATCTCTTTCGCGTAACGCGGGCTGACGGTGCTTATTTTGTCTGAATATAATATGCCCGATTTCATGAAATTCAGTTTCCCGTAAAATTCCAGCGCGTCCATGTCAAAAAACTTCTTCGGCATACCTATCCTGCTCATGATTCTGCTGCTGAAAACACCCTGATACGCCATGTTATGTATGGTGAAAAGCGTTTTTGTCCGGCTGAAAAAATCTTCTCCCACAAGCGCATGTTTCATGTAGAACGGAACAAGCGCCGACTGCCAATCGTTACAATGTATGATATCCGGTTGAAAACGAACCGCCTGCGCCGCCGCCAGAACCGCTCTTGAAAAAAAAGCGAATCTTAACCCATTATCCGGATAATCTCCCGAGGATGTGCCGTACAGCCCTTCCCTTCCGAAATATGCTCCGTTCTTGACGAAATAAACGGGCACGCCGCTTGAGGTTCGGCCGGTATACAAGCCGAACGCGGGACTGTCTTTCACTACCGGGTCTTTTATTCGGCCAATCTTTTTTTTGAGGCCGAACTTCCCGTCCGCAACGCATTTATAAAATGGCATTATGATCCTCACATCACAACCGTGGGATTTAAGCGCTGCTGCCAGGCTGGCGGTAACGTCCGCAAGACCTCCTGTTTTCGCGAACGGAATACACTCGGACGATACCAGAAGAATCCTGAACGGGCGCGCCATTTCTCCACGCACGGACGATCTCCCCGACGCGGAACGAACGGCCTGACGGCCGGACACCGGACGCATCAAATATGCGGGAGTTTTTTTACCGATACTGGTATAGATACTGGCCAGGTGCCGACGAAAAAGTTTATCAAAGACCAGATCCAATTTACTGCCGAAATCGTCATACCACCAGAACCAGTCGCTTCCTTCGGCGATATACAATGCTTCCATGGCTTTGGCCTTTCCGGAGCCGGAGGTCATGAGATCGTCTCTCGCTTTTTCAAGATATTTCCACGCCGTGTTTTTCTGCGGCGAACCGCGCCATTTATCAAATCCACGGTTGATCCATGACCCGCTAAAAAGCCCGTTGATTTTCTTCTTCCGGCCGCACGAAGAGAGATATTCCCCTATCGTGACAAGCTCTGTTTTCTTGTCCGAGATTATTTTACGGTAAACCTCAGTAAGAAATCTCATGCCGCCGTCCGCGTAATACGGCCATGGATTCTCTCCGTCCAGTATTACCGCAACTATACTTTTTCCGGCGGCGCTTACAGTTTTGCTGATATTTTTTATGCTGTCCATTAATTCATGGGCGGCCTCTTCGGCGGGCATCTGGGAATACTTAAAACTTACCGCGTTGGAAATATCCGCGTCTCTAAAAACCATGTCAATTTCCTCGCCACCCGTTGACGCTGTAAAAGCGTTATAAATAAGATCCTCCCGGCAGGAGGACTCCTTACCGAAAGACTCCAGTAAAATACCTTCATCCGAAGCGGCCCATTTTATTCCCGCGCGGGAGAGAAGCGGTATAATCTCACGGCTGACCGCCCCTTCCGGCGGCCAGATGCCTGCGGGTCCGGAACCGAACACTTTTTTATAAAGAGAAAGCGCTTTGGTAAGATGGACTTTCGCGTCTTTTCTGAAAACGGACGGCCCATCGGAGGAGTTGCGGTATAACAGGGGCACTATCGGATGATAAAAAGGCGACGTGGATATCTCTATTTTTCCTTCGTTCCGTAGCCGTTTATATATCGGTATTATTGAAGCGACCGTTTTCTTCTGACATTTCAGAAGCGAAAGTTTATCACTCTCGGTGTAACCTGAACCTTTACGCACGAGGTCTCTGACAATGGGGTCTTTTTTTCTCAGGGTAAACCCGCACCAGGCAAGATTAAAAAGAACCTGCAGATCTCTGAAGTCATTCGCGCCGAAATCATCGAGCTTTACCGCTGTTTTTTTCTTGCCGCAAGCGTTGCCTCTTCTGAAAAAAAGCTCAGCATACCTCTCCGAAGACGCTATCGCTCTTTTCGGATCACACCAGAAAAAATTTGCCAGGATAAAACGCTTATCCGCGTCTGTCAGTTCTTTCGCGGGTTTTCGCGACAGTTTAAGATACTTATCGTCAGCTCCGCCGCCTTGCGATATGTCAAGCAGCTGCCATATCAGTGATGGGGTAAGATTAAAAGTGCATTTGACTCCCGGCATATCGTCAACCACCGAGGCCATGTCCAGATAGGAATAGGTCGCATGCAGCCTTACCCACGGAAGATGATACCTCCCCGTAAGAACGTCCTTATACATCGGCTGGTGCATGTGCCAAAGAAAAGCAACCGAAAGCTTATTTTCCATAGTCGCCTATAATAATACTTATAAAACCCCCCTCGTCAAGCAGTAAACTTCAGGGGCATGCCTTCCGAGCTTCCCTTCCCCAAGCAGTCCTTCGCCTTTGCTCTTGTATAGGACGCGTTGTGAGTATTTCTACCGGAATGAGATTCCGTACGAAACACTCACAACGCGTCTTTTGCGGTAGAGAGTAGTGTATTTTTGGATATTGGTATTTCGGAAAGCTTTCTGGTGAGCCCAACCCAAATTTCGTTATTTCTACCTTCTTCCGTTCCCGGAACGGTGATGTGGTCTCCGTCACAAATACGGACGGCGCGGAGAATTAAACACCGGGGACATGCCTTTTGGGGACACCCCTGAGCACGGGAATTTGGGGTTTTTTGGGGTTTTGTGTGGTGGGGGTGGAATGCGCTGGGAGCGCGTCGCCAGGGCGAATGTTATTCGCCCGTACGTTTTTTATGTGTCATTTCGTCCCCCGCCGCGAAGATGGAAATCGTCATTTCGTTTTCCGCCGCGAAGATGGAAATAGAATTCGTAGGGGCGAATAATCATTCGCCCTTGCGCTCCCCGCCGCGGCACCTTTAGGGCGAATGTTATTCGCCCCTACGTTTTTTCATCGGAAACGAAATTACAATAAAAGACGTAGGGGCAGGGTTTCCCTGCCCTGCGAACGAAGGGCGGGGAGACCCCGCCCCTACGATTTTTACTTCCATTTTTCCGCCCGGGGGCTTTTTGGTGAACGGGGCTACAAGTAAAGCCCCAGGCAATTCTCGTGTCGTTCGATTACGACTTCTGACGGTTGTATTTTACCCAGGCGAGGATGGCGGAAAGAGGCGTTCGGTGGTTTCTCTCGTAGAGAGCAAGGCCCTTCTGCTTGAGCTCGGAGATGTCGTCCCACAGATCAGCGGACTGAAGCAGAGCCAGGATCACATGCGGGCTGAAAGAAGGATCCACTCCCACGAACGTGCGTTTGGCTTCCCTAGTATAACCCGTTTTCCCCCAGGATACGCCGGCAGGCCGTGAAAATGTCTTGTTATGACTCTTTAAGCGGATCCTTCTGCCGTCAGAGCCGTATATCTCAGCTTCTTTCTTTGACAGCATATCCAGAATAACTCCGTGACGCAACGCGTAACGCATCATCCTGACAAGATCCTCCACTGTGGTATATTGACTGTCCGGTCTGCCGGCAGGCAGGCCGGAAGCAGTCGCAAAATAAGTGTCTCGCATCCCTATTTCGGCCGCCTTGGCATTCATTAAAAGCGTGAATTTTTTCTCGTCCCCGGCAATGCCTTCGGCTATAACCACGGCAGCGTCATTCGCCGATTTAACAATAAGCGCGGTAAGAAGATCCCGCAGATTATACCTCACGCCGACCTTTAAACCGGCTATCACCGGCTCTGTCCGGGACGCTCTCCTGCTAACAGAAAATTCTTTATCCGGCGGAAAATTTTCTATCGCTATTATCGCGGTCATTACTTTTGCCGTTGAAGCGGGAGGAAACCTTTCGCCCGCGTTTTTCGCGAATAAAATACGACCGTTCTCAATTTCCGCCACCATCGCGCATGTCGCGCTCACGGAAATTTCATCAGCCGCAGCGCCCGGCGCGCAAACGCCGGCGAAACAAACCGAGAAAAGGATATAAAAAGCGGTGACAAAATAACGTATGTGTCGCATATCGCCTTTCGGGCAGGCACAAGGCCTGCCCCTACGCCTTCTATTTTTTTTGCCGAAAATGAAAACACAAACAAAAATCGTAGGGGCAGGTTCCAAACCTGCCCTTGCCGCACAAGTGGGCGGGTTTAGAACCCGCCCCTACTGCGCTCTCCGTATCCGCTCTCTTGACGGATTGAAATAGCCATGCATGAGACGCGGGTTGGTCTTCTTGACGTTGCGTATAAGAGCGGCTATGCCCGTCATGTCTTCCCTTTTAACGGATATTTTTAACCTTTTGAAATACGCGAGGGGATCATAATTCAGATTACGCCACTGAATCATGTCCACGCCTGTTTTTTTCAGAAACCCGGACAGCGCTTTTGTCTCACGAAGGGCGTCTGTAAATCCAGGCATCACAAGATAATTTATTGAAACAAAACCGCCGGCTTTTTTAGCTTCTCTTATAGATCTGGTGACGTCCCTGAACGTATATCCCCGCGGTTTATAATATGCCGAATAACATGTTTCGCGGACGCTATTCATGCTGACTCGCATGGAATTCATTCCCGCCGCGAAAAGCCGGCGAACGACATCCGGACGGCTCGCATTGGTATTGATGTTAATCATGCCTTTGGAAGTTGATTTTCTAATCAGCTTTACCGCCCGCTCCAGCACTTCTGCTTCCAAAAGGGGCTCGCCCTCGCATCCCTGCCCAAAACTCACCACGGGAGATCTGACCTCTTTTATGTGAAACAGCGCAATATCCGCCACCTCTTCCGGAGTAGGAACAAACCGTATCCTCGGCTGTGTAACAGAACATTTCTTTTTCGGTTGATGCGATATACACCCGATACAGGCGGCATTACAGCCAGGGGACGTCGGCAGCGGCGCTTCGTATCTTTTAAGGAAAAAATTTCGGGCAGCGGGACAGCCGTAAACAAGCGCGCATGTCTCCAGATGCCGCACGAGGCGGTTTCGGGGGAAAATACCGCGGAAAGATTTGACATTTTTTCGCAGGAGAGCCGGGCGCAGAACGCCTTTAAGCGTCTGACGCCTCTCCCGGTCAACCCGCACCGCAGTCGTATAAAGAGCGTTTCGGTAAAAAACCACCGGAGCATAACTGAATAGGGGCAACAGTTGGGCAGATCTCGATTCACTATATGCGGCACTGTACGTCACCGTATATCCCGGCGGCAGAAAAGCCGCCACAGCATAACAGGTATCATTATGCTGTGTTAAGGGAGAATGGCGCAAAACATTAAAGGTCTTTTTCCCAGAGTCATATCCAACAGGGCTCCTATCCGGCAGCATAAAAAGCTCGCTGTCCGGAGGCAGTTTTATAAGATCACTTCCTGTTAGCCGGAAATATTCTCCGCCTTTCATCCCCGTTCCTTCAAAACGCGGAACATCAAAGGTCTGCCTGTTTTTATCGACTATGAGAAGATACGGGTGGGTCTGCATTACTCAGTCGATCTCCATGGCTGCCATGCTGTCAAAAAATTCACGATAGGAATCTTTTTTTTCAGTCTTGCGCAGCGCCATGGCCGCCCGGGGATGCTCATTGAACATTCCGGTAATCGCGTAAGGAAGGAGATAACCCCATTCTATCTTCTTTCTCATGGGTATAAATTCACTGGAGATCACTTCAAGGATCGGACGCAGGTCAAATTTGGGATTTTTCAGAAAACCTATCAAGAGTTCCAGAGGGCAATTGCCGGCCGCTCTTCCTATCCCATAAATAGTACCGTCTACAAAATTACAGCCGCTTATTATACCTTGTATCGTATTGGCATAGCCAAGCTGCTGGTTATTATGCGCATGTATGCCGACTTCTTTTGTTTTGAGTATTTTTTTATACTTTTCGGCAAGATATTGTATGTTTTCGGAATACAACGCCCCGAAACTGTCAACAATATACACGGCGATTGCCTTGCTTTCTTCCTCGATCTGCCGCAGAGCTTCGTCCAGTTCATTGTCAAGCGCCCGCGATATGGCCATTATATTGATCGTGGTTTCGTATCCTTTATCAAAGGCCTTATTCGCAAGATTAATCGCTTTATCCACGTCTTTGACATAAGTTGCCACCCGAACCATGTCAACAACACTGTCCTTGCAGAGAAGTATATCCTCATCTTCCACGCGGCCGACATCTACCATCACCGAAAGTTTTGTTTTGGATTCAATCCCGTCTATGGCCTTTTTGATGTCTTTTTCATCGCAGAATTTCCATTTGCCGAACTTATCCGGCGACATGATCTTTCTGGAACACCTGTATCCTATTTCCATGTAATCAACGCCGGCTGCGGAAACCGCTTTATACACTTCACGGACAAAATTATCGTCAAAATAATGAGCGTTTATAAGCCCACCGTCTCTTATCGTGCAATCCAGAATTTTTATTTCTTCTCTGTACATAATGTTAAAATAACCAAGATACAAGTTACAAGATACAAACAATATCCAAATCACAATAACCAAGCATCAGACTATTCGGATTTATTACGCTCTCCCTCTTGTTTGGTTATTCGAATTTGGTCATTGGTTATTGTTTGGTTATTGTATCTTGTTTCTTGTATCTTGCTCCTTTTGTTTATCTTGTTTATTTCTCTGCGCGTTAACCTGAAATACTCATCTCTTTCATGCCCTCTTTATATCCGTCCGTATACCCTTTCTTGTAACCGTTCTCGTAACCGGCCTCATACCCGTCCGAATAGGCCGTTCGCGGACTGACAGAATCCACGTTTTGCACATCCTCTACTTTTTCCCCGCTCATGGAATCAAGAAGCGCGCCGCCTATAATGCTCACACCGGCGCCGGCAAGAGCGCCTTTCCAGACATCTCCCCCTTTTGCCCCGGAAGCCGCGCCACCGATTGCCCCGGCACCCGCGCCCAGAAGACCTGCCTTAAGAAGATCGGAGCTGGAATTTCGGGCGGCAAATCCCTCATCAACCGCAGCTACCGCCATTATAAAAAATATCAATAAGAAAACCGCCAATAACTTCGTTTTCATAAACCCTCCTTATGCCTGCAAAGATAACAATAGAATATCCCCGTTATATTAACATACAACGCCTATCATGTAAATGCCGACCCCTGCCGCGTTCCGCGGGACTTGAATTCTTTTCCTATCCCTCTTATCACGGACAGTTTATCGTTCATCCATTCCGGCGCGACAAGAAACTCCCGTCTGGAGTCGGAGACCAGCCGTATCATCACGCAATCAGACCGCAGGTTTTCCATGAAATCGCATGCCGCATCAATATACTCGGAGCGTTGCATGATAAGTATTTTCCCTTTTTTATACAACCGCTCAAGGGATGTTCCCCTGAGAACGTGCAACACGTGCAGTTTTATGCCGGATAGCGGCAGGCGTGATATTTCTCTCGCCGTCGCGATCATATCTTGGCGTGACTCCCCCCCGAGACCCAGGATAACATGCGCGGCGGCTTTTATTCCCTTTCGGGAAGTTCTGTTTATCGCATCGGCTGAATCTGCAAATGTATGCCCGCGGCCAATCGCCTTAAGAGTTCGGTCATGAATCGTCTGCAGACCGTATTCCACCCATACATCATAATCAGAGACATAACTTGCGATAAGATCAAGCTTCTCGTCGTCAACACAATCCGGCCGCGTGGATATAACAAGTGACACTATCTCCGGAAAATCCCTTATCACATCATAGGCGGCTTTAAGCTTTTTGAGCGGTGCGTTAGTTCCCGAAGCATTTTGAAAATACGCGATGAATTTTTCCGTGCCGCGCCGTTTCCTGAAACTGTCCATTGAACGCGTTATCTGCTCTTTTAAAGAAGGGATATTGCCGCCGGGAAACTGGCTGAAAGCTGATTCGTTGCAAAAAAGACAGCCGCCCGAGGCACTACCCGCGCCTCCCGTCGGACAGACGAATCCCGCATTCAGGCCTATTCTTCTGACCTTTGCGTTGAACCTTTTCCGGAGATAATCGTTATACGAATAGTAGAACATGTCCTACTTTCTATTTTTCGCAAACACGTGAAGCTTGATTATGAGAAGCGATACGGCAGCCGGCGTGACACCTGATATCCTTGATGCCTGTCCCAGCGAAACAGGATGAAAACTCGTAAGTTTTTCTTTTATCTCGGTTGACAGCCCGGAAATGGAGAAATAATCAAATTCCTCAGGAATGCGTATTTTTTCCAAATCCCGGAATTTTTTTACTTTTCCATGTTCTCTTTTTATATATCCCGCGTATTTCACGTCAACTTCCAACTGCACTTTTTCGTAATAAGACAATTTCTTCGGCGGCGGCGCGATTGGCAGAATATCGTCATACACAATCTCAGGCCTTTTCAGCAATTCCAAAAAAGATGTTTTTTGGCGAATACCGGATCCGTTCTTACCCTTGAGCAAAGCCTTCATCTCTTTGCCTGGCAAAAACTTCACGGAAGATAATCTTTTTTTCTCTTTTTCCACGTTTATCATTTTTTCGCGGGCGTGCCTGACTTTCGGGGCACCGACAAGGCCCAACTCGCGTCCGATGGCGGCAAGACGGACATCGGCATTATCCTCACGAATCAGTATCCTGTATTCCACGCGGGAAGTAAACATCCTGTAGGGCTCTTCTGTTCCCTTCGTGACAAGGTCATCAATAAGAACACCGATATATGCCTGCGCCCTCTCTAATATGATGGGGTTCTCGCCCCTGGCTCTCCGCGAAGCGTTTATCCCTGCCATGAGACCAAGGGCGGCGGCTTCTTCATATCCTGTCGTGCCGTTGATCTGACCGGCCATGAAAAGACCGCGAACGGTTTTGGTCTCCAGTGTCGGCAAAAGCTGTACCGGATTCACAAAATTGTATTCAATGCCGTAAGCGGGTTTATTAATCCGGACTTTTTCCAGCCCCTTGATGCTTCTGATCATCCGCTGCTGCGCCTCAAGCGGAAGGCTCGTGGATATGCCGTTCGGATAATACTCGTCCGTATTCAGACCTTCGGGTTCAAGAAATACGATATGCGAATCCCTCTGCGGGAATCTAATTATCTTATCCTCTATTGACGGACAATACCGCACTCCGGTTGAACGAATCTTTCCGGTGTAAACGGGAGATTCCTCCAAACTCTCGCGTATAATGCGATGCGTCTCGGTATTTGTTCTCGTTATATAACAGAGGCGCTGCGGCAGAGAAATGGAGCGGGTAGAAAAAGAAAAGGGAACTATTCTTTTGTCGCCGTGTTGTTCTTCCAGCGCCGAAAAATCTATGGTCTTACCGTCCAGTCTTGCCGGCGTTCCCGTTTTCAACGAGGCCGTCCGAAATCCGAGATACGAAAGGTTCTCTGACAAACCAACCGAGGGAGCCTCGCCGATACGCCCTCCCGGAAAATGTTCGAGCCCGATGTGTATAACGCCGTTGAGAAACGTTCCCGGCGTGAGCACCACATTCGGCGCCTTAAAAACACCGCCGTTGGAGGTCCGCACGCCTTTACACACTCCGCCTTCGGAGAGTATCTCCACGACTTCGCCTTCGGCGATCTCAAGATTCTCTTGTCCGGCAAGGCACTCCTGCATGTAAACACGGTATAATTCTCGGTCTATCTGCACCCTTGTGGATCGGGCCGCGTATCCCTTGGAATCGTTCAGCATCCGGAACTGTATCGCGCTCGCATCCGCGGCGCGCGCCATCTCTCCGCCCAGCGCGTCCACTTCCTTGACAAGCTGCCCCTTACCGACCCCCCCTATAGAAGGATTGCACGAGGTATACCCGATTGTTTCCTTCGTAAAGGTAACGAGTAGAGTCCTGGACCCCATGCGCGCCGAAGCAAGCGCCGCCTCGCAGCCGGCGTGCCCGCCGCCAATAATAATAACGTCGTAATTTTTCATGTACTTTGTTTTACCACCATCTTCCGCGGTCTTGATACGTCTGGATAAACGTGGCGATGCTGCGGTCGTATTTTTTCTCAACATCGTTCGGAAAGAAACAGGCGGGAACCTCACCGTTATCCCGGTGATACGTCAGGCAATCACAACACTTCCCTTTTCTGGAACACGGTTCATAAGAACAGTTACATTTTTTCTTGTTAGCGTTCACCTTACATTCCGACATTGCTCCTCCTACGTTATTTCAGTCGTCAAATAACCAATAACCAAGATACAAGATACAAATAATATCCAATCACCAATAACCAAACGATGTTTTCTCTTGTTTGGTTATTGAACTTTGGTTATTGTTCCTTGTTTGGTTATTGTTTCTTGTATCTTGTATCTTTCCGCAGGCATGTCCCCCGTTATTCCGCACTATCATCATACACTATCATGGCTGTCGTGGAGGCCTCGGGGATTATCTGATAGCCGTCGGTCAGGCGGATATTTAGACGTTTTTGTGCGTCCAGCAGGCGGAAGATTTTTTCCTGTTCCTCCATGCGTCTCCACGATGGATATCCCGGGCTGTATCTTCGGCCCTGATCTTTTTTTAATTTCAGTTCGCTCCGTATCCTGTCGTGCATGTAGGCGGCCAGCGCCTCGGCAAGATGAACACTCATGCCATGCAGAAAAAATGCGCGTGTGAAGTTTTTCTCCTTGTCCAAACCAACAACAGCGTCTGCGATTCCCGCACCGACCGTTACCGCCTGAAAGGCCACGATATCATGGCCTTCGGGGCCGCCGGGAAAATAATCCGCGAGATTTTTTTCTCCGGAATCTTTCGGTCCGGAAAAACATAGTTTTTCCAGGATACAGCCTGATTCATCAAGAATATCCATTCCTCCGTCAGACGCCCGGCACTTAAAATACCCGTAAACTGCTTTAAGGGTCAGCCATCCCCGACGAAGGACCTCTTCTTTCAATTCCTGAAGCAGTGGTTCATACTCTTCCCTGATAAGACGTTTTTTTTCTTCCGCATTCTTGAGCCGGGCGCCCCAAGCGAGCTCAAACAGCATGCGCTTATCAAGATAATGCATCACATCGTCAACGGGAATATTGGTAACTGTTCTTATGCCGTAAAAGGGCGGAACAGGCGTTGTCTTTCTGCGCTCGGGGCGGCTCTTTCCGGCGGACTCTCCGGGAGACCGACTGATATTTTTTTCGTCCGGCGGGAGGTCTTCATTGAACTGTTTGTGATAAACGTCTAATGTTTCCTTCTTTTTCCCGGGATCGGTCAATGCCCGCATTAGAGCGAGCCCCGTAAACGCGTCCCTGGCGTAAAAAACACCTCCCGGGTAGACATTTTTACCGTCCACAACGGAAATGTCTTTAGCAAACTGTTTATTGGTCGGCGCGCCGCCTATGAGAACGGGATACGCAAGACCGGCTTCCTGCATGGCCTGCACGCAGGTTTTCATGTGACGCGCGGTTGACACCAAAAGCGCGGAGAGCCCCACCGCGTCCGGCTTGTTCTTTTCTGCTTCAGTTACTATTGTTTCTACGGATACCTGTTTGCCGAGATCTATCACCGAAAACCCGTTATTACGGAGAAGTATCTTGACGAGGTTCTTTCCGATATCATGCACATCCCCGGAAACGGTTGCCAGAAGCACTTTCCCGCGTTTCACGGAAGAGGTATCCGCCAGGAACTTTTCAAGATAAGTAACGGCCTTGCGCATTACTTCCGCCGACTGAAGAACATACGGCAGAACGGTTTGGCCGCGCTCGAGCCGCTCCCCAACCTCTTTCATTGCTTCCATTAAAATATCGTTTATGATCTTTTCCGCGGAATGTTTTTTCAATGCTTCATCCAGAAGGGGAATAATGCCGCTCTTGTTTCTCTCAAAAACACACTCCCTGATCTTTTCTTCAATGCCGGCGGCGCTTTCCGGCTCGGACCGCGCGGCTATATCCCTGCCGGTGAAATGCTCAATAAAATGTCCGAGGGCATCGGCGCGCCTCGCGAATATAAGGTCTTCCGCTAAACGCCGTTCTTTTGCGGGTATATTTTTGTATTCCATGAATCCCGCCGGGTTCATGATAGCCATGTCCAACCCCGCTCGAACGGCGTGATATAAAAAGACCATATTCAGAACACCACGCGTTTCTCTTGAAAGACCGAAAGAAACATTACTCACGCCAAGGACTGTAAGCATCCCCGCAAGCTTTCTTTTTATGGACTTTATTGCTTTATATGTTTCCACGGCAGAAAGAACATATTCCTCTTCCCCTGTTCCGAGCGTGAATGTCAGCGCGTCAAAAAGCAAGCGGTGCGGCTCTATGCAGCACTGTCTCACGGCTATATCATACAGTCGTTCCGCAATCTCAAGTTTGTGTTCGGCTGTCTTAGCCATGCCCTTCTCATCAATAGCCAGGCAGACGATAAAACTGCCGTGTTCGGCGGCAAGCTTGAACACTTCGCGCGCCCTGACGCCGCGATCCTCAAGATTGACCGAATTGATAAACGCCGTACCGGGATAACTCTCAAGCGCCGCCTTGATAACACCGATATCCGTGGAATCTATCATGAGAGGCACTTGAACGCTTTCGGCCAGACGTCTTGTAATACTAACGGAATCCCTTTTTTCAGTCGCGCGCTCGGTCAACACGCTGCATATATCCAGAATACCTGCGCCGGAAGCCTGTTGATGCTTCCCAATCTCCACAATCCCGTCATAATCCTCAGCCTTGAGCAGCTCTTTCATCCTTCGGGACCCCTGCGCATTCATGCGTTCGCCTATCTTTACCGGACGATCCGATTCCGCAAGATCAAAGGCTCCGTAAGAACCGGCGTACAAACTGTCGGAACGCATTTTCCGTTTCCTGGGCCTTCTCAGCGCCTTGCGCATCAGTCGTATATGTTCCGGACCGGTGCCGCAGCACCCCCCTATTACGTCCAGCCGGTATTCCCTGACGAAACGCGCCATCACGTCTGCCATCTCTTCCGGTCCCAGGGAATACACCGTTTTGCCGGACTCTTCAACGGGTAGACCCGCGTTGGGAGAGCATGAAATAAAAGTTGACGATCTCTCACTCAGGAAACGGAGAGCGCCTTCCATCTCCGCGGGACCGCTGCTGCAGTTGAGGCCGACAACATCAACTCTGAGATATCCCATCACCGCCGCTACCGCGGATATTTCCGTCCCGAGCAACATCCGGCCGTTATTTGCCAGCGTGCATTGCGCCATTATCACTAAATCTTTTCTTTTTCGTTTCAGCGCTTCTTTTGCGCCGTTTACAGCGGCTTTCATCTCCAGAAGGTCCTGACCGGTTTCCACGAGCAGCGCATCCGCGCCGCCGTCAATGATACCCTCGGCCTGTTCGGCGTATATCTCTTTCAGACGGGCATACCCGATACCACCGAGTTCACTATCAAGAGACGACGGAAGCCTGCCCGTCGGCCCCATTGCCCCTATAACGAACCGCGGACTTGATGATGAGGCAAACCCGTCCGCAGCGGAACGAGCCAGTTTTGTCGCCGCAAGGTTGACTTCGTATACGTTTTTTGACAGACCATACTCGGCCAATTTCAGAGAATTTCCGCCGAAAGTGTCTGTCTCTATCGCGTCCGCTCCGGCTTCCAGATAATCTTTATGGATCCTGCTTACAAAATCCGGCCGTGAGATGGAAAGATATTCCATGCATCCCGGGTGCGGTCCGAAATAGGCGCGGTCAAGCCCGAGCAACTGCGCGTAGGTCCCGAAAGCGCCGTCCATAAGCAATATATCTTTTTGTAATTTATCTCGCAAAGTTTTTGTCATATCCGCGTTATATCTTCTCCACCACGTCCCTTTTGATCCATCCGGTTTTCCCATCGGCGCGTTTGATCTTATACCATCCGTTTTTCTCTTGCAGAACGATTACTTTCATGCCTTCCTGGATAGTAAAGAATTTCGTCGCGGAATCAAACGGTCCGAACAGAACTTCCGCTTTCTCGGCGGTCGTAACCGCAGACGCTCTTTTCTCTACCACTTCATGCCAGACAATAACCGCGTTGATGAGAACAAAAACGAATATAAGAAGGCATACAATCAGCAAATACCGTTTCGTGGCAGGACGGACAATCATGACGCATAAAAAAATGATAACCAGCGCAAATGCCCCGGAAGCCAGCCAGGTAAACTCGTCTGCGGTGAAATTTTCGGAATACAGCCTTAACGGACGCCAGTTCCATAGTCCTTTTTCCGGAACGAGGCCCCCTTTTATCTTTCTCCGGGCAAACTTGCAGTTATTGATAAGATCGGCGTCACGCGGCATGATACGCTTTGCCCTTTCGTAATTTAATACGGCCTCCCCCAATTCCCCCATCTTGAAATACGCGTTGCCCAGATTATAATACATGGCTCCGCTTTCCATTCCGGATGCCCGTATTTCTTCGTATTCCTCTATAGCTTTAACATATTCGCCCTTCTCATAATAATCGTTTCCTCTGCTGAATGCAGACGAGGTTAACATGTTCTCTTTTTCTTCGGCCCGGCACGCCGTGATACCCACAAAAAATAAAACCGCAAAAAGGCATATACCTAACAGTTTTCCGCATCTCATCTCAAACACGTCTCCCATTTTCCTTTAATCTGGTCTTTTCCAGATAATCAATTATTTTTTTTACTTTTTCCAGCATTTCAACTTCTTCGTGTTTTCCGGGGGTCAATGGAGCATACCTTGCCATCTCGCAGCCTGAAAAAACGCTCCTCAACATCTCAAGTATTCGTTCGTCACAGCCGGCCGGTTTGAGGCGGTTCTCGATAATCTGCCCCGTAACACTGCCCTTGGGAAGATTGAACCTGTTTCCCAGATATTCCTGAAGGGTTTTAAATACCGCGTCATAAAACAACAAGACATTATCGTGACCGAGACATGCGCGCGCCCGGGCCATACCGGCACGGGCCTTTCTCGGAGCTTTTAGAAAGCGGGCATATCCCTTATCCGTAAGTATTCTTTCCCTTCTCTTGTAAATACCGTAAAACCCCATTGCCAGCGCCAGAAGCATGAACTGGCCCGCCCAAAACAAAGGTTTCTGACAAAGAAAAGGCCCTTCCGGGCACAATCGGCCGGCGTTTTCTTTTATGTGGATTATATCGCTGCCTATCTCCTCCTGCGGATAAAATATTTGTTCCACACCCGGCATTGAAACCATCTTTACCATTTGTTCAGATTCGGGTTGTTTCACCACTTCCACAGGGAACGGCCCCTTTTGTACAGTCATGTATCTCTCGGTTACAGGATTAAAGAAAGTGAAGGATACTTCCGGAATTTCCGTCACTTTGTCCGTCTTTGGAATGATTACCTGCTCGTAAATCTTTCTATTTCCTTTTTTCGTCGCCCGCGGCTCGTATGTTTTAATATCATCGGTGGGTTTAAACAGAGGTGCGGTAACCGTATCCAGACTTCCGCTTCCCGATACTGTCATGCGAAGCGTGATGGGATCTCCCACTTTGGCCTTAACCGGTTCAACTGAAACTTCCAGACCGAAAGATCCAACCGCACCCTGAAAACCGGACGGTCTGCCCTCTTCCGGGAACGGCAGAACGGTAATGGGAACTGCATCCGCCTCTAACTCTACGGGATAGACATCGCTGCCGAATCTCCGTTTGAAAAAATCATCATCAAAAACACTTCTAGACGATATTGCAGACTGTCCCGGGATTGCTCGTTTAACCACCATCTTGCACCGGAGATGCGCCGGACCGATAACATAATCGCCTTCTTTTATGCCGAAAAGGTTCTGCCGGAAAACTAACACATCGTATCTCGCCCCGCGGCGCACTTCCTGTGTCCTTTCCGGTTCCGAGAATTCGTCTACCGAGAAACCTTCATGAGAATAAGTGGGGTATTCAATATCTTTCAACCCCAGTGCATCCACATACACCTTTATGGTGACAGGAACAACTTCGTTGATATATAACCTGTTCTTCTCCACGTCCATTACAAGAAATATCCTGTTGCCCCCATACTGCGTTTGCTGCGCCGACATCGTCCGACTATTCGCAGACGATACCGCGGAAGATACCGGTCCGGAAACCGTTGCGGGGCGTTGAGGCATGCGGCTCACGCTTAGTTCAACAGCCTCGGCCTTATACACCTCTCCACGGGTTTCCACAAAAAAAGGCCCTATTTTGTATTCCCCTTCTTTGCGCGGAATCACGAGGTATGTATATTTTACCGATTGGGATACCCGGCCGTTAACAACCGAAATTTTGGTGAAGGGGCCCACATATTTTATCTGCAGCCCGTTTATGGGAGGCATCTCCGGCACGTTTACATCTTTCTCTCCATACAGAGTGAGATACATGTAAATCGGATTGCCAATGGAAACCCGGTTACTTTCAAGGGCTGCCTCAAACCTCACGTCTTCTCCTGCGGCATGCGCCGCAAAAAAGGAGGTTAAAAGCGCTAATGTTACGAGGATTTTTTTCATGTCGTTACTATGTTATCATACTCACGGATATAATTACAACTCACGTAGATCTCTCACCCCTTCGGGGTTCGAGATAAATTCGGCTTATGCGGCCGCAGGGCGGCAAGGCCGAATTTACCAATCTCTTAAAACCTCGGGGCGATTGGCGCGGCGGCGCCTCTTCATTTCTCCCCTCATTCTTTCTTCCTCTTCTTCCTGACCCCGTAAAAGCATCTTGGCTTCTTCTTTACTCATTTCGCCTTCATCGGGTTTTTCATTAGACCCCTGTCCTGCCGAAGGCTCTTTTTGCTGCTCTTCTTCTTTTTTCTGCTGCTCTTTTCTTTCCTCTTCGCGCTGCTCTTGTTCTTTTTTTTCTTTCTCTTCCTGTTCTCTTTTTTTTCTTTCTTCTTCCTGTTTTTGTTCTTCATCCCGCTTTTTTTGTTCCTCGCGCTCTTTTTCCTTTTCCTTCTCTTCCTGGGACTGATTCTCTTCTTTTTTCTGATCTTCTTTTTTCTGCTCGGACTGTTCCTTTTCCTGCTCTTCTTTTTTATCTTGTTTTTCTTTTTCTTCCTGCTTTTTTTGATCTTCTTTTTCCTGTTCCTTCTTTTCCTCCTGTTTATCTTCCTTCTTATCCTGTTCCTTCGGTTCCTCTTTCTCCTCTTTCTTATCTTTATCCGTCTTTTCTTTAAGATCCTTGATCTTTTTCAGAACAAATTCATAATTATACTTAGCGTCAACATCCCCGGGGGCAAGCTCCATGCTTCTTTTATAAAATTGCGCGGAAGTGCGGTAATTTTTCAAGGCCTCTTCCGGCGAGGACTTTTCCATGCCGGTGCCGATACGATACCTGCTGTTTCCCATGTTATACACGTTCTTTTCTTCCAACTCTTCTTTGCCGGCCGCAAGAGAGCTCATAAAAGTCCCTTCAGCATCAACAAATCTTCCCTTTTGATAAAGAGTGACGGCGCGATTATACTGAATTACGGGGTCATCCGGCCGCGAGGTCAGCGCGCGATCATAGCTGGTAAGAGCTTCATCGTATTTTCCTTCACGAAAAAACTGTTCGGCTTTTTTTGCTTCACGTCCCGCGGAAGCGGCATTCGCCGCATGTGTAAAACTCGCGATTAGAAGAATGCCCGTAAACAAGCTGATAATGTGTCTGTGTTTCATCTGTGATTTCTGCTTTTTGCCGTTAGCCGTTTGCTCATTGTCCCCATGAGCCAA
>CAZGOZ010000008.1:28453-31491 GCA_964528025.1 uncultured Planctomycetia bacterium
CCATGAGCCAATCCCGCCCCTACACACCTTTTCGTTTATTTCCGATCAACGGCGTTAAAAAAAGTAAAAATATGGCAAATCCCAGGGGGATTTGAAACCGTTCATTGTAATGTTTTTCCATTCGGCTCTTGAATTCCTCTTTTTCCAATTTGGATAGGCGCTCGTCATAAATAAGTCCCAGTCCGAATTCCGCGCCGGTAGCGCGGACATACATCCCTCCGGTTTCAATAGCCATTTTCTGCAAAAGAGCCTCAACAAGACGTGTTTTAACAATGCCTCCGGAGACGTCCTTGAGAAACCCCTTCTTTCCTTTTTCGTTCTCTATCGGAATGATCTCGCCCTCCGTAGATCCTATCCCCACACAAAATATCCTGATACCCATGGCCTTGGCCCTCTCAATCGCTTTTGCGACCCCTCCTTCAAGATCTTCGCCGTCTGTTATGACAATAAGCACCTTCTGTTGTTTTTTTTCCTTGTCATAACTATTAATCGCGGTATATACCGCCTTCGCGAGAGATGTCCCTCCTATGGGGAGCGTATCCACATCAACATCGTCAAGAGACAGAAGAAATCCGTTATAGTCCGCTGTCAACGGACACTGCAGAAACGCCGTTCCCGAGAAAACCACCAGGCCGACTCTGTCCCCGCGCAGTTTTTTCACGAGATCCTGTATTGCAAGTTTCGCGCGGCTAAGCCTGTTCGGAAGAACATCCTCGGCCAGCATGCTATTAGACGTATCCAAAGCGATCAGTATATCAATTCCCTGACGCTTCACCTCCTGCCATTCATATCCCCATTGCGGTCTTAAGAGGGTAAACGCGATAAAAAGAACCGCCACCACGATCATCATATGTCTTATCTTCCGTTTCTGCGCGTCAAAAGTTTTTGATATCTCCGGGATCAGGGTTTCACCGGCAAAACTCCGCATGGCCCTCGTTCTGGCGCGGCCTGCATAAACATAAAAAAGGGCTACGAGAGGAACTATCCATAGCCATGCCGCCATGTAAATGGCTCCGAATTTCATCTACGGTATCCTCCTCAACAATGTTCCGGACAAAACTACTTCCGCCAAGAGCAATAAGAACGCCGGTATAAGGACAAATGGAAAAAGTTCACGGTAAATATTAAACCCTGATTCTTCTATAGGCGTTTTTTCAAGTTTGTCGATCTCGGCATATATATTCTCAAGAGATTGAGTATCCGTCGCCCTGAAATACATGCCGTCTGTTACCTGCGCTATCTCACGCAGAAGACGTTCGTCTATGTCTATCTGCACCGGCCTCAGAACCGTGTTACCGAACATATCCTTAACGGGAAACGGCGCAAGACCTTCCGTGCCGGCACCAATGGTATATATTCTTACCCCGAGAACCTTGGCCGCTTCGGCGGCAGCCAGAGGCGATATCCTGCCGGCGTTATTTCTCCCATCGGTAAGCAGAATTATAATTTTCTCCTTCGCCGCGGCGTCTTTCAGCCGATTAAGAGCTGCGCTTATGGCCGACCCCACCGCGGTCCCGTCCTCTATCATGCCTATTTTTACCCTTTCAAGATTTCTTTCCAGCCAATCGTGATCAAGCGTAAGCGGGCATACGGTATACGCAAGAGAAGCAAACGCGATCATTCCTATTCTGTCATCGGGCCTTTTCACGATAAAATCCGATACCACATATTTTACGGCATCAAGACGGGTGACTCTTTTTTTACCTACCTCAAAATCCATAGCCATCATGCTGCTGGAGGAATCTACCGCAAGAACTATATCAACTCCTTCGGTGTAGACCTTTGTCTCTTCTGTAATCGATTGAGGCCTGGACGCCGCCAGAATACACAGAACCAGCGCCGCGGCGCGTAAATAGATAAGCCGTCCGGCCATTCTTGCCCGAAAAGAGGGTTTTAACGAGCCAATCAGACCTCCGTCCGAAAAACGGAAAGACCCGTGCATCTTACTGTCAAACTTCCGGACCAGATAGACCAGAAGCGGCACCAGCAAGCACAAAACCAGAACCCACGGATCCGCAAATCTCACGCCTCTTTCACCTCCTCTTTTTCCAAGGTCTCATCAAGCAGGCGTTCCGCTAGAGAGTAGCTGTCAATCATCTCCAGCAAAGTCGGGCCATACTTCGCGAACTTTACCAGGTCACAATGGGACAAAAAATCCTTAAGCAATTGTTTATGCTCTCTTTGCATTTCAGGCGACTTTTTTAGTTTTGCCATGAATTCTTCAGTGGTCATCTCAGGCGCCCGGAAGGAAAACCTGTTTTCAAGATAATGCCTGATAATGTCTGAAAGTATTGTGTAATATTCTCTGATGCGTCCTTTTTTCGGAAAGTCCATCTCCTTCAATCGTTTCAGCTGTTCATACGCGACTTCATAAGCGGATTTTTCCTTCACAACAGCCGCGCCGGAGAAGCCGCGCCTTTTTTTAACCCATATAAACCACGCTATACCCGTTGCGGCAAGGAACAGAATCAGCAAAATGATCACAAAAGCCCGGCCTCCTCCTAAAGCGGCCAGTCCTTTCAAATCCCTGATATCCGTATCTCTCCCCGTCAGGAGACTTTTAACTTCTATAGATGTCTGCGGCGTGTTCATGTCGCGCCAACCCGCATCGCCCTTCTTTCTGAATTTTACACCCACGGGAGGAATAACATGTGTGCCGGTAGTATATATGGTCAGCTCGTACTCATGCCCTGTTTTACGCGAGCTGCCCCATCCGCGCGTGACAGGACGGGAGACCATTAAAACAAAATCACCGAAGGCCTTCGGATCTTCCGAAAATAATACTTCATAGGAGTCCGGTTTTTCGGCAAAAACCTCAAGTTTAACCCTGTCACCCACGTTAATTTCGTTCTTATCCACTTCCGATGTGATTTCTATCGAAACTTCCCCATCATCGGCGGCAAAGGCGTGGGTATTGCCATAAGCGGTAAATAATAAAACCGCGCATACGATACGCGCCCAATAACGAACATGAAACATCCTCTTAAATTCAAATGACAAAGCACAAAATCCAAAATAAATCCAAAATCTCAAATCCA
>CAZGOZ010000009.1:0-9081 GCA_964528025.1 uncultured Planctomycetia bacterium
CGGGACAGGCGGGACAGGCAGGATGACGGGCACCGCGCTCTTAAGTCCGTGCCCGTGGTCTTCAGCAACATTTCTTCCTAATCCCGTGATCATATTCCTGAGACACGCACCGCAGGCGCGTGGGTCTTCTTTTATGCAAATCTTGCCGGGGTAAATAAGATAATGTTCCCTATACTGCCTCGGCATGACATTCGGCATTACGACATTGGCTCCGCAGGCAAGGGCTTTCTGTCTGCCCTCCAGATGTATTGTTCCGATAGCGGTTGTAGCGGGAATATGAGTATTCTGCGTTACGAGGCGGGTCAGCGCAGTCACTTTCAGCGCGGTCAAGAGATCTCCGCCCGCAAGAGATCCGAGCGGCGTGTCGGGATTCGGGATAAAGGGGCCATTTCCTACCATATCAAGCCCGAAATCATTAAACAACAATATATCATCGGCTATGCTTTCCGCCGATTGTCCTTCTAAACCCGTCATGATTCCAGATCCCACCTGATAGCCGAGTCCTTTCAGCCAGGCGAGACATTCAAATCTCTTATCATAATCGCCGTCCGGTTTCAGTTTCGCGTAAAGATCGGGGTCAGACGTTTCAAATCTCAAAAGATACCTATCCGCACCCGCGTCCTTTAAATTTCTGTACTCTTCAAAGGTCAACTCCCCTAAAGACAACGTTATGGCAAGATCAAGTTCTTTTTTTATCCGCGTTATCGCGCCTAGCAGAGCATCTGCAGGATATTCCCCGTCTTCTCCGGACTGAAGCACCACGGTTCTGTACCCGAGTTCATTTGCTATGACGGCCGCGTCAAAAATTTCATCCGGCGTTATCCTGTACCGCTTAAGACGCGCATTATCCTTGCGCAATCCGCAATAGAGGCAGTTCTTATCACAGTAATTTGAAAATTCTATAATACCCCGGAGGTGCACTTTGTCTCCGACGCGTGCTTTCCTCACTTCGTCAGCACGTCTCTTCAGCTGTTCTATCCGGACGGTATCACGCGTTTTCAAGAGCGCAACTATTTCATCTTTCTTGATGGCGCCTGTATGAGATGACAACGAATCTTCAGAAGTATAAATCTCTTTTGCCATTTTTTGTTTTCTCGTAATTTTTTATAAGTTCCGGATACATTCCGGGCAGTTTCTTTTTTATCTGACTTATTTCTTTTTCTATTAGTTCTTCGCCTATGCAAAAGGTCTCGGGCGACGCAAAATCGTCAAGCCATTCCCTGAAAGTAAGAACCGCGTTAAGTTTGCAGAATTCTCCTTCTTTTCCCGAACGCAGCATTCCCATTATATGCTTACCGGTTCTGCCGCATCTGTAACCGGCGGTGCAAAAAGAAGTGATATACCCCGCATGCGCCAGTTCGCGAATAATCTCGTCAAGGCCTCTCGTATCCCCGAGTATAAATTGCTGACGCCGGCCTTCTTGTGCAGAATGCTTGTCACTATAAGCGCCTATTCCAATCCGTGTTGATGCATCGGTCTGGGTGCATCCCACGGGCAGAACCTCGCGTCTCATGCCGGCACTTTCCCGCGCAGTAAGGATCATTCCTGTGTAGGGTATAGCCAGCCGCAAAACCGTAACGAGTTTTTTGAAATCGCTATCAGACACTTTATGGTTCTCATTCTGTGTAAATGGTGTATTTGCCGCCGGCTCAAGCCGGGGGAACGAAACGGTATGCGGACCTATACCGAACTTTTCTTCAAGTTCGCGGGCATGATACAACAGACCCATCACTTCAAACTTCCAGTCATACAATCCGAAAAGAGCCCCGATACCAACGTCATCAACCCCGGCTTCAAACGCTCTGTGCATGCAGTACAAGCGCCACCTGTAATCCGCTTTTATTGTTCCGGCCGGATGGACTTTCCCATAAGTCCGGCGGTGATACGTTTCCTGAAAAACTTGATAGGTTCCTATCCCGGCATCACGGAGCTCTTTGAGCCCGGCTATAGAAAGAGGTGCAGCATTGACATTGACTCTTCGTATCTGACCGTGCCCTCTTTTTGTCGGAACTTTAACCCCATAGACGGCCCTGATTGATGCCGTGATATAATCCGTATCCATTGAGGGATGTTCGCCGTAGACCACAATAAGACGTTTGTGCCCAATCTCACCCGCGAGAACCCGGGTCTCCGCCTTAATCTCATCCAGGGTGAGTACTCTTCGCACGGTTTTTTTATTGTCGGCTCCGAATGCGCAATAAAGGCAGTTATTAACGCATAAATTACCCATGTAGAGCGGCGCAAACGTCACGATCCTGTTGTCATAAACCTTGTGTTTAACCCGATAGGCCGCCTCTTTCATCTCTTCCAGAATATCAGGATCTTCAACGTTTAAAAGCGCGGCTGTCTCATCCGGCGACAGAGTCTCAATAGAACAGGCCTTGGCAAGTATATCTCTGACATATGCCGGGTCAGGGTTTTTCATCCGACGGATTTTTTCTTCAATCTCCGAGTCCGGGATAAAATCGACATCACCGGAAAGATATTTCGTTATCTCCCCGGGATTTATCCTATCGCGCATCCATGTTTTCATGTCAGTTGATGTATTCATTTACCCTGCCTTTTGCTCGCCATGTAAATCACCAATAACCAAGTTACAAGATACAAACAATATTCAAATCACAATAACCAAACAACGGTTTATCCAGACTTACAAATATTCGATTTTTTAATATTTTCCTTCTTGTTTGGTTATTTGAATTTGGTTATTGTTTCTTGTTTGGTTATTGTATCTTGTATCTTGTTTCTTACGTCCTGGTTCTTTCTTCCCCATGCGTTCAACGCATCCGGGAACGGTTCTATTGTTCTTTCAAGAACGCCATGCAGAAAAGATATGCATACTCCGTAATTCGTTATGGGAACATCGTGTTCTCTTGCTTTCTGCGTTCGCATAAATACTTCACGCGGGGTTATCATGCATCCCCCGCAATGTATAACAATCTTGTATTCCCCCAGATTCTCAGGATAGTCTCTGCCCGAGCACGTATCAATATTAAGTTTCGCGCCCGTGTACTCTTCAAGCCAACGTGGTATTTTCATTCTGCCGATATCGTCCTCTACAGGATGATGACTGCAAGCCTCGGCAATAAGTACTTTGTCGCCGGATTTTAAATCATCTATACACACGGCGGCCTCAACTGAATCAACCAGAACGCCTCTGTTTTGCGCGAAGAGAATAGAAAAAGTGGTGCATTTTACACCCGGCGGTGTTTCTTTTACCATTCTCTTTGCCACCTGTGAATCACAGACAACAAGATCCGGCGGCTTTTTCATTTCGTTCAACATTCCCGCATAACCGTCTTCTTTTACGATGATTGCTGCGGCGTTTTTATCAAGCACATCACGTATGGTCTGAACCTGCGGAAGTATGAGTCGCCCTTTCGGCGCCTCCATGTCTATCGGCACTATCAAAAGAACCGTTCCTCCCGGCGCGACAAGGTTTTCCGCAAGCGAAGGGGGATTCAAAAAACTCCCGGGCGAGGTCTCAACAAGATACCGTTTTAAAAGGTTTATATATTCATCTCTCCGTCCGGCGCCAACGCTGGAACAGAGCATGACGCGTCCGGTTTTTTTCTTTACCTCGTCAATAAACTCGCCGGAGGGCCGCGAAAGATCGGTTTTATTGATAACTGCAATTACGGGCGTCTCTCTTGCTGCGGCCTCTTTTACGACGCTGTCTTCATACCCGCTCCAGAGTCCGGGTTCGGTAACAAGCATTATGACATCCGAACGGTCAAACATCTTCCGGGTTTTTCTTATCCTTTCGTCCGAGAGAACCGAAACGTCATCAAGCCCCGCCGTATCTAAAAAGACGACCGGCCCCACAGGCAAGAGTTCCATGGTCTTCTCTACCACATCGGTTGTCGTTCCCGGCACGGAAGAAGTTATAGAAACGTCCTGACCCGACAAGAGATTGAGAAAACTTGATTTCCCCGTGTTTGTCCTGCCGAAAATACCTATGTGTAATCGCGATGATTTCGGAGCTTTCTGCATGTCCATGTAAATCACCAAGATACAAGTTACAATAACCAAACAATAATCAATAACCAAACAAGAGAGAAAGCGTTAAAAAAATTCGATTACTAATAAGTCCAAAACATCGTCATCATGTCATTCTCGTGTAAACGGGAATCTATCCGGACCGCCTCATTTTGGATCCCCGCTTCCGCGGGGATGACAAAAAGTGAGGGGATGATGCTCTGAAACTTGGTTATTGTGATTTGAATATTATTTGTATCTTGTAACTTGGTTATTGGTTATTTTCGTTCCAGTATCTTGGCTATTTTCTTCCTATACCCCGTTATGTTTTCGGTTGTTTACCGATCCACTTGCCGCGTTTTGTATACGACGTGTGCAGGAGTTTATGGCTCAGGTGCCCGCAGGGACCATCTGTTAAAAACTCCTTATAGATCTCTTTTATGATCGGGTTTTCGTGAGATTTTCTATACGGGAGACCTTCGTCTTCCTTGTATATTGCCTGCGCACGCGCCTCTCTTATCTCGGGGCTCGTGGGTATGGGCTGTCCTCCGCCGCCCAGACATCCGCCGGGACAGGCCATAATCTCTATAAAATGGCAGTCATTCAACTCGCCGCGCAGGAGCATCTCCATGACCCGTTTCGCATTTGCGGTGCCGTGCGCTATCATGACCTTGAGAGTTGCCCCTTCCAGAAATTTCCATGCATCAACGGCTTTCTTCACGGGGAGCTCCGCCATCCTTATACCTTCCATACCGCGGACAGGCGTAACGCATAATTTTTTAAACGGCACCGGCTCACCCGTCACTATCTCATACACGGTCCTTATCGCGGCTTCCATCACGCCGCCGGTAGCGCCGAAGACAAGACCGGCGCCTGATCCGATACCCAAAGGGCTATCAAAATCGGAATCGGGAAGATTCGGCAGATCCAGGCCGCATTCACGTATCATGCCCGCGATCTCCCTCGTGGTAAGAGCATAATCCACATCCTTATACCCTGAATCGTCCATCTCGGGACGCTCGCATTCGAATTTTTTCGCTGAACACGGCATGAGTGAAACGCTCACGATCTTTCGTGGATCAATCTTGTGCTTTTTCGCATACCACGTCTTTAATATCGCGCCGAACATCTGCTGCGGACTTTTTGCCGTTGAAAGATGACCCAGTTTATCCGGATAAAAATGCTCTATATATTTTACCCAGCCGGGAGAACATGAAGTCATCAGTGGTAGTTTTACTTTTTTGTCCTTATCTACAAGTGCTTTTTTCAGACGCATCAAAAGTTCAGTGCCCTCTTCCATGATAGTAAGATCGGCCGTGAAATTGGTATCAAACACCCGGTCAAACCCAACTCGTTTGAGGGCAGTATTCAGTTGCTTTGTCACGCTGGTTCCGGCCGGAAGGCCGAATTCTTCTCCCATGGCGGCCCGCGGACTTGGGGCGGTCTGTATAATCACGTGTTTTGATTCATCGTCTATCATGCGCCATACTTCTTCCGCGGGGTCTTTCGCTTTGAGCGCCGCCGTCGGACATCTATTGATACACTGACCGCAGTTTATGCATATAACATCCTCAAGGGGCTTATCCATATACGTCGCTATCTTTGTTTCGGCCCCCCTCTTCACGGCTTCAAGCACGCCAACCTCCTGCAGATCTATACAGCTTCTCACGCAGCGGCGGCAAAGGACGCATTTGTTCATGTCTCTCTCAACGGAATAACTTGAATAGTCATCCTCATAGCGCGGTTTATCTGTATGCCCGAACTTATACATCGTAATGCCATATTCTTTGGCAAGCGCCTGAAGCTCACAGTTATTGTTCCGTGCACAGGAATAACACTCCCCATAGTGATTCCTAAGAAGAAGATAAAGAATGTTTCTTCTCGCGTTTCTGACCCTTCGGGAATACGTCTTGACGTTTATCGGCGCGGATATTGGATAAGAACATGACGCTTGAAGATTTTTTTCCCTGTCTACTTCCACGACGCATATGCGGCAAACACCAGCCAGGCATAGATCCGGATGGTAACACAGGGATGGTATTCTTATGTTCACTTCCTTGGCTGCTTCAAGTATGGTTGTTCCGACCGGTACTTCTACCTCAATGTCGTCAATGATGACCTTTACCTTCTCCTGCTTTTTCCCGACCGTTTTCTCTACAGGATGCGCTCTCTGGCTTATCGGCGCTCTTGATGTACTTTTAGCAAAAGGTTCCCTAAGCATTGAACTCTTTCTCCTCTTTTTTCTTGTTTGACAATTTATAATCTTTTTGAAATCCATCTACCACAGAAATAAAGGCATTCGGCGCGGATTGTCCCAAGCCGCACTTGGAAGCGCATTGCATGGTTTCCGCAAGCGAACGCAAATCTTCAAGATATTCCTTTGAACATCCTCCTTTTCTTATCAACTGTACCCCTTCCAAAAGAACAGGTATCCCCTCCCTGCAGGGAGTACATTGGCCGCAATGTTCTTCTTTGAAAAATTCCAGAAAATTCTCAACCGCGTCCATCATGTTCCTTTTCGCGTCAAAAACGACCACGGACCCGCCCGTAGAAAGATCCTCAAATGCTATTTTCCTGCCGAAATCCTTTTTTGAAACACAGATGCCGGATGCCCCGCCAACCGCCACGGCTTTAACGTTTACAGCGCCGACCAGTTTTAGAACACCCTTTAATGAGATTCCGTACGGCACTTCATAAACACCGGGTTTTTTGCAATCCCCGGAAATACTCAGCAATTTTGAACCGGCTGATTTGTCCGTTCCTATTTTCTTAAAAAAGTCCGGCCCCTTTGCCAATATGTGCGGCACGTTTGCGAAGGTTTCAACATTATTAACCGCCGTGGGATGGCCTTCAAACCCCGTATTTACCGGAAAGGGCGGCCTGTTCCGCGGTTCGCCTCTGTTACCCTCAAGAGATTCTATGAGAGCAGATTCCTCTCCGCAGACATACGCGCCTTCGCCGAGTCTGATCTCTATATTAAAATCAAACCCCTTCTTGCCCATGATACTACTGCCAAGCGCTCCTTCTTTCTGCATCTCGAACAATACTTTTTCAATGCCGGGCAAAAACGATCTATATTCGCCTCTTAAATAAAGAAACCCCGCATCTGCGCCGATAGCGAACCCGGCTATTATCATGCCTTCAAATACCAGTTTTGCATACTCCGTTAAAAGGACCCGATCCTTGAATGTTCCGGGTTCACCTTCATCGGCGTTACATATCACATACTTTTTTTCTGCCTTGACCGCGGCTGTCAGGCTCCACTTGAGACCTGTCGGGAATCCCGCGCCGCCTCTTCCCCTTAAATTGGACTTTTTTATGGTCTCAAGAACCTCATTTTTTCCCAATTCCAGGGCTTTTTTAAGACCGGCATACGGCTCTATCCGGCTAAATATCACTGGTCCGAGTCTCTCCGACATGTTTATTTACTCCTTACTTTTTTCAGATCCGCAATCAATTGACCTACCTTATTCGGACTTATCTTCCCCATCAACTGGTCGTTAACCATTATCGCCGGGGCCTGGTCGCACATGCCGATACACCCCGTTGTCTCCAGAGTAAACCGGCCGTCTTTCGTAGTTTCGCCCAGTTTTATTTTCAGGGCCCTCTCAAACGCTTTTATCACGTTCTTACTGCCGCTCATGACGTTCGGCATGCAATTGGACACTCGTATAATGCATTTGCCTTTCTTCTTGCTCGTCAGGAAAGAATAAAACGTTACGACGGAATATACTTCAACGGGATGTATTCCCAGGCCGTCGGCAATCTCCTGCATGTCCCTGTCAGAGATATATCCTTTCCTGTCCTGGATGTCTCTGAGAACCGGCAAGAGGTGCGATCTCGTTTCATTGCATACGATTATATTTTTTCCGTTTTTCTCAATAACCTTCTCTACAGCACAAACCGGTTTCATGTTTACCTCTTTTTCTTGTTTTTTTCACCGCACAGTATCGCTTCATAACTTATCAGGCCGCATCCATTCTGGTCTGACAAAAAAGCGACATAAACTCTATTGCCAAGTCAATATCCCTGACCTGCATGTTCTTGGGAACGTTGAGTGACACCGGCGCGAAATTAACTATTCCTTTAAGGCCGGACCGGACTATTAAATCCGCTACCTCCTGCCCGTGTTCCGGGGGAACCGCAATAATCCCGATACTGACATCTTTCTTTTTTATTATCTCGCGCGCTTGCGAAACAGGATATACCCTGACACCGTTCACACGCTTACCGATCTTTCTTTTATCCTTTTCAAACGCGGCGACTATGGCAATCCTTTGTTTTCCGAAAGCGGGATACTTCAATATAGCCGTTCCGAGATTGCCGGTGCCGAAAAGAACTACCTGTACCGTTTTTTTTCTCAGAACAAGGTTCTCCAGAATACGCTTGAGTTCAATAACATCGTATCCGATTCTCGGCGTTCCAACCTTACCGAAATTGGAGATATCCTTTCTGATCTGAACATCCGTCAGGCCCGTAATCCCGGCAAGATCCCCCGACGAAACACTCTCACGCCCTTCTCTCGTCAGTTTGTCCAGCGTTCTGATATATAAAAGAGCCCTCGTGATCGTCTTGTCAGATATTTTCTTCATGGATGAGAATTAATCGTGAAATTTATAACGATTGAGGGTTATCCTACAACCTCTCCGGATCTAAGTCAAGTGAAATTTTCGCGCGAGGCGGGTTATTCCACCGAGAGTTCTACGAGCTTGGCATTCACGCCCGGCAAAACATCCAATTTGCGTGCAAGCTCCCTGTTTTTCTCCTTATCTTCCGCCAGTTCAAGAATAATAAGGCCCGTGTCGACGCAGTTATCCAGAACGCCGCCATGGAGTCCGAGCCGGGTTTTGATAATACAGCCCCATCCGGTCAGTAACTTCTGAATATTCGGAGCCTGTTCTTTCCTGTTGTTCACCAGAATTAAAAGTATGTCGCTTTTCATCTTATGCCTCCTCGTTTTGTTCGCGATGATCAATAACCAAGTTACAAGATACTCTTTAAATAACCAATAACCAAGAAACAAGATACAAACAAATTCCAATAATCAATAACCAAACAGCAGATCTTTCTCTGGATTGTTTGGTTATTTGAATTTGGTTATTG
>CAZGOZ010000009.1:9181-31143 GCA_964528025.1 uncultured Planctomycetia bacterium
TAACCAAACAGCAGATCTTTCTCTGGATTGTTTGGTTATTTGAATTTGGTTATTGGTCATTATTTGGTTATTGTATCTTGTTTCTTGGTTATTTTACCCATCATGTTTCTTCCGCCTCAATGCCTTTTGCGTTCACCAAGAAGAACTGCGTCTCTTAGCGCTTCTGTGTTCTTTGCCGACATCCACTTTTTTTCAAAATGCGGGTCTTGAACTATTTGGGCTATCGCGGATAAAGCTCTGAGATGAAAATTGCGTTCGTCTTTTGTCCCCGCGATAACAAAAACCGTATGAACCTTCCGCCCTTCCCCGGGAAAGATGATTCCTTTTTTGCAGCGCGCCAAGAGAACCATGAAAGTATGCGTCCCTTCAACTATAATATGCGGTATCGCCAGGCCCGGGCTCAAAACGGTGCTGCTCTGCTCTTCTCTGTCCAGAAGCATTCTAAAAACGGATGAAAAATCCGCATTGAGTTCGGCTGATATTTTTTTCGCGGTAAGCTTGAAAAAATCCTCCACGGGCATGGACTCTTTAATATCAAGCACTACGCTTTGCTCTATTACCCCATCAAACCGATCCTTGATTATATCATCACGTTCCCTTATTATTTCCTTTAATTCCGCTTCCAGAGATACGTCCACGAATTCTCTTGCCATAACCCGTTCAATGAGGTGAAGAAGAGCGAAGTCCTTTTTGGCCCTCTGCCGGCCGTAGAACCAGAATACGCCCAAACCGCACGCGAAAAGGCCCGACGATATCAAAAGCACCTCTTTCCCCATGCTGACCATCAACTGCCAGCACCCGAAAATGCCGATTATTTGTATCCATGGATATAAAGGCGCGCGGAAACGCGGGCGATAATTCTGCACACCGCTCTCCCTCATTATAATCACGCAAAGACAGGAAAAAATGAACGTGAGGATCAGGACGGCCGAGGCGACTTTTACAAGCGTGCCGAGATTAAGGAACAAAGCAACAATCATGAACACGCCCGTGACAATGATGGAGACATCCGGCGTTTTGAAACGCCGATTAATCCTTCCGAAAATATCCGGGATCAAACGATCGCGGCTTAACGCCAGGGGATACCTTGCCGCAGACATGATTCCGGCATTGGCAGTGGAAATAAACGCCAGAAAGGCCGCCACGCCCAGCGCGATGCGTCCCCATGTTCCCATGAAAACAGCCGCGCCGTCGGAGATCGGGGTAAGGGAATTATTAAGTTTATCTCCTTCTAGCACGCCGGTCGTTACCAGCACGACGAGTGTATACAAAATACCTGCAGTAACAAGTGAAAGTATCATTGCCAACGGCACTGTCCTAGCCGGATCTTTTACTTCTTCAGCGATGCTGGCGACCTTGAGCAGACCGCCATATGAGATAAAAACAAACCCGGCCGTGGAAAAAATGGACGCAAGTCCCCCGGGAGCGAAAGGTGTGAGATTCTGGATCTTTATCTCGGGTATTCCGCGCACTATATACATGACTAAAAGCGCCAGCAGAAAGACCACGATAATGACCTGCAATCTGCCCGCTTCCTTGACGCCGATAAGATTAATCACGATAAAAAGGGCGCAGAATATAATCGCCGCGACATGCGCGTTAAGATTCACCGCCAGAAGGGTAAACGCGGCCATACCCACGAGAGCGAATGAACTTTTAAGCGAAATGGAGAGCCATGTAAGAAGACCGTCTATCGTGCCCAACGCCGGTCCCATGCTGCGGGTAACGTAAAAATAAGTGCCACCCGCCTTCGGCATGGCTGAAACAAGTTCAGCCTGACTCAGCATTCCGGTCATTGCCAGAAGCCCCGCTACGAGATATGAAACGATTACGGCGGGTCCCGCCTGCGCATGCGCAAGCCCGGGAAGCACAAAAAGTCCGGAGGAAATCATCGCGCCGGTAGCGATACAGAAAACATGCAGAAAATTTAACTCTTTTTTAAGTTTCATGCGCTCTAACCCTCTCCGTCATTCTGAGGCCCGCCTGTCCCGAGCGAAGTCGAGGGGTAAGGCCGAAGAATCTAATACTTCAGATCCTTCGTCACTTCGTTCCTCAGGATGACGACTCTCTCTCCATGCTCTATGCTCTTACACCGGCAACAGTATAGTCGCTGTCGTCCCGTGACCGACCTTACTCGCGTATTTAAGTTCCCCTTGATGGGCGCTGATTATACCGAAACATACCGAAAGGCCAAGACCGGTTCCTTTTTCTTCCGTCGTAAAAAAAGGATCAAATATTTTTTTCATGTTCTCTTGCGGTATGCCTTTTCCGGTATCCACAAAATCAACCCGTATCATTCTGTTTTCCTTCGAGGTTAAAACCGTAATAGTTCCCCCTGAGGGCATCGCATCGGCGGCGTTAGTCAGAAGATTCATGAATACTTCCTGCATCTGTTTCTCATCCGCCTTCACGGCAGGAAGCGAGTGACTAAACTCCCTGACTATTCTTATATTGCTGTGCAGAAAATGGTGTTCCACGAGATTAATCACAAAATCTACTGAATCATTTATCCTGATCTTTCTTACTTTTCCCCTGCTCGGTTTTGAGAACATCAAGAGCCTCTGTATGATATCCACCGCCTGATCACACTGCCCTTTTATAATCTTGAGGTTTTTTTCTACCTCCTTGTCCGCGACCTTTCTCTCCAGAGAAAGCTGGGCCCTGGCGGATATAACCTGCAGGGGCCCGTTAACCTCATGCGCCATATCGGACGAAAACTTGCCCAGCTGCGTCAGACGCTGGGATTCTTCTATCTTTTTTCGATCAGTTATATCAACCAGCAGGCCGTCCCAGAACATCTCGCCGCTCGCCGGACGTTCCGGCCTGGAGACCCCCCTGAACCACCGCTCTTTCCCGTCAACTATGATCCTGCCCTCCCATTTCCACGGAAGGAGTGATTCGGCTGATTCAACGCATAACCGATGGAATTTTTCGCGATCCTCCGGATGTATAATGTTCATGAAAACATTCGCGTCCTGCCGAATTTTTTCCGGATCAAGCTTGAATATCTGGCGGCTGCTTTCACTTACAAAAGAAAAAGATATGAACCCGTCAGGACTCATGTAAAACTGATACACAAGTCCGGGCACGTTGGCCGCCATTCTGCGGTAGTGAGACTCGCTTTTTCTCAGGGCCTCTTCCGTTTTCTTATGCCCGCTTACGTCATCATAGATCGCAACTATTTTCCCCGACAGGAGCTTACACACATAATTGTTCCGCCATCCGGAAACTCTGTTATCCTCGTAAAAAGAAATCGGATGACGTTCGGGTGAGCCGCTTTTCCATACTCTGCGAAAAACATCCAGAAGACCGAAATCTTTTACACCCGGAAACGCTTCAATTACATTCTTTCCTATCAGGTTCTTTCTGTCTATTTTTTCTATCTTTTCCACAGCGCGGTTGATCTCTTTTATAACAAAATCTTTACCGCGGTTCTTTGTTTCATAGACAATCACACCGCTGGACATGTTATCAAACACCTCTCTGAACATAGCCTCATCTTCTCGCAGGGTATCACTCATTTCTCTCTCTTTCCGCGGCTTGGATTCCTTTACGAATCTGTCTTCCGCGCGATTTTTCTTGTATTTTCAGCACTGCCGTACGTCTACAATGGTATACCGATTATACGGATTCCCCAGTGCTTTGCAATGTGGTTTTATAGTGAACAGTAAATAGTGAGTAGTGAACTGTAAAATTCAAAATCCAAAGCACAAAATTCAAAATAAATCTAAAATCTCAAATCCAAATAACAAAACTTTTGTGCTTTGAATTTTGTCATTTGACATTACCCTGCTCTGCTCTCTGCCGTCGTCCTCGACAGTTCACTGTTCACTACTCACTGTTCACTATTATATCTTAATGTTAATTCGCGCTCCGTATGTGAATACCGGGTTATTGCGTAGTGCTTCGTCACCGTCAGGGTTCCATATTATCTGAAAATCGGGGCTTATGGAGATACATTTGTCCAACTGATATCTGTAATACATCTCTATATGACCTTCTGCTCTGCCCGGATTGCCGGCATCTTTATATTTTCCGCTCGGCACAATCTGACCGACGGCAACAGCGATGACATCGTCTTCTCTGTTCCAGTATCTGCCGGTCATCTGCGCGCCCGTGAACCATGCCAGCGCGGATACCCCCCCGGCCGTAGCATTCGGTGTGGCCGGCTCTATATCCGGTCTCTGCCACCCGAAGCGGCCGAATACCGCGAACACATCCGTTATCATCTGGTCATAACTCAGGCCGAATCCGTAATTTATTTCTTTCGTGTCCTTACTCTTCGCTTCGCCCGCATCAACAAGCTTTGTATGCTTTCTCGTATTCACCCAGGCATAAAATCTGTAGTTTCCCTCCCATTGTTCGGGGTCTATCTCTAATAACGACGCCGGTTTAAGGTTTACCTGCCAGGTAGCCATGCCTCGGTGAAACACCTTTTCCCAGTCCGAGTCGGCGTCAAAATAGTTGAATTCAAACTCAAGAAAATCTATCGCTTCAAACCCCGCGTATGAATGGATTGTAAAACAATAACTGGCCGGCCATTCTATCCCCGGAAAACGGTTCATCAGCCAGTTGAGGAACTGGATATCATCATCCCGCGCGTATTTATTCTGAGCGAACACATCTCTGGAGTTATACTGCCCGCTGGATATCGTGAACTGCTCGTCAAAAAAATTCTGTTGGTACCAGAACTTTCGCGCGCGGATATTCCCCTTAACATCCCATGCGTTATAGTTCACATTGGCAAATAGCGACAGCTGCTCTTCAAGCCGGTCGCCCCATCCCTGTTTTACCTCAAGGAACGCCTTTGCCCATTTACCGAACTTCTTCGTAAATTGCAGATAGCCCACATATGTAACGGCAAATTCTTTTATCTCCTTCTTGTTGGTCCGTGGGGTTCCCTGAAAAATGATCGTGGCAGATGGTTCTATGGTAAGCTCCAGAGCCTCTACACTCATGCCCTGGCCCGGAACATATACGACATCCCCCGTTTCCGTTCCGGAAGTATACGCCGGAACCCCGGAAACAGTCATCACAAGGAGCATTACTATTGCTATTAGTATTGTCTGGCCTTTAGGCATGCTATATGAATTATAGCTCTCGAAGGACATGGGGTCAATGTTTAACCATAGCGAATTTTGCTTTGCAAAATTCGCTATGGTATACTTTTTCAAACGCTATATATTATTATTATCGGCACTTACGAAAAATGATGCATCTTTTTTCGCGTTATACAGCCAGAACCATGTTGATGAAGGGCGTGTCCGCGGTAGCCGCGGCCTCTTTTCTTTTTTCTTCCCCTGTATACGCGCAGGATATAGGCGTTATGGAAAAACCGCTTAATCTCCCAAGTGCGCTTAACATCGCCCTTGAAAACAACCCCGATCTCAGCTCTATAGTAAAAACCCTGAACAAATCGGAATATCTTCATGTCGCGGCGTCCAAAGCATGGATGCCTGTCCTCAGCACAGATTATACTTTCCTCGGGATGCCGAACCAACTGGAAATGGAAGACGATACCAGCGGGAACCTTCCCATCATGGATTACACTTCACTTATCTGGGGAACACACGTGAAAATGCCCGTATACACCGCGGGCGCTGTACAATACAAAAAAAACATAGCGGAACTCGGCGTGGATGTCGCGAAGATGCGCTTCCTGGAAGCAAAAATCGATCTTATACAGGAAGTTACGATAAACTATCTTCATGCCTTAAGAGCCCGGAATTACATGAAAGTGGTCAACGAAAACCTGACACGATTCACACAGCACGAAGCGATGACTGAAAAATATTATAAGACCGGCCTCGTGGCAAAAAACGCGCTCCTTGAGATCCAGGTCAAAAAAGCGCATGCCCATCAAGACCTGATAACGGCTGAAAAGAATCTCCGCCTCGCCAAGGCCGCCCTGAACGTCAGCATGGGCATTGATATAAATTCCCGATTCCGCCTGGAAGACATTACCTACGACAAGGAAATACCCTTTACAACAAAAGAATGCCTGGGCCTGGCCAGAAAGCGCAATCCGTCACTCGTCGCTTTCTTTTACCTGCAGAAACGGGCCGGAGAGATCGTGCATCTTGAAGGCACCGCCGCCCAGCCCACGATTGAAGCCGGCGTCAGTTTCTGGAAACACGGCCGAACCCCGGAACTCAGAGGCGATGATTATATAACCAACGATGTTTTCATGGGCATGGTAACGGCAAAATGGCTAATCTGGGACTGGCTCAAGACTGAAGACCTCATGAAAGCGCGAAAAGAAGAGCTTTACGGAATAATAGATAAACATGCCGCCCTTGAGCAAAAGATATCGTTTGATATACAGGAGGCCTTTTTAAACATGCGCACCGCCAAAAACAAGTTTGACGTCGCGCAGAAAGAGATTGAATACGCGGAAGAGAACTACCGTATAAGCAAACTGCGATATGACGAAAAAGTCGCCCGATCCACAGAAGTAAACGACGCTCTTGTCCTTCAGAAAAGATCCCAGTTCAGCTATTACGACGCGTTCTATGAATATAATGTCGCCCTCGCCCGGCTGGAACGCATCATCGGCACTAACGTAGAGATTGAGCCGCCGAAAGTAGAACCGACGGGAGAACCCAGGGAACAGCTTACAAAGGATACGACTCTATAATGAAACCTACAAAGAATATAGCATCCATGGCGTTGATATTCACCTTTGCGGCTCTTGTTGTCTTCGGAGGGATTGTCTTTATCGGAACCTACTTCGGCGGGAGAAGCGAGCGGGCCGGTTTTCTTGATGTAAGCGGACGGATGGAAGGACGCGAATACCACGCGGGAACAAAATTCGCCGGCAAAGTGGACCAGATGTGGGTAAAAGAAGGTCAAACCGTTGAAGCCGGGCAAAAAATAGCGCACATCCATTCCCGCCAGCTTCATGCGATAATCGCGCGGGCAAAAGCGCATCTGAGGGAAGCCGAATCTGATCTTAATCTCGCCGAACTGCAATATCAGCGTTACGCGCGCCTTTTTAGGGAGCGGGCAGTCGCAAAAACCGAATACGACCATATCGAGAACCAATACATCCAGGCCAAAGAAAATGTCATCGCCTCCAAGAGAGAAATTGACAAGCTGAATGCGGATCTTGAAGACACCACGATAGTCGCCCCTATATCGGGCGTTATCGTCACCAAAATCGTGCGCAAGGGCGAGGTTATCGCCTCCGGCACGCCTCTTGTTACCATCATCAACATGGACGACCTCTACTTGCAAATATTCTTAAGCACCGATATAGCGGGTAAAGTAAATTTAGGAGACGAAGCCAGGGTCTTCCCCGATGCCATGCCGGATGAAGAATTTAAAGCGGTTGTGGACAGAATAGCCGCAAAAGCCGAATTCACACCTAAAAACGTAGAAACCAAAAGCCAACGGGCAAAACTCGTATTCCAGATAAAACTAAAAATACTGGAAAATACGAATCACCGGCTCAAGCCCGGCATGCCGGCGAACGGGACGATTAAGATCGACAAGAAGGCCTCATGGCAGTCTTACCGGCAACCTTAAATATGAACCCTGTCATCAAAGTCACCAATCTTTCAAAAAACTATAAAAACGTCCCTGCACTCCACGATGTCTCTCTTGAAGTTAACCGCGGCATGATCTTTGGGCTTATCGGTCCGGATGGCGCGGGCAAAAGCACTCTTATCCATCTTATTACCGGGGTTCTCGGAGCCACCGGGGGAACGGTATCGGTTCTGGGAAAAGATGTGCTTCGCTTTCCCGAAAGCATCAAAACATCCATAGGTTTTTTGCCGCAGGGGCTGGGCCTCGCTCTCGCGCAGGAACTCAGCGTGAATGAAAACATCAATTTCTTCGCGGAGATAAATCACGTTGACGTTGCCTCGCGCGAAAAAAGAAAAGACATTCTTCTTAATAGCACACAACTTGACGCGTTCAGAGACCGCCCGGCAAAAAACCTCTCGGGCGGAATGAAACAAAAACTGGCGCTCTGCTGCACTCTCATCCACGAGCCCGACCTGGTATTCCTGGACGAACCCACGACAGGCGTTGACCCTATATCCCGAAGAGACCTGTGGACGATTATCAACACGATGGTGAAAGAAAAAAACCTCACGGTTTTTATGACCACATCATACATGGATGAAGCGGCGAGATGCCACGACATAATACTGCTGCACGACGGAAAGATTGTTGAGCGAGGCCGGCCGGAAACACTGCCGTCCAGGCTAGAGGGTGAGTTCGCGGAAATAACAACAGATGACCAGCAAAAAACCCTGAAAGTCCTGCGAGATATGCCCGGCATGAAAGTGGTCTACCCTAAAGGCGACCGGTTGAAGGCCATCTATGAGAACACGGACATTGAAGGCATCGAGGCCTACGCGCGAAAGGCCGGCATCAACCTGAAGCATGTTGAAAAAGGCACCGCCGGAATTGAAGACGTTTTTCTCTCAAAGATATCAAAAAAAAACGAAACCATTGATGAAAGCGCCTTTGAAGAGTTTTTCAGCAAAAAACATGAACCTGCCGGGTCTGCATCTGCCGCAGGCGCTGCTGACGGCATCATGATAAAAACCGATTTACTGGAAAAAAAGTTCGGGGATTTCACGGCCGTTAACAAAGTAAGTTTTGACGTCAAACAAGGGGAGATATTCGGTTTTCTTGGGCCGAACGGCGCCGGAAAAACTACCACGATAAAAATGCTTTGCGGCCTTTACCCTCCCACTTCCGGGAAAGGGTCAATCGGCGGGTTGGATCTTTTTAAACAACAGTTTGAAGTCAAAAAAAGTATCGGATACATGTCACAGAAATTCTCCCTTTACAGAGATCTCACTGTTTCCGAAAATATAAAATTATACGGCGGCATCTATGGCGTGCCGCGCGGCGAACTCGAACGGCGCGCCGGCCTCATACTAAGAATCGCCGACTTAGAGGGACGAGGCGACGTGATAACCGGCGCCCTGCCGATGGGAATAAAACAGCGCCTTGCACTCGGCTGCGCGATAATACATAAACCCAAATGCATATTCCTGGACGAACCGACTTCCGGGGTTGACCCCATAGCCAGAAGAAAATTCTGGGATATTATATTTCTTCTGTCACGCAGAATGGGGGTAACGGTTCTGGTCACGACACACTACATGGACGAGGCCGAACATTGCGACAGGCTTTCCCTCATGACAAAGGGCAACCTTGTCGCCATCGGGGAACCTGACGCGCTTAAAGACCGTGTATGCGCGGAAATAGGAAACCTTCTGGAGCTGAGCACCAATGATCCTTTTCTGACGGTTGAGACGCTCAAAAAAGATTTCAGCTACTGCCTTATTTACGGAGCTGATGTTCATCTTTACACCAAACACGAGAAAGAGGCAACGGTGAAAATAAAAGAAATACTGGTAGCTACGGGCATTACCTTAAAAAACATAAACAAAAGGGCCATGCCATTTGAGGATGTTTTTGTTTATTTCTGCGAACACGGAACTGAACACAAATAATCCGCATTAAAAGGAAAACAGATGTTCTCAATACGGCGTTTTAACGCGATAGCTCAAAAAGAATACTTAGAACTCAAGAGGAATAAACTTTTTTTCTTGATGACGATACTCGCACCTATCATTCTGTATTTTCTTTTCGCTTACGGTTTCCCTCTTGACGCTAAAAATATTCCGATGGGCGTGGTGGATTTTGATAAATCCTCTTTGAGCCGGAGCCTTATCGATAATTTTCAAAGCGCCACTAACCTTTTTAACGTCAAACAGGTCGTCGGCAATTACCCCGCGCTTGACAAATCAATGGATCTCGGAAAAACCCATATCATACTCGTCATCCCCCCGCATTTTTCCAAAAACATAAAAAAGGGGGAACCTGTAACGCTGCAAGCGTTGATAGACGGCATTTATCCCAATCGCGCGAACCTTATCTCCTCGTATGCCGAATCGATCATAGGTTCGTTCCGCGATGAAATATTAGAGGAATTCTTTCTGAAACATTACGGGTTCAGCGACCAGACCGACTATGCGATCGCCTTGAAAGTGAGCGCCTGGTACAATTCTTCATTCCGGAGCGAAGATTTTATCATTCCTGGAATCGTGGTCATTGTCATGATGTTCTTCCCCCCTCTTGTCGGGGCGATATCGCTCGCAAAAGAAAAAGAAACGGGCTCCATACTTAACATGTACTGTTCAAGCATAACAAAATCAGAATACCTCTTAGGGAAAATGCTTCCTTATATCTTCATTTCATTCATAAACTTTTTTATATTTCTGCTCATAACCATATTTCTCTTCAAGGTTCCGATGCGGGGGGATCCATTTACCCTGATGATTGTTTCCATCTTTTACGTGGCATCCACGATAGCGATAGGCCTTCTCATTGCCGTTCTCGTGAACACGCAGATTGCGGCTATTCTGATAACATCCATAATAACGCTGGTTCCCGCTTTCCTGTACAGCGGTTTCATGGTGCCGTTGACAAATGTGGGAGAAGGCGCGCGGTTCATGTCTTATATACTTCCGTGCACTTATGAAATAAGCCTTATAAGAAAAATAATGGTTAAAGGCGCAAGCTTCGCGCATGTCAAAAACGATGTCATAGTAATCGTCGTTTTCTGTGTCGGGATATATTTTCTCTGCATTAAACTGTTCAAAAAAAGGCTCGGTTAAAACATGTTGTCACGGTTATCTCTTCTGATAAAAAAAGAATTTCTGCAGTTTTTCAGAAACGTGCCGCTTCTGGCGATCGTTCTTTACTGCGCGACACTGGATATCTATACCGCAGGTGACGTTTCCATGGATGTGAAAAATTACCCGCTGGCGGTTTACGACATGGATCTCAGTGCCCAGAGCCGCGAAGTGATAAACAAGCTCCGGGAACCGTTTTTCAACCTTACGCATATAATCCGCGATGAAAATGAAATTCGCGGCCTTATAGAAGAAGGAACAGTTTCGGTCGTGGCGGTGTTTCCCCATGAATTCGGCAAGAAAATAGCGGCGCACCGTACGGCCGAAATGCAGGTCATCTTAGACGGGGCCAACAGCAACGCATCGGAGCTGGCGCTGCGTTACATAAACGATATCGTTCACGAATACAACATGGAACTTGTTGTTACAAATTGGGAGCTTTCAAACATAACAAAAGACATACTCCCTTACGTGAATGTTTCAAAACGATATTTTTACAACTCCAATCTCAACAACAGATGGACGTTCTGCCTTCAGGAATTTTTCATGAGTATCTCGCTGATAGGACTTCTCTTGACGGCATCCGGCATGGTCAATGAAAAACAGTTTGGAACAATAGAACAGCTCATGGTTACGCCTTTAAGAACATATGAGATAATGATCGCGAAAATCGTGCCCATGATGACGGTGCTTTTCGCCGTTACTTTCATTGCCGTATTTACGATGTTGAAACCCGTTATAGGCGTTCCGATCCGGGGAAGTATCTGGGCGTTTTTTTTCGTGTCTTTTATATACTTTTTCGCCATAGCGGGACTGGGCCTCGTTATCTCCACGATCTCAAATAATCTCTCTGAAACGGTGCTTTTTTCGGTCTTGGCGCTCGTGCCGATAATGTTCCTTTCGGGCGCATGGGTGCCGGCAGAGGCCATGCCGAAATGGATGGGCATACTCGTGCAGTTCTCGCCTCTGAAATATTATCTTGATCTGGGAAACGGCATATTCCTAAAAGGCAACTCTCTTCTTCTGATGTGGAAAGAAGTCGCCCTTTTATCCGCTCTGGGAACAACAATGTTCCTCATCGGCGCACTCAGGTTCCGCAAGGTATTCAGGTAGGATATTTCTTAAATCAGAGAAAAAATATAGCCCAGAAATAGAGAGGCCGCGGATACAAACGTCAGATACACGATTAGTATCTTTGTGCCAAATTCTTTTTTCAGCACCAGAATCGTGCCGTAACTTGTTACGGGCCCGGCCAATAAGAGAACCATTCCCGCGCCGATACTCAGCCCTTGTTTTACAAAGGCGTCCACGAGGGGAACCGTAGCCGTTGAACATATATACATCGCAAGGCCGAACACGACAGCAAAAAGATATCCGGCCGCGCCCGACAAATTCCGCTTTATCCAGAGACCCACAGGCGCGAAGGTAGCCACAACGGCGGCCAAAAGTATGCCCAGAATCAATTCACGCCCTATTTCCCGCGGCATGTCCCAGAAAGCGAACCTTAATGCGGATATTAAACGCTGAAGAAGAGTTCTCTCCTTCTTCTCATGCGTATGGGCAATACCCTTTTCGCATTCAGGGCACGCCTCTTCGTTTTTTTTTCGCGGAACAAAAGAAAGCCGGTTGCCGATAATCCCCATGAGAAGCCCCATCAGAATCACCGCGAAAAATATAAAAACAGCGAATTTTATACCCAGCAGTTTATACGTAACCGTGAGAGCGCTTACCGACGTCGCGGGCGTGGCCACCAGAAACGCCATGACCGGCCCCAATTTTGAGCCCTTTTTATGAAGGCTCAGGGCTATCGGCAGGGTTCCCCAGCAGCAGATCGGCAGAATCGTTCCCGCAAGAGTGGCGTAAAAGATCGGTTTAAGGCCTTTTCGTCCCAGGTTATTTTCCACCCAATCGTCAGGCACGAATTCATGGATCAAACCGGAAAGAAAAAACCCGACCGCCAGCGCCGGTATAATCTCAATAACATAATGTTTTAAAACTATTAAAAACTCGTTCATGTTATCTCCCATCCTCAAGGAAATAGGGGAATAGGGACAGATGTACTAGCTCAATAATTCGGTAACCTATTTTCTTACCGTCATCTGCCTTTCTTATTATAAACAAATGGGTGACGTCCCTACTTATATTATTTAAAAATAAATCCTGTCTCGCCGGACCAGAATAAAAGATCCAATGCTTCAAGTGGAATATTTATTTTTCGGGAGAAAACCCTCATCTTTTCTTCTATCTTCAGGTAAATCTTTTTACTGATTGAAGCGGGAATCTTATTTATGACTCCGCGTTCTTTCAAACTCCTCAAGACGTGCACGTCAAGTATCGCTATATCCCCGCCAAGCCCTATGTTGCGTAAAAAATGGCTCGCCTCTTTATATCCCAGGCCTTTAACATTTTTTACGAACCATTCCCGCGTTTTGAATATATCTCCGGCATCAATCCTGCCTTTCACGTCAAGCGCGCCCTTATTCTTGAAGAGCTTTCTTGCCGCTACAAGATATGCGGCTTTATTGTTCGGAAACCTTACACCTTTAAGCCGGCTCTTCACGACGCGCGGCGCACCTTTTAATAAGAGCCCTTTCTGCTTCAGGGTTTTAATCGCCTTATCACAATAAATGGCCCTGGATTGAGGCGTCAGCAGACAAAAACAAAGCTCCTCAAAAATATCTTCGTTCGTGCCGGCGCCGATACGCCTGAATTCTTTCAGCCGCGCTTCTATACGTTTCTTCTTTTTTCTGTATTCGGACTTTAGCGCTTTCATGAACCCTGATCAATAATTTTCGCACAGAATTTCATAATACGCCATCGGATGCGCGCATGCGGGACACTCTCCGGGCGCCGCTTTACCCGCGTGAACATAACCGCAATTACGGCATTTCCATTTGACTGCAGAATCTTTTTTAAACACGCTGCCGTCTTTGATATTTTTAAGCAGTTTTCTATACCGTTTTTCATGTTCCTCTTCCACTTCGGCGATTTCTTTGAACTGCTTCGCTATCTCCTCAAAGCCCTCATCCCGCGCTACTGCCTCAGCTTCCTTATAGAGCGTCGTCCATTCAAGGTTTTCTCCCGAGGCCGCGGCCGCAAGATTTTCCGACGTATCCCCTATTATCCCGGCCGGATAAGACGCTGTAATCTCGGTATCCCCGCCTTCCAAAAACTTAAAAAACCTCTTAGCATGTTCTTTTTCGTTATCAGCCGTTTCCAAAAATATCGCCGATATCTGCTCGTATCCGGCTTTTTTCGCTACGGACGCGAAATAGGTATATCGGTTCCGCGCCTGTGATTCTCCCGCGAAAGACGCGAGAAGGTTCTTTTCTGTTTTTGTTCCTTTTATGCTCTTCATAATCTTTTTCCTGCCTTTTTTTTAAATATTTACGCGTTTTTCCACAAACCATGCACCGTGCAGAATTCCCGCACTTCTATTACATCCGACTTTGACCCGTAGCATTTTGCCTCCGGGGAATCGCCGGGTTTGAGTTCCTTACGCATTACTTTGTCTTTCAATAAGATTTCAATGAACTTTATATAATGTTTTTCTTCCATGGGATGAGGAACACTCCCCACCTTTACCTTGATGCCGGCGCTGGCTTCTTCAATAACCGGAACGTGTTTTTCTTTTCCCTCGTCCGCGGTTTTTGCCGCGAGCTTCCCCATCGGCTCGCCGCAGCACACCAGAGACGGCGCGCCTTCATGCACGACTTCAATAACATTCCCGCATATCTCGCACCGATAAAGTTCTCTTACTTTTGTCATTTCAACCCCCTCAAGTTTCTAATTAGTTAATTTTATATGATCCGACTCTATCTGCATTACCGCATTAAAGAATTCTTTGATCTCACGTTCCGAGGCCTGGAACAATGCCTCCCCGTAAAACTTAACCGCGCTCCGTTCTCTCCTGTTGGCCTCTTTAATGTTCTCCTCGTCAGAATCAACGGCCTTGTCCGAGCCGACATCTGAGTCCGGTTTTTCTATTCCTAAATGCTTGCATATCGCCGAGGCATGTTCGCGCTCCACTTTTGAAAGCCCCTTGAACATGCTTGAAGCATGAAGGTCTTTACTCTTTTCCGAGACGGCTTTATAAAAATTCGTGTTGTTTATCTCTAAGTCCAGCGCCTTTTTCAGGTTTTCACGGCTAACATCCGATAATGACGCCGTGCGCAGCAATTTCCAGTCCTTTGCCGGAACGAAATATTTCCCGTGCGCCCCACAGAACGGACAGCTTACAGATTTTTTTTCTCCTATATACACTTCTCCGCATACATTACATCGATATACTTCCACTTCTTCCTCCTTATTTTACCCTTCTTTGATCCATTTCTTGATCTCTTCAACTCCGGGAACACGGCCGCCGCACTTGACTTTACCGTTGATGCTTAACCCCGGCGTCATCATGATACCGGCATCCACGATCTTTGCCATGTCGGTGACTTTTTCCACATCCGCCGCCATGCCGAGTTCGGCAAGAGCGTCATGCACGGCCTTCTCAACCGCTTGACACCGTGAACAGCCCGGACCGTAAACCTCTATCTTCATGATTCCCTCCCCGCTTTATCCGAATACCGGCATGAAAAACCAGAACACAAGACCCGCGATAACACCGCACACCCACATCAGCGATGCATAGACCGCAGGCACCTTAGGACTGACTATCTTACATACGCCGAGTATGGACGGCAAACTCAACGCCGGACCTGTTATGAGATGGGCCATCGCGGCGCCTGTTCCCATTCCCATATCTATCAGTCCCCTTATAAGAGGTGCTTCTACCAGACTCGGCGCATACATGAGAACCCCTATAGCCGACGCCAGCATGATGGGAAATATTCCGACACCGAGATATTTCACGATAAAGGCGGGCGGCAGAAAGGCCTTTATGAGACCCGCCATCACAACACCAATCAGTATCAGCGGAAGAACTATCTTCACGAACTCCCATGAATACCGGAACATATTAACCGTTCTTTTCCAGTAACCGCCTTTATCTTCCGGGCCCGCATAAACATCGTCCTCAATGTTCATGGGTTCCGGAGCCGGTATCTTGTTCCGCATTATCCGTTCCGTGATATACCCGACCAACATCCCCGCGCCCATGGCAAAAATAATCCTTCCTACGACAAATTTCCAGCCCAAAAGCGCCAGGGTTAAAAGAACCGCCGCGGGATTAAATGCGGGAGCCACCAGAAGAAAAGTGAGCGAGGGGCCGAGGCCCGCGCCTCTTTTATAAAGCCCGCCGAAGATCGGGATTATACTGCACGAACACATTGAAAGCAGGGGCCCGCATCCCGCTCCCACCAGATACGGGAAAACTCCCCTGTTTGACCCCATGTATCTGATAACTTTTTCTTTCGGAACAAATTCCTGAAGAGCGCCCGCCGCGATGAACGCCAGAAGCAAACAAAGCCACGAATGTTTGATATAGTCAACAATCGTCACAACAATGAGCATGTAGACGGGAATATGTTCTTCTTGTAAAAGCTCGGCGGTTATGACCTCACTCTGCTCCATAATGGTCTTATACCCTCTCCATGCCCCGCTCCACTCGTAAACGAGTATGACGGCGAAGATCAGGAGCACCATGCCAACCGCGAAAATGGTTTTTTTATTCACTGCTTTTCCGCCTTTCTTCTTTTCGTAATATTATAACATTCGGCCTTAATTCTCAAGCTTATTAGCGGCAATCAAATAGTAGGCACCTTAAAAGGTGCCCTACCGTCTTTATGTCTCATTAGGATATGAGAGCGATTTTTCCACGGCGTGAAAAACGTTTAATTTCGGCTTCACGGCGCTGAGCATCGGATCTGTTGGAATAATCTTCTTTATACGCCAGCTTTACGGGCAGACGGGGCCGAGTATAACCCGCGCCCCGACCGGCATTATGTTCTTTTAGCCGGCGATCTATATCCGTCGTACTGCCGGTATAAAGCGAACCGTCAGCGCAACGCAATACATAAACATGCCACATGGGGCCGCCCTTTTCTATGACTTTATCATTACTAACATCATCTTAAAGCGATTCGCGGCCTTTACCGAATGCGGTTCGTTCGCCGGCATTATTATACTTTCGCCGGATTCCGGATGAAACGATTTCCCGGATATTGTCACTTCCGCCGCACCGTCAATGATGTAGACCAATGCATCAAACGGCGCCGTATGTTCGCTCAAGGCCTGAGCTTTATCAAAGGCAAACAAAGTTACACTGCCTGTCTCGCCCTTGACGATTTCTTTACTGACTATGGAGCCGGTTTGATAATTTACGGTTTCCGCTAGGTTAATAACCTGTTTTGTCATTGATGCCTCCGTTTGTTAACTCAGGATGGATTTTAGATCCGCATCCGGAGTTGTAATGGGCTTGATGTCAAACTTATCCTGCAATACTTTCAGGACATTCGGCGTCGCAAAAGCAGGCAACGTTGGTCCCAGGCGTATACCTTTGATGCCGAAATGGAACAGCGTCAAAAGGATAGCCACCGCTTTTTGCTCAAACCATGAGAGCACGAACGACAGCGGCAGTTCATTTACTCCGCAATTAAACGCTTTTGCCAGGGCTACCGCTACTTGAATCGCGGAATATGCGTTATTACACTGCCCGATATCCAATAATCTCGGTATACCGTCTATCGCACCGAAATCAAGTTTATTGAAACGATATTTACCGCAGGCAAGAGTCAATATAACGCAATCCTTGGGGACTTTTTCGGCGAATTCCGTATAATAATTCCGTCCCGGTTTTGCGCCGTCACACCCGCCTATCAGAAAGAAATGCCGGATCTTGCCGGCTTTTACGGCACCCACAATCTTATCAGCCAGGGAGAGTATTGCCGTATGATGAAACCCCGTCATGATTTTCTTGCCGGGCGCATCCGGAAGAGCGGGCAGATTCTTCGCCTTTTCAATAAGCGGCGTGAAATCCCTGTTCTCTATGTGAACGGCTCCCTCTACCCCCGTTATTCCTACAGTAAACAATCTATCAAGATAGGTATCCGCGCGGGGGGTTTGAATGCAATTTGTCGTAGCCAGTAAAGCTCCCGGAAACTCTTTAAACTCTTTGTGCTGCTCCTGCCAGGCCCCTCCGTAGTTACCCACAAGATGCTTAAATTTTCTCAGTCCCGGATACCCATGCGCCGGCAGCATTTCACTGTGAGTGTATACATTGATGCCTGTTCCTTCGGTTTGTTTCAACAGTTCATATAGATCCGGCAGGTCATGCCCCGTGATAAGTATCCCCGGACCTTTTCGCGTGCCTGTTTCAACTTCTACGGGAGTGGGACTGCCGAATCGCCCCACATGAACTTTATCAAGAAGTTCCATTGTTTTGAGATTCATCTCACCGCATTTTAAAACAATGTCCAAATATTGCTTCAGATCAAAGCTGACATTTGTTACCGTTTTAAAAAGCGCCTCATGCATAAATCCGTCCACTTCCGTGTCAACTCCGCCCATTTCCCGAGCGTGAAACGCATATGAGGCCATACCCTTCAATCCAAAAAGCAAAATATCCTGCAAGCTTTGAATATCAGGATTCTTTCCGCACACACCGATCTTCGTGCATCCCTCTCCGCCCGCCGTTTGTTCACATTGATAGCAAAACATATCAAGCCCCCTTTTCCAGTTTTTTTGAAAGTTTTTCAATCGTAATATTCACAAATTCATGATTTACTATTTTTTCTATCCGCTTGATCTCTTTCCTCAATACACACCTTGTTCTATTACTGCATATTTTTCTGCGGAACATACAATCGGATAATTGAACCTTCCCTTGAAAAATATTTATAATCGTAATGATGCTGATCTTCGCGGGCGCTTTCTTAATCTTGAATCCGCCCTGTCTCCCCTCACGGGATTCAACTAAACCGTTTTTGATAAGCGTATTCAGAATCCTTCTTAAAAACGGATAAGGCACACCCTGCTCTTTCGCTATGGCTCTGGCAGATAAGAATGCGTCTTTCTTCTTTACCAAAACAATAAGCGCCCGGATTGCGTAGTCAGAATTTTTTGTTAAAAGTTTCATGCCTTGCCCCTTTTACTGTTACCAGTTTAGTGTCAGTAAAGAGGTTTGTCAAGCATTTCTTATGCGTGCCTCTCTTTTCCTTGTTTACCGGGCTGTCGGAAGCGTCTTGCTTTATGCATTATACGGGAGTATAATTTAGCATTGTCCCGCGTTTCCGCGTTTATTAAGCCCATTCAAGGCAAACCGCAAGTTTATATTAGGGAAAAACGCGCCGTGCCGGATTACTGAAGCGATAAGATATGAGTAAATCAAGATCACGCAAGGTCAACAATATCATCACCGAAGGCGGCGTGGGTTTTTCTCTCTGGCGCCTGGCCATGCCGATGATGGCCGGAGCGCTCTTACAGGATCTATTCAGTATTGTAGACCTCTTCTTCGTGGGCCGGTTGGGCTACATAGCTATAGCGGCCATATCCATATCGGGTGTCATCCTCGCGGTTCTCTTGGTGCTGGCAATAGGCATTTCTTCAGGCGTAACCGCTTTAGTCGCCCACTTTACCGGAAAAAAAGATTACACTTCCGCGGATAATGTTCTTTTTCAATCGGTTGTTCTATGCGTTATCTGCTCTCTGATAATGGCCCTGCTCGGATTTTTCGGCACAGAAGGTCTGCTCCGTCTATTCGGGGCAACCCCTGAGATTATTCCGGCCGCCGCCGGATACCTTAAGATAAGTTTTATCTGGTCAATCTTCATATTCCTTTTTATCGCCTTTAATCAGGCACTGCATGGTTCAGGAGACGCGATAACACCTCTCAAGATACTTATTCTGGCCAACATAATCAATATCGTGCTTGACCCTTTACTTATTTTCGGGATAGGTTTTTTTCCACGAATGGAAGTAGCCGGTTCCGCGCTGGCCACTGTCATCAGCAGAGCCATCGGAGTAGTTATTCTTCTGCGTCATTTTCTTTTCGGCCACTCAAGTTTACATTTTCACAGAAGTATTTTTAGAATCAACCTCCGGCTCATGGGTAGGATGCTTAAGATCGGTTTTTTTGCCTCCTTTGAGGTCCTTCTCCGGCAGTTCTCGCTGCTCATGCTTCTCCGTCTCATCACTTCGTTCGGCGCGGCAAGTGTCGCCGCCTACGGCATAGCCATACGTTTCAGAATGGCCGTGATGATGATCGGATTCGGAATGGGTGTCGCCTCTTCGGTGCTGATAGGACAGAACATGGGCGCCGGCAAACCGGCCAGAGCGGCGCAGTCCGGATGGGCTGCCTTGAAATACTACGAGTTCATGATAGCCCCTATTGCTATCATATTTTTCATTTTCTCTCCCCAAATAATAGGCGCCTTCAGCAATAATCCCGAAGTTCTTAAGATCGGAACTGATTTCCTACGTTACATAGCCGTTACCATGCCGTTTCTGGCGGCGGCTCTCATCCTGGGCAGAGGCATGAGCGGAGCCGGCGACACTCGCGCCCCGGCCATAATGACAGGCGTTATCCAATTGGGCATACGCGTCCCGCTTGCTTATGCTCTGGTCTTTCTTTTTGGATTCGGCATTAACGGTGTATGGCTTGGAATCAACGTTTCAGATATCTTTCAGGGTCTGACAATGATATGGTATTTCAGAAAAGGCTCTTGGAAAAATCGATACCACGAACACCGTTCTATTCTGGAACAAGAAACCTCTATTCCGATCTGATCCCTATTTTTAGAACTACCCTTATCGGAAGAGAAAGTTCCTCATAAACAAGCAAACCTTGACCATAGTGACTACATATGGTATAATTTAGTCAGTTGATTGACTGTATTCACACGAATAGGGAGGATTCATTATGTATGTCCCGCAACGCCAACTGAAAAATCTTAAAAAAGTAATAATGCCTCAGAAGGCTGTAATCATATATGGACCGAGAAGATGCGGGAAAACAACCCTATTGGAACATTTCGTGAAAGATATAAAAGAAGAATGTTTATTAGTAAGCGGCGAAGATATAACTATCCAGGATTACTTAAGTAGCCGGTCAATCGAAAAATTAAAGAGTTTTATCGGTAACTGTACATTACTGATAATTGATGAGGCTCAAAAGATAAAAGACATTGGGCTGAATATCAAGTTAATACTTGACCACATACCGGGAATAAAAGTTATTGCCAGCGGGTCTTCTTCTTTTGATTTGGCGCAACAGGTAGGAGAACCGCTCACGGGCAGAAAATTTACCTTAAAAATGTTCCCCCTTGCTCAATTAGAACTTAATGCCATTGAAACCAGGCCGGAGATCGATGCGCATCTGGAACAGCGCCTGATATATGGTTCCTATCCGGAAGTTGTTTTAGGCGAAGGAAATTCTTTCAAAAATACTTATTTAAGAGAGATAGTAAGCTCCTATCTCTATAAAGACATATTAGAACTCGATGGACTGCGCCATTCAGACAAGTTAATCAAATTGCTGCAATTATTGGCTTTTCAAATAGGAAAAGAGGTTTCACATAACGAACTTGGCGGCCAGTTAGGCATGAGTAAAAATACTATTGACCGCTACCTGGAACTACTGGAAAAGGCGTTTGTTATTTTTAAGCTGCAAGGTTTTAGCCGTAATTTACGAAAGGAGATATCCAAAAATCCAAGATATTATTTTTACGATACAGGCATAAGAAATGCTTTGATAAACAATTTTAATCCTTTATCGATACGCGATGATATCGGCATTTTATGGGAAAATTATATAATCGTTGAAAGGTTAAAAAAACAGGAATATCTTCGCATGCAATCAAATAATTATTTCTGGAGAACATACGATCAGAAGGAAATAGATTTTATAGAAGAATATGGCGGAAAATTACATGGATATGAAATAAAATGGTCGGTTAAAAAAACCAAGATACCCAAAGAATGGCTCGAGACATACGACAAGTCAGAATGCACAATAGTAAACAAAAACAATTATTTAGAGTTTATTTCTTGAATTGAGCCCCGCGAGCATCTCCAAGTTTACTGCTAAATTTTTTGCTCGAGCCCCGCATCCGTCACCTTTGCAGACGCTGTTGCTAAACTGGAAGTGCCCAAATAATAAGTGGCCTGAAAAGCGATATCGCGAAGCAGCTGCTTCAGGTCTTTTGTCATCTCGTCTTTTATCCGCTCGCGTGCTTTCGCGTCTTCTTCAAAAACGCCCATCTTCTCAAGCTGCCTCTTTACCGCGGGATGGTTAGATGCCAACGTGATTCGCGGCATGACCCGCATGTCGTCCACGTTCACAACGGTATCTCTGAACGCGGGCCCATTCTTTAAAACAACACGCACCCCGACCCCGCCGCCGTAATATACCCTCAA
>CAZGOZ010000010.1:0-25495 GCA_964528025.1 uncultured Planctomycetia bacterium
GCCCCGAGCGGAGTCGAGGGGAGCAAGTGAGCGAAGCGAACGCGTCGAGGGACCAACACTACAATTAAGGAGGCAGCATCAACATCAGGGACGAAATAGCGAAATTGATTACCATTCAGGAGATTGATGCCAGGATATTTGATATATGTGCCCGGAAGGAGGCTATTCCGGCGAGGATACAAGAGATGGACACGTCTCTTGACGAAAAGGGCAATGCGACACTTGCCGCTGAAGACGCTCTTAAAAAACTGCAGGTCAGAAAGAATGAGAAAGAAACGGACATAAAAGCAAAGGAAGAAGCCGTAAATAAGCACCAGGCACAGCTTTATACCATAAAAAACAACAAGGAATACACAGCTCTGCAGAATGAAATAGACAGCATTAAAGCGGATATTTCTCTATTGGAAGAGGAAGTCATAAATCTTTTTGACGAAATTGAAACGGCACAGGCAACGCGTGAAAAAGAAAAGAAAATTCTGGATGAAGAAAAACAGAAGGTTGAAACGGAGAAAACCGGAATAAAAGCTGAGGGGGAACAACTCTCAAAGCAGCTTGACGGCCTCAATGCGGAAAGAACTGCTCTGGCAGGCAGCGTGGATACGGCCGTTTTAAAACAGTATGAAAAAATCCGTGAAAATCGCGGACGTCTCGCGATCGTTCCGGTTAAAGGGGATCTTTGCGGAGCGTGCAATATGCTTCTGCGCCCCCAGGTAATAAACGAAACGAGAATCGGAAAAAATATAGTCTACTGCGAGAATTGCGCCCGAATGCTTTACGCGGCAGACTGACCGGGAGAATTGATATGTTCAGGATTTTCACTGACGGCGGTTCACGGGGTAATCCCGGACCGTCCGGGATAGGTGCAGTCATTTTTAGCGAAGAGGGTAAGAGAATAACGGAAATATCCCGGTATATTGGAATAGCCACAAACAATGTCGCCGAATATTTGGCGATTATCTACGCACTGCAGGAGGCGGTTCACCTGAAGATAAAAACACTTACTTTGCATGTAGACAGCCAGCTTGCGGCAAAACAGCTTAAAGGGGAATACAAGGTAAAGGACCAGAAGATACGCATATTTTTTGACCTTGCGCAGAATCTCTTTAAGGAATTTGATAAAATTGAGATAAAAGAAATTCCCAGGGAAGAGAATAAAGAGGCAGACATACTTGTAAACAAAGCCATAAATCTCAAGGCACTTGTGTAGGTTCATTTGAAGCGGATCGGGTGATTGCTTTCCGCCTTTGCGGCGGGGAGAGGAAAGTCCGGGCTCCACATAGCGGCGCAGCGGGTAACACCCGTCAATCGAAAGATTAGGATTCCCGAAATCCGGGATTTCCTTCGCGGGGTAACATCATACCGCTGAAGGGGAAGAGCCACAGAGACGAGTCTTTCCGTGCTTATCTATCTACTTGATATGCACGGAAAGGGTGAAACGCGGCAATCTCTGCGTGGAGCAAGACCAAATAGGAAAGGAACCGGTATCCGGTACGAAGCGGCTAGTTTCGTCTGACTTTCGGGTAGGTCGCACGAGGTGGGTAGCAATGCCGACCCAAGATGGATAATCACCGGGCAGGTTTACCTGCTTACAGAACCCGGCTTACAGATCCGCTTCAATGAAGTATTTTAGATGTTTATCAAAAGAAAACATATAACGGTTGTTGTCTTTTCCTCGCTCGTTGTCGTGATTGTTTTTGCGTCAACTCTCATCGGATACACTCTGTACATACAGTGGAAAAAAGACAGTTTTGCGGGCACATATCATGTTTCCATAGGTCGACTAACGGCTGAACTGTTCAGAAAGAACATAGTTCTGTCAAATGTCAACGTTAAGGAAGCACCCGGCGACGAACATTTTTCTGCAGTTCCCCTCTTGGAAGGAACCCTGAAAAATTCTTCCGGCAAGACAATAACTTCCGTTTTACTCGAGATTTCATTTCTGGCTCCTGACGGAACAGTTGAGTATTACGGACAATTTTATCCGATAGGAGGGAAGCCTCCTCTATTAGGTGTATCCCTCTTTGAAAAAAAACAAGAAGAAGACGTGCTTCTGTCCGGGCAAAGCTTGGTTTTTAGCCATTCTTTAAAGAATTGTCCCCGTCGAGTTATCAGTCAGCTTTCTTCCGGAACAAATTTTGCCAGAAGTTCATCAAAAAACACATTAAAAATGGTATGTTCTGTCGTGGAGGTAAGCGTATCGTGAGAAAACTGGGTGTCATTGTCTTCCTTTCAATGCTAACAATCATAGGCCTTATTGTGGTAGCATTTTTTTATATTGATTTCAGCGGACACAGAGGGTCCTCTTATGGGCTTGTGGTGAATGGAACACGGGTTGGATCCGTTACGATTGACCGATATACGACGGAAGACAAAATAATATACAAGAGCATAACCGAATATCCCCATTCCGACGAGTATCCGGTTATACACGAAAAACTATTTCTTCAAAAAAAGGGCATAATCCCTCTACGATTTCTACGGGAGGCTCAAGGCACCCGGGGTCGAAAGAGGGAGACTCTGATAGAGTGTGACACCGGAAAATTTGATTTTCTTTTTATAGAAACACCCCGATTTATCTCCCTCCAGGAAAAAATGGAAAATGACCTGATGATCTTTTCTCCGGCCAATCTAATGCTATATCTGCCGATAATGGAAAAATATAATTTCTGGAGGAAGGGAACACAGTTTTTCGACGTGCTGATACCGGTTGACGGGCCGATACCGCCGATTCGTGACCGGATTGAAATCCGGTATCTGGGAGATGCATATATCCCCGTCATGGGACGGCGGCACGAGGCGGAAAATTTCAGCATCAGTTCCGAAATCCTGCCGACTGCAAGAATATATTTATCAAAATATTCGCACAGAATGTTGACGTTGAAAGTAGGTAAGACCGGAATGAAATTTGTGCTTGTCGGTCTTATGGAAACCCCCTGGAAAAGGATAAGATTCGCGCTGGATGAGTTTTACATGTATATCAGGTTGAGGATGTCCGGCGTAACAGCAGCACCGAAAAAAAAGGCAGCATCACCTTTGAATCCGGTAACGGCGGTTGCCGTGGAAAGCCCGGCGAAAAAAGAGACCAGGGAGATTCTCTTTGAAAGTGGCAGTCAGACTCTCATAGGGCAATTGCACCTGCCGAAGGGGAACGGTCCTTTCCCGGGGGTGCTCATCGTGCCGGAAGACGGCCCTGGAACGAAGGGCGAGCAGCACTTTATAAATGAGATCGGCACATGGCTTTCCGATGCAGGATATGTCGTTCTGAGCGTTGATAGACCCTCTCAGGGCAAAATTCAGGGGAATTTCAACGGTCAGAATGATAGTGCGAGAGTTGGGGATATTGCCGCGGCCGTGGCGTACCTTGAACGATTTCCCACCATACAAAAAAATGCCATAAGCATTATCGGTCACGGCGGCGGCGGATATCTGGCGCTGAAAGCCGCCTCAAAGCTTCCGGAAGTGCGCTCCTGCATTCTTTTGGGAACTCCATTATCAGCGGATGAACAATCCTTTTTTAATGCACCTTCAAAAGAAAGTATTCTGGCACTGCTCTATGACGCAGAGATTCTGCCTCTGAAAGAGGATGCGCTGGAAGCGATGATGGAAAAGATAAAAAAACACATGAGCGATGTCGCATATTCCACGAAGAAATTTTCGTATTACACGGGAGTGAAAGTGCCGCTTACTGAGTATCGGGAATTCCTGATGAGGAAACCGCGCGAAGAAATAGCCGCTTTTGAGAGACCCGTGCTGGTGATTTTTGGAAAAGAGGACAAACGGGCCAGCGCCCCGGCGATAGACGCCCTGAAAAGGACGCTTGGGGAAAAACACACAAATGTTAAAATCGTAGTATGGAGAGAGCTGGGCAACTACGTGGGTGCGACGCAAAAAATCAGCTCTTCCTGGAAGTTTTTGCCGAATACAGAGGTGTTTAAAATTATTTCAGATTGGCTTGAATCTGTGAACAGTGATCAGTGATCACTAATCACTGTCCATATCTTCGTTATTGGTGAGTTAAAGCGTTCTCCATATCGCAAAGGAGGTTGAAATGAAGAAAGCAATACATGTTACAATCATAATTGTTCTGACGTTGTTTTTCACAGCAGCAGTAGCTGCTGCTGCGGATGTTTCCGAGAACAATCAAGAAAAGGTTAATTCCGAGGCGGCCAAGGCCTGTAGTACCTCTTCGGCAGGGGCCGTGGAAAAAGCCGAAAGAGGATTAACGAACGTTCTTTTGGGCTGGACAGAAATACCGGGAAAGGTAATCGCTCTTACGAAAAAGACAAATCCGATTCAGGGCCTGGTTTTCGGGGTGTTTCAGGGAACATGCAATGCATTTGTCCGCACGGTTTCGGGTGTAGCAGACGTGGTTACTTTCCCAATCGGCCGGTATGATAAGCCCGTTATTGCGTACGATACATCCGATAGCGCAAGGAGTTAGGCGCGAGGAGCAATAACCAAGATACAAGAAACAAGATACAAGATACAATAACCAAATGAGTGAGAAGAAGAGTCACTCTTCGTTAAATTCAAATGACAAAGCACAAAATCCAAAATAAATCCAAAATCTCAAATCCAAATAACAAAACTCTGGTTTTTTTCTAGTTTTGGATTTTGCCATTTGTTATTTGTGCTTATTTTGTGCTTTGAATTTTGTCATTTGACATTATTCATATCTTGGGTATCGGTAATTTGTGCAGCATGCAGTAGGGGCGTCTTGACTGCGATAGCCTGATGTGTTATACTTTCGCCAACGATAAAAATGAAAGAAAAACTGCCGGAAAGAAGACGATTTGTACGAACGCGGCGACCTTTGAAAATTACGGTTAGAGCGGGTAATCGTATAGAGGAAACTGTTACTCGTAATCTGTCTCCTGTTGGGGTACGGTTCGAAATCGGCCAGGAGCTGAAATCCCCCGGGGAGGTAGAGATAATGCTCTCTATCCCGTCGTCTAAGGTCCCAATTCATATCACGGGCAAAGTTGTGTGGCAGACCAAGCAAAGTCTGGAAGATAAATCCCCATATGATGTTGGCGTGAAAATTAGTGGTGTAGAGGACAAAAACAAGAACGATTTTTTGCGCTATCTTTGTGATTTGCTTTATGACTCAGTTCATGAGGTGAGAACATAAGAAACCCAGGAGGTGTGTTTTGAGTTTTTATAGATTGATATGTATTGCGGTAATCTGCCTTTTTCTTTCAGGTTGTGCGGATGTCACGTTGCCACCGGCAAAGAAATTTTTTAAGGATCCCCTGGGGACCGGCTCGCTTAAACTTGGTATGTCAAAAAATCAAGTTGCGTCCATCTACGGCGAGCCTAACACAAAAAGAATGGTCACTGCCCCTGAGTGGAGCGAACCGAGAGAGGAATGGCTTTACAGAGCCGCTTATTCAACACTGCCGGTAAATGTCGGATTTCTTGCCGCGGATATGTATCTTTATTTTGACGGAGAGAATCTTACAAATATCCGGCAGGAACCGTTTAAAGAAACTGAATCGACCGATGACGATGAGAACATTAAGTGATATCAAAAATGAAAACTCACATAACCATGAAGAAGGAACAGTATGTTGCGAACCTTATGCAAATCTAAGATAGTCGGAGGATGTATAACGGCAAAAGAGCCCAGATACAACGGCAGTATCGGTATAGATAAAACGATTATTGACGCCGCGGATATTATGCCCGGAGAACAGGTGCACGTGCTTAATGCCGCTAACGGAGAACGGTTTGTGACTTATGTAATCGAAGAAAAACCAAACTCGGGTAAGATCACGCTATATGGACCTGCGGCAAGAAAAGGAAATCTCGGAGATTCCCTCGTGATACTATCTTATTGCCTCATGGAGACAAAAGAAAGCCGCAATTTCAGCGTGCGTCAGGTTGATTTGGGAAAAAACAACCAGCTTAAAAGCAGATAAGTGACATCCTTAGAGCTCAAGACATATCCTGATGCATGCCTTCGGATTAAGACCCGGCCGGTTAAGCAATTTACTTCCGAAATAAGCGAGACTCTTCGTGAAATGCAGGAGTTGATGTATGCTAGCGGAGGAATTGGCCTTGCCGCAACGCAGGTGGGCCTGAAGTTTCGCATGCTCATAGTTGAGGTGGAAGATGATTCCATGTGGCTTATAAATCCTGAAATTCTCGAAAAATCAAAAATAAAGTCAGAAATGGAAGAGGGATGTCTCAGTCTACCCGGCATAACAGTTAACATTAAACGACCTGAAAAGGTGAAAATACGCGCCAGAAACGAACGAGGCGACTTTTTTGTCAGGGATTTACAGGGACTTGCCGCAAGAGCCGTTCAACACGAAGTTGACCATCTTAACGGGAAGCTGATTATTGACTATTTAGGTCCGGTCAGGCGTTTGGTCGCCGTAAAAAAGATTGCGGCTGCAAAGCACGGACAAAAAAACAAAACATGCGAGGTGGCGTGCTATGATGGAAAAAAGCATAACAGAAAGCCTAAACAAAGCGCTTAAAAACAAAGAAGCCATCCGAGTCTCGGTTCTTCGGATGCTTATTTGTGAGATAAAAAATAAAAAGATAGCGGACAGAGTAAAGGAACTTGACGACGAAAAGATTATCAAAATTGTCCAGAAGATGGCGCGACAGCATAACGAATCAATAGAGCAGTTCCGGAAAGGTAATCGCGAGGATCTTGTGGAAAAAGAGATAAAAGAGCTTGAGATATTGAAAAAATACCTTCCCGAGCCGGTTTCTGAAGAGGAGATTAGCCGTGTTGTTTCCGACGTTATCAGCCGGACAGGCGCGGCATCGTTGAAAGATATGGGAAAAGTCATTGGTGAATGCCTGAGCCTTCTCAAAGGACGCGCCGACGGCCGGATTGTAGGCGAAATCGTCAGAAAAAAATTGTCGTGAACGAAAACGAATGGGATTATAATAAGTGGATATAACCCTTTTTGTGCTGTTACTTGTTGCTTCTGCTTTTTTTTCCGCATCGGAAACCGCATTCCTTTCTCTCGATAAAATCAGGATTAAACAAATCGAAAAAACCGGACGCATAGCCGATTACGTAGCATCGCTGGCTTCGGACATGCATAAACTGCTTGTCACGGTTCTGATCGGAAACACCTTTGTCAATATTGCCGCAAGCGCCGTTCTGACGGGTGTTTTCTATCGTGTTGTCGGAGAAAGAAGTGTCGGTCTTTCCATCGCCGTGATGGCAATCGTTATCCTTATTTTCGGAGAAGTAACGCCCAAGATGTTCGCTTTGAGCAACGGGGAAAAAGTCGCATTCCACGTGGCCGTCCCGCTGAGAATGATAGAGATACTCCTCAAACCCATTCGTCTGGTGGTCAGCGGAATTGCATTCAGCGTTATCCGTTGTTTCGGCGTGAAAATATCCCATGAACGTCAAAAAATAACGGAACAGGATATTCGCTTCATGTTTCTTCTCGGAAAAAAGAAGGGCATCGTCAAGGAGCGTGAAAAAAATATGATCGACAGCATACTTGAATTTAAGGAACTAAATGCGGCGGATATCATGACCCCCCGCATAAATATCGTGGCGCTTGATCTTTCTCTGGAGAGAACCGCGCTTGTGAAAAAAATAAAAGAAAATCATTATTCGCGCCTTCCCGCATATGTGCATACCCTCGACAATGTTGTGGGTATTATACATTCCAAGGACATTCTTTTGGGTAGCGCGACGCCGACAAAAAACCTTATTCGTCGGGGGTTCTTTGCTCCCGAAAGCATGAAGATAGACGATCTTCTACAACAACTTCAAAAAGCACACACACACATGGCCGTGATCACGGACGAGTACGGGGTTACATCCGGAATAGTGACCATCGAAGATATCCTTGAAGAAATTGTTGGCGAGATAAAAGACGAATTTGATATTGAAGCTCCGAAAATACGGAAAATTTCCCAAAACAGCTACGAGATTAAAGGACAGACCCATATTGATGAAGTAAACGAAATAACGGGTCTTTCCATACAAACGGAGGAAGTGGATACCATAGGCGGATATGTTATTTTACGAATGGGAAGGATTCCCCGGGCCGGAGACAAAATGCGAATCGGAAATATGCTGGTAACCGTAAAAGATGTTTCAAAGAATCGCATTACAAACATTGTTATTGAAAAGGATGATAAAGAGACAGGACTTTTTTCTAAGTAAAACCGTACAAAATGATTACACTCTATACAATCCTGATTTTCGCTGCAATCGCTTTACAGGCTTTTTTTACGGCTTCAGAAGTAGCGCTTACATGCGTGAACAGGGCAAAGCTCAGACATCTTGCCTCATCCGGCGGCAAATATGCCTTAAAGCTTGAAAAGTTTATGAAAAAAGAAGGGGTATACCTCGGAACCACCCTTGTCGGGACTAATGTGTGCATGGTAATCGCCGGTATACTCGCGACACGGGTATTTGCGGAGTATTTTACTCCAACAGTTGCAATCACTCTTGCTACGCTGATTATGACGCCACTGGTGCTTATTTTCGCGGAACTTATACCCAAAATGATAGCACAGCAGTTTTCTACGGCGTTAGCCCTGAGAGTAATAACACCGCTAACCGGTTTTTTTCGTCTATTTTATCCTTTGGTCGTCTTTGTCAATGCCGTTGCGCGTTTAATCCTGGCACCGTTCAGGAAACATATCACCGCACGGTCAGTAACGCCCACAAGAAGTGATCTTAAAAAAGCGCTTCTTTTGGGATATGAGGCGGGTGGAATGGAAGCAGATGAAGTTACACTGATACATAAAGTGCTGGATTTCGGTTCGAAAACGGCAGAGGAGATAATGGTCCCGATAGAAGAGGTATCATCCATCAGTTCAGATACCACGGTCGAGGTGATAAAAAAACTTGCCGTCCGAACGGGTTTTTCCAGATTTCCCGTTTATGAGACAGATGTAAAAAATGTTATTGGTATTGTTAATATTTATGATATACTTTTCAGGACGACCGGCAGTGATGACAAAGTGCGTATAAAAAGCTTTATCCGCAATCTGGTTCGTGTGGATCGGAAAGACGGTTTGGATATAGCTTTGATGCGTCTGCGCCATAAAAAAAAGCCAATGGGGGTTGTAACCGGCAACACCGGTAGTATTATAGGGATAGTGACAATAGAAGACATGTTGGAAGAGATTGTAGGAGAAATCGAAGACAGAAAATAAACAAAATGGGCCTTATATTTGTAATTCCCGTTATAGTTATCATCGTCGCTTCTGCCGTATTGGTAAAGATTGCTTCAGTGGCGCTTAATCTTACCGGGCTTGACGAAAAAAGAGCCTTTTTTCAGGCTCTTTCCGCTTTCACGGGCACGGGATTTACCACTCGGGATTCCGAACTGGTCGTCCGGAATGACATCCGCCGGAAGATCATAATGTTTCTCATGATAATGGGCAATGCGGGACTTGTTTCGGTGATTACCACTCTCATGCTTTCTCTTTTTGAGGGTGGAGGACTGACTCCCCTTTTGGTTAATATCACGATAATTCTTCTGGCGGTGCTTCTTTTAATAAAAATATCGCTGAACAAAAAACTCACGGTAAAATTGACAAAAAAAATACAGGCCAGACTCATGCAGAGTGCTTCTTTTACGAAACGCCCTGTTGAAGAGATTCTCCGACTTGCCGAAGGTTATGGTGTAGCCGAGGTGACGTTGAACGAAGGAAACAGTGATATCGGAAAATCGCTTTTTGAAGCGTCATTCAGGCAAAAGGATATTCTTATTCTGGCGATAGAAAGAGGTACGGGCGTAATTCCGGCGCCTCACGCAAATGACCGTTTGTTGCAGAATGACATGCTTGTATGCTATGGAAAGTTGGAAAATATCTCCCGGATAGGGAAATGCAACACTGAGAACACTGAAGAGGAATGAGAACACCTGCAACACAGAGAACACTGAAAAGAACTGAGAACACTGATCTCAGTGTTCTCAAAAGTTTCAGAGCTTTCAGAGTCGCAAGGTTTCAGAGCTTTCAGAGTTGCAAGGTTTCAGTGTTCTCAGGGAATTCAGTAATTCAGTGTTGCAATGGAGGATTAGATGCGTAATGCCTATTCAATCATAGTTGTGGTTTTATTGACCGTATTCCTGTCCGGCTGCGGAGAGACTATAAATGGAATGGTTAGAGATACCAAACGCGTAGGCGCGGGTATTCACAAGGTTTTCGTCTGTGATGAAAAATAACTCAAAAATGGTGATGTTCTCAAACAAGAGGTTTTTTGTTTTTTTCTTGACTACCGGTGATCTATCGTAGATAATGTTTACAAAGTGAGGGGCCGTATCAATCGGAACAAAGACGTTCTACCTATCGGGGGAACGTCTTTTTTTTTAACCTGCCGGGTTCCGACGATATGGGTTATGTGGCGAAGAAGCTTAAAATAGCGCGATTTTGGGGGATAAATGTTCAAAATTATAAAAAAAAGACAGCTTAATCCGGAAATTTTTCTTCTGGAATTTGCGGCTCGCGATATCGCGCTGGCCGCTGAACCCGGACAATTCCTGATATTCCGCGTTGACAAAACAGGCGAGCGTTTTCCTCTTACATTGTATGACTGGAACAAAACTCAGGGGACGGTAACGGTGGTGTGCCAGGCCGTGGGTGTAAGCACGAAAAAGCTTTGCGCTCTTAACGAGGGGGAATCTGTTCTTGATATCGTAGGTCCTCTGGGACACGCGTCCAAAATGGAAAAACTGGGAAAAGTAATCTGTATCGGCGGCGGAGTGGGAACTGCCGAAGCATATCCCATAGCCCGGGCGATGAAAAACGCAGGAAACGATGTAACGGCAATAATCGGCGCACGCACCGCCGAACTTATTCTCTGTGAAAATGAAATGAGGGAATTCTGCGACCAGGTTTATATTGCAACCGATGATGGTTCCCGGGGAAAAAAAGGTTTTGTTACTGATGTGCTCCGGGAGCTTCTGGACTCCGGCCCATACAACCTGATATTTGCCATTGGACCCGTTATAATGATGAAAGCTGTTTCCGAAGTAACACGGCCGTACGCGGTCAAGACTCTTGTATCCCTGAATGCGATTATGATAGACGGAACGGGCATGTGCGGGGGGTGCAGAATCCGGTATGAGGGTAACCCACGATTCACGTGCGTTGACGGTCCCGAATTTGACGCCCATCTCGTGGATTTTGAGGATCTAATACAACGTCAGGGAAGATATAAGGACAAAGAAAAATCCGCAATGGACCATCATGACGAAGCCTGTCGAATCGGCCTGGGAAAGACGAAAAAATGAGGGAACAGGACCCAAAAAAACGTATAACTAATTTTGACGAAGTTCCCTGCGGCTATAGCGAGAAAGAGGCCGTGCAGGAGGCCTTACGATGCCTTCAGTGCAAAAACGCGCCGTGTGTTGCGGGATGTCCCGCGGAGGTGGCTATCCCCGAGTTTATCGCAGCCATCCGGGAAAAACGCCCCGATGATGCCATTTCTATTATTCACCGGACAAACAATCTGCCCGCGGTTTGCGGAAGGGTTTGTCCCCAGGAAGACCAATGCGAAAAAGCGTGTGTTCTCATTAAAACGGGTAATCCGATAAATATCGGCGGTCTTGAGCGTTTTGCGGCAGACAGTGCGCAAAAAAGCACACCGAAGCCGACGGCACGCCCCCATGAGGCTGACAAAAAGAAGAAAGTAGCGGTTATCGGATCGGGACCCGCCGGACTGACCTGCGCGGCAGATCTTGCTCTCTTGGGATATCACGTTACAATATTTGAAGGTCTGCACGAGGTGGGCGGGGTCCTCGTGTATGGAATTCCTGAATTCCGTCTTCCTAAAAGCATTGTGGCAGAAGAAGTCGACCTGATTAGAACGCTTGGTGTAGAAGTGAAGCTTAATTATGTTATCGGAAAAACTCGGAGCTTTCAAGACCTGAGAAAAGATGGATTCGAGGCCTTTTTTATCGCCACGGGCGCGGGGTTGCCCTATTTTCTTGGGGTCGACGGTGAATCTCTCAATGGAGTATACTCAGCCAACGAATTCTTGACGCGCGTGAACCTCATGAAAGCATACAAATTTCCGGAATATGACACGCCTGTAAACGTGGGCAAAAATGTCGCTGTTATAGGTGGCGGAAACGTGGCGATAGATTCCGCGCGTTGCGCTCTGAGACTCGGCGCTGGGAAGGTTCGTGTTGTTTACCGGCGTACCGAGCGCGAAATGCCGGCCAGGATTGACGAGGTCCACCACGGGAAAGAGGAAGGAATAGAATTCTGCCTTCTGACGAGCCCTGTCTCTATGAGGGGAGACGATAACGGTCATATAAATAAAATGGTCTGCCGCAAAAACCGTCTTGGTGATCCTGATTCCAGCGGCCGTAGACGACCGGTGCCGGTAGACGGGTCGGATTTTGAGCTGGAGATAGACACCGTGGTTATCGCTATCGGTAACGGGCCTAATCCGCTGCTTCTTCAGACGGTTAGCGGGCTTGAGCTCAATAAGAGGGGTAACATTAAAGCGGATGAGAACGGGCAAACAAGCGTGAAAGATATTTTTGCCGGCGGCGATATCGTGACCGGTTCCGCCACGGTTATTGCGGCCATGGGAGCCGGAAAACAGGCTGCAAGGGCGATTGACGTCTATCTGAAAAAAGGCGCCACAAGCGGAAAGTGAGCCTGTAAAGAAGGAATGTATTGAGTTTTTGGGCACTATACTTATAATAGTAACGTTCGAGAGGGAACTACTAATAAACAAAACGGAGAAAAAAGATGCCGAAACGAAAAGATATTCATAAAATACTTATAATAGGTTCAGGGCCGATCATAATAGGCCAGGCCTGTGAATTTGATTACTCCGGCACGCAGGCGTGCAAGGCGCTGAAAGAGGAAGGATATGAAGTGGTACTGGTCAATTCCAATCCGGCGACGATAATGACCGATCCCGATACGGCTGATAAGACGTATATAGAATCACTGACCATAGAAACACTGACTAAGATCATTGAAAAAGAGAGGCCCGATGCTCTGTTGCCGAACCTTGGGGGGCAAACCGCGTTGAACCTTGCCGCAAGCCTTCACAAAGAGGGAATACTGGAGAAGTTCAAGGTAGAAGTTATAGGCGTTACGACAGACGCGATAGAAAGAGGCGAAGACCGTATCGCTTTCAAAGATACCATGAACCGGCTCGGGGTTTCAACCCCGCGGTCTGAACCTGCTCATTCAGTGGAAGAGGCCGAAAAGATCGCGGAAAAACTCAAATATCCGGTAGTTCTGCGCCCCGCATATACCATGGGAGGAACGGGCGGCGGAATAGTATACAACGTGGAAGATCTCCGCACCATTGCGGCAAGGGGCCTGGCCGTAAGTATTGTACATCAGGTTCTCGTGGAAGAGTCCGTTCTTGGGTGGGAAGAACTGGAACTTGAAGTCGTCCGGGACCATAAAAATCAGAAAATAACGGTGTGTTTTATTGAAAATATTGACGCGATGGGAGTCCATACCGGTGACAGTTTCTGCACCGCGCCTATGTTGACCGTTCCAGATAAACTGCAGAAGCGCATGCAGGAGCTTTCCTATAAAATTGTTGACGCCATCGATGTCGTCGGAGGGACGAATGTTCAGTTTGCCCATAATCCTATTGATGATCGGTTGGTAGTAATAGAAATAAACCCCCGAACTTCCCGTTCGTCAGCTCTTGCGTCAAAGGCCACAGGATTTCCGATTGCGCGGATCTCAACCAAACTCGCGACAGGGATTACCATGGACGAAATGCCCTACTGGAAAGAAGGGACGTTGGAAAAATACGCGCCAAGCGGCGATTATGTCGTAATAAAGTTCGCACGGTGGGCGTTTGAAAAGTTCCCCCAGGCGAAGGATGTCCTCGGAACCCAGATGAAAGCCGTCGGCGAGGTCATGAGCATCGGGAAAACTTTCAAGGAGGCTTTCCAGAAAGCCATCCGCTCTCTTGAGATTAAGCGATACGGTCTCGGTCAAATCGAAAAATTCAAAAAACTTTCCGCAGAAGAACTGAAAGAAAAAATCTCCGCGCCGTCAAGCGAGAGAATCTTCTTAATATATGAAGCTCTTATCAAGGGTGTGCCGTCGGACGAAATTTCCCGGCTGACGCATATCGGATCGAGGTTCATAAACGAAATGAAAGAACTTACGGAACTTGAGAGGGAACTGCAGGCGTTTTCATGGAAAGATTTATCGGATGAAAAACTGGCGAAAGCCAAGGAATGGGGTTTTTCCGACAGATATCTCGCCAACCTTTTCGGAGTCGCCGAGTCTGACGTTCGCGAAAAGCGAATACTCATAGGAAAACACGGACGTTTTGAAGCCGTCCCAGTCAGCGGCGTTGAAAACCAGGCTTATTATTACTCCACATACATAGCAGAAGACAGCGTTCCCGTGTCCCCGAATAAGAAAGTCATGATTCTCGGCGGCGGGCCGAACCGAATAGGTCAGGGAATAGAGTTTGATTATACCTGTGTTCATGCGGCGTTCGCTTTGCGCGATGAGGGATTTGAGACCATCATGGTCAACTGCAACCCTGAAACGGTATCAACGGATTATGACACGTCAGACAAGCTTTATTTTGAGCCGCTGACGGTAGAAGACGTATTGACTATTTATGAAAAGGAACGGCCGGACGGAGTTATTGTTCAATTCGGAGGTCAAACACCTCTGAACATAGCGCAGGAACTGAAAAATTGCGGCGTGAAAATTTTGGGGACAACTCCGGAAAGTATTCATCTGGCTGAAGACCGCGAACATTTCAGTAAAAAAATGAAAGCTCTCGGCATTCCGCAGCCGGAAAGCGGCATCGCACGCTCTTTGGACGAGGCCGTCACGATAGCCGAAAGAATAGGCTATCCTCTTATGGTCAGACCGTCGTACGTTCTGGGCGGTAGAGGGATGGAGATTATATATGACGAGGGAATGCTTCACAAGTACGCCGTCAGTGCCATCGATGTAAGTCCTGAACATCCAATGCTTATTGACCGTTTTCTTGAAAGAGCGGTCGAGGTGGAAGTAGATGCCCTTTCCGACGGCACCGATACGTTTGTAGCCGCCGTGATGGAACACATTGAACATGCCGGGGTCCACTCCGGAGATTCAGCATGCGTTATCCCATCCAGAACGATTAAGAATGAACATCTCAAAACAATTGATAAATATACAAAAGCTATTGCAAAGGAATTGAAGGTTATCGGCCTCATGAACATTCAGTATGCCATCTGCGACGATAAGGTTTACATCCTTGAAGCCAACCCCAGGGCCTCACGAACGGTTCCCTTGGTATCAAAGATGATAAAAATTCCTATAGCCCGTATAGCAACCCTCTTGGCGCTCGGAAAGAAAATTGGCGCGTTTCCGGAACTTACAAGAACTGACATACCATATGTCGGTGTGAAAGAAGCTGTTTTTCCGTTTAATATGTTCCCGGAAGTAGACCCCTTGCTCGGCCCCGAAATGCGCGCCACGGGAGAAGTCATGGGCATAGCGGATTCTTTCGGCCATGCGTTTTATAAAGCGCAGGAAGCTGCGGGAGCGAAACTGCCCCTTGAGGGAAATGTGCTTCTGACCGTAGCGGACAAAGACAAGAAACAGCTGCTTCCGATAGCCGAACGACTTCAAAAACTCGGGTTCGGCATTTGCTCAACAGAGGGGACTGCTCGTTTTCTGGAGGAAAACGGAATAAAATCCAGCGTCACGAAAAAACTGCACGAAGGCAGGCCGAACCTCGCTGATGAGGTAAAGAACAAGGACATACACCTCATCGTGAACACCCCGATAGGGCGCAGCAGCAACTATGACGACAGTTATATCCGCATGATGGCGATACAGCATAAGATACCGTATATAACTTCAATGGCGGCAGCTGAGGCCAGCGTTGAAGGGATTGAAGCCGCAAAAGCAAAAAAAGTCCTGCCGAAATCCCTGCAGGATTATTATAAGGAGCTTGCTACTTACCAAAAAGACGGGCAAAAAACGGTTTCTCAGTAGAAACTATAAAGAGGCAATAAGGGGCTGAACATATGGGAAAAGCAAAAGCTTTTGATAACGAGCGTTATCTGCAGGAACAATCCGCGGCCATCCTGGAACGCGTGAACATGTTCAATGATAAACTATATCTTGAGTTCGGCGGAAAGATCATCTTTGATTACCACGCCGCGCGTGTGTTGCCGGGATTTGATCCCAATGTAAAAATGCGACTTCTGCAGCAACTCAGTGATAAGGCGGATATTCTGCTCTGCATATACGCCGGCGACATTGAGCGAAGAAAAGTAAGAGCGGATTTCGGAATAACCTACGATGTCGACGCTCTCAAGCTGATTGATGATCTCAAGGACTGGAAAATAGGCGTTTCAGCGGTCGTGATTACACGTTTTGACAATCAGCCGGCGGCAAAAATATTCAAGAATAAACTGGAACACCGCGGGATCAAGGTATATACCCATCGTTATACGAAGGGATATCCCACGGATGTAGATTTGATTGTAAGTGATGAGGGCTACGGCGCTAATACGTACATTGAGACCAAGAACCCTCTTGTTATCGTAACCGGACCGGGTCCCGGCAGCGGAAAGCTTGCTACCTGTCTTTCCCAGCTTTACCATGATTATAAAAGAGGGACAAAACCGGGATATGCGAAATTTGAGACTTTTCCAATCTGGAATCTGCCTCTAAAACATCCCGTTAATATCGCTTATGAAGCCGCCACGGTAGATTTGAAGGATTCTAACATGATTGATACCTTCCACCAACAGGCGCATAACGAGACAGTCGTTAATTATAACCGGGATATGGAAATTTTCCCGGTTCTTCGCCGTATACTTGAAAAGATCACGGGAAAAGAATGCATTTACAAGTCACCTACGGATATGGGCGTTAATAAGGCCGGATTCGGAATCATTGACGACAAAGAAGTGCAAGAAGCGGCAAAAAAAGAGATCATCAGACGGTATTTTCGGGCCTCATGTGAACATGCGCTGGGTTTCGTGGAAAAAGATGCAGTGGAAAGGGCCGAACAGCTCATGAAAGAAGTAGGTGTTACTCCTACCGACCGCGTGGTAGTTGAACCCGCGCGAGGGGCCGCGAAGGACGCGAGTGAAAGCGGGAAGGGGAATAAGGGTATTTTCTGCGGAGCCGCCATTGAACTGAACGGTGGACTTGTGGTTACCGGGAAAAACTCCCCTCTCATGCATGCCGCTTCAAGTCTTGTGTTGAATGCCATAAAAATTCTGTCGAGCATTCCCGACGACAGACACTTGCTTTCGCCCAAGATAATAGAATCCATAAGGAATCTTAAAGAGAACATTCTGGAGACAAAAACCATAAGTCTGGATCTTGAAGAAACCTTGATTGCTTTAAGCATAAGCGCGGCTACGGATCCGGATGCGTCTCTGGCCATGGAAAAATTGAAAGATCTTCACGGGCACGAGGTTCACATGACGCATATTCCCACTCCGGGCGATGAAGCGGGATTAAGAAGACTGGGAGTTAATCTTACGAGCGAGCCCGAATTTTCCAGTAAAAGCCTTTTTGTGGCTTGATTTTTATGAGAACAAAAAAAATCCGAATATAAAGAGAAAAATCCCGCACCGCTCGGATGCGGAATTAATACACGCCTATGATTTACGCGCTCTTTGGTCGTGGAAATCATGTGTTCATTAAGGAGGCCGGCGCAATGGATAAAGATAAAATGATCACAAAAGCTAAAGAAGAGTTCGGACGCCTCATTCAGGAACAATTAGACCGCATCGAATTGATGAAAAAGGCGGAAAAATGGATTGACTATAGTACCGTCCGACCCGTGATAATAGGAGTCTGTCGAGGAGACGGTATCGGTAAGGTGATCTCCGATCATGCGGAACGCATTCTTAAGCATATGTTGCGTGAGGAGACGGCGTCCGGCCGGGTAGAATTCCGAAACATTGAGGGACTGACCATTGAAAATCGTGCTAAACATAAAAAAGCCATTCCGGATGGGGTTCTTCGGGAAATAAAAGCGTGTCACGTAATTTTAAAGGGACCGACCACCACCCCGCAGGCGGGAGACAAATGGCCCAACATAGAAAGTGCTAATGTCGCTATGCGGCGCGAACTTGACCTTTTTGCGAATGTCCGCCCCATAAAGATACCGAAAGAGAATATTGACTGGTGTTTTTTTAGGGAAAACACGGAAGGAGCCTACGTACTCGGCTCCAGGGGTATCAACATAGGTGACGATTTGAGCATGGACTTTAAGGTCGCGACCCGACAGGGCGTTGAGAGAATAATCCGTCTGGCTTTTGAGTATGCGCGAATCAACGGACGAAAACGTGTCACGGTGGTTACGAAAGCAAACGTAGTAAAAACCACAGACGGAAAGTTTTCCCGCATCGCGAAAGAGATCGCTTCTGAATATGAAAAATACGGAATAAGGCAGGATGAGTGGTACATTGATATCATGACCGCAAAACTCCTTGATCCGGAACGGAGCAGGGAGTTCCAGGTAATGGTACTCCCAAATCTCTACGGTGATATTCTTACTGATGAGGCCGCGCAACTCCAGGGAGGTGTTGGCACAGCAGGAAGCGCCAATATCGGCAAGCGGTGGGCAATGTTCGAGGCCATACATGGGAGCGCCCCGCGTATGGTAACGGAAGGGCGTGACATCTATGCGGATCCGTCATCAATGATCCGGGCCGCGGCAATGCTTCTCCGTCACGTGGGTTTTCCTGAAAAGGCCTCACGAGTGGATATGGCACTTGACATATGCGGCCAATTCGAAAAACGGCTTCAGATTACAGGCCGCGATACCGGGGTAACGGGCGAGGAATTTGTCACGTATCTGTTGGAACGAGGGGATGATCCGGACCTTGAAAAAAAATGGCGGAAATTCCCGCGGACGCGCAGTTAACCGGAGATGTTGAAACAGCAGAATTTTTATTGACATCTTTCGAAAATGCGGGATAATATAAATACTGGTACGATGTATGTATCCAGAATCAAGAGGAACAAAGACGTTCTGACCTTCAGGGAAAGAGCGTTTTTTTTTATTATCTGCTATACAAGGAGGGAAAATGAACGTTACAGAGATTAAATTCTCGGAACTTGAACCGAAAAAATTCATAGAGCAACAAGTAAATGAAATTTCTTCCGCCATAACCAGCGGAACAGCGGTAAATGCCTTATCGGGCGGAGTTGACTCATCCGTAGTCACGCTGCTGGGACATAAGGCCCTGGGGGAAAGGCTAAAGACCTATTTCATAGACAGCGGCCTCATGCGGCAGGATGAGCCTCAGACAATCGTGACATGGTTTAAAAAACTGGGTGTTAAAGTCGAGATTGTAAACGCGCAGGACCAGTTCTTCAGCGCCCTCAAAAATGTGCTGGATCCGGAAGAAAAAAGAGAAGCGATTACGCAAACCTTCTATAAAGACGTTTTCGGGCATCTTGTAAAAGAAAGCGGCGCGAACTATCTTCTTCAGGGCACGAACTACACGGACGTTGAAGAAACCCTGGCCGGAGTCAAGCGACAGCATAATATCCTTGAACAACTTGGCATAGATACAGAAAAAACATTTGGCTACAAGGTGATTGAACCGGTCCTCCGGCTCAGAAAAACCGGTGTGCGCGAAGTGGGGCGCCTTCTCGGACTGCCGGAAGAAATATACGCGCGTCCGCCTTTTCCGGGACCTGCGCTGGCGGCAAGAGTCATCGGCGAAGTTACTCCGGAAAGAGTGGAAACTGTCAGAAAGGCTACAACGATTGTTGAAGATAAATTGTCCGGCACGGGCGCGTTTCAATATCTCGCGATCCTGCACGCAGACCGGGTTACCGGGTTGAGAGACGGTAAAAGAGACTACGGTTTGCAGATAGAAATACGCTGTTGGGAAAGCACCGATGCGATTGTTGGTTCTCCGACAAGACTGCCGTATGAGATTCTGGAGGATATGGCTGCTGAGATCACGACAAAAGTTCCGGGTGTCGTAAGCGTCACGTACAATATAACGACAAAGCCCCCCTCCACAATAGAGGCGGTATAAATTAAAACAAGAAAAATGACCGATTAAAATTGACGAAAAGGAGGTCATCCGATGACGATGACAGTAAAAGTAAATATTGAACTGGCAAAAGAACTGGGACTTACCGAAAGCGAGTTTAGCGAAATTAAAAAACTGATGGGACGGGATCCGAATTTCACGGAACTTGGAGTTTTTTCAGCCATGTGGTCGGAACACTGCAGCTATAAAAATTCCAGAGGGCTTTTCAGCCTCTTTCCTACTAAAGGCAAACAAGTTTTGGTCGGGGCAGGAGAAGAAAACAGCGGCATCATCGATATCGGCGACGGCCTTGGGGTGGCGTTCAAAATGGAGTCACATAATCATCCTTCCGCTGTAGAGCCGTTTGAGGCATCGGCGACGGGGATTGGCGGATGTCTTCGCGATATATTCACAACAGGCGCCAGACCTGTCGCCGGACTCGGCGCCCTGAGATTCGGATCTCTGGACAACGAGAAAGTCAAATTCCTGTTCAAGGAAGTTATGCGCGGATTGGCTCATTATTCAAATATCGCCGAGATTAATGTCGTCGGAGAAGATACCTGTTTTGACGAAAGTTATGAAGGAAATCCACTCGTCAACGCCTTTGTGGTAGGGATAGTGCCAATCCGGAATATCGTGCGAGGCGGCGCTTACGGTGTCGGAAATCCGGTGTATTATATCGGCGGAGACACTGGCAGGGACGGTGTCGGCGGCGCCAGTTTTGCGTCTAAGGAGATCACCGAAGAATCCGCAACAATAGAGAATGCGGTTGCGATAGGCGACGCTGAACTCGGAAAACGCCTGCGCGAGGCCTGCCTTGAACTGATAGAAAAAGGTTTAGCGGTAGGCATGCAGGACATGGGAGCGGCAGGGCTAACCTGTTCCTCCTGTGAAACGGCTTCAAGAAGCGGAACCGGTATCGAAATAGATGTGGCCTTGGTGCCCCAGAGGGAAAAGGGAATGACCCCCTATGAGATACTGTTGTCCGAATCACAGGAAAGAATGCTCGCGATCCTGAACGAAGAAAAAGAAAAAGAAGCGCTTAAAGTGTTTAAAAAATGGGATATAAATGCGGTAAAAATCGGCAAGGTCACGGATGATGGGATAATGAGGGTCAAAGAGAACGGAACCGTGGTATGTGAAGTGCCGGCCAAGGCGCTCACGGAAAAAGCTCCGCTTTACAAGAGGGAGTCAAAAGAACCCGCATATCTTAAAGATGTTCAGAAGCTGGATACTGACACGCTCTCGGAACCGGAAAACCCGAACGACACGCTTCTGAAATTGCTTGATTGTCCGACTATCGCGTCCAAGGAAGTAGAGCATAAAAAATTCACCTTTCTGGATAAAGAAGAAGTGCTTGTCGGCGCCGGTGCCGCCGCTGCTGTTATCCGGGTCAAGGGAACAAAGAAGGCTTTGGCGCTGAGCGTGGGCTGTAACGGAAGGTTCTGTTTCCTAAACCCCTTTAACGGCGCGATGATGACCGTGGCAGAAGTGGCGCGAAACATAATCTGCGCGGGCGGAAAGCCGCTTGCCATAACCGACGGTTTGAATTTCGGCAATCCGATGAAACCGGAAAACTACTGGCAATTCGAGAAATGCATAGAAGGGCTTTCCGCGGCATGCAAGGCTCTGGACACGCCGGTTATAAGCGGCAATGTAAGTTTCTATAATGAAAACCCGAAAGGCGCGATAGATCCAACCCCGATGGTCGGCATGGTCGGACTTGTTGATGACGCAAGTAACTATGTCACGCGGGAATTCAAAAAAGAGGGAGATATCATCGTCCTTCTCGGCGAAAATACCGAGGATCTGTCGGGCAGCGAATATCTGAACCTGATACACGGCCTCAAAAAAGGCAACCCGAAAATAGACATGGAAAAAGAAAAAGCCCTTCAGACAGCATGTCTTGAAGCGATCCGGCAGGGCATCATTCGTTCAGCCAGCAGCTGTTCCAGAGGAGGCATAGCCGTTACGCTTGCCGAATCATGCATCGCAGATGGCGAACACATGCTGGGCGCAACGATCGAGTTGAACAACGGCGTCAGGGGAGATGCTCTTCTTTTCGGGGAAGCGCCGTCACGGATAATAGTTTCAGTCAATAAAGATTCTCTCGCCGCATTGAAAAAAACGGCGGAGAAACACTCAGTGCCTGCTAAGCTCATGGGAAACGTCGGTGGAGAAAAACTGACCATCCGGCGAGGAGATAAGGTCATGGTCGACCTTGCCCTAAAAGCAATGAGTTCCGCCTGGCGGAACGCCGTCCCATCACGGCTGTAAAAGAAAGCGCCGTGGACACGGAATAGAATCCGTGTCCGCGGCTTCCACTTTTCTTCAGGAATCACCGGACTTGAAAAGTCAGCGTTTATCGTATATCATAAACACAGAAATTCGCATCTCGTGAAAATTTTATGGTTCGACTTCGCTCACCATTGAATCTTGCGTTGAACCACCCTGAGCAAGCGACGAACACAGTGAGGAGCGCGTCGAAGGTCTCCACGGACGTAGCTCCGTGGAGATTCAGTTATCTTTTTTCTTTTGGCCAAGACGCCGGAAAGGAAACACCTTATGCCTAAAAAACAAACAATAGCGGATAATCTTTACCTTGAGGATCCCTGGCGTGTATTCCGGATAATGAGCGAGTTTGTCGATGGATTTGAAACCCTGAGAGACATCGGAAAGGCTGTAAGCATATTCGGATCGGCACAATTGAAGTTTGACCATAAATATTGTGTCATGGCTGAACGGACGGCCGCGCGTTTTGTGCGGAATGGTTATGCCGTAATAACGGGCGGGGGAAATGGAATTATGGAAGCCGCTAATAAAGGGGCAAAACAAGCAAAAGGTGTATCGGTAGGGCTTAACATCACGATACCTCTGGTGCAAAAAGTAAATAAACATGTAACATTGCCGCTTGAATTTCGTTATTTTTTTGCGCGCAAACTCATGTTCGCAAAATACAGTAAAGCGTTTGTGGTCTTTCCGGGAGGACTTGGGACCATGGACGAATTTTTTGAAATAACAACATTAATACAGACCGGAAGAATAACCGCGATTCCTGTTATTCTTGTGGGAAAAAAATATTGGAAAGGCCTTCTGACCTGGATAGATGAAATATGTCTTAAGGAAAAAACTATTGCGGAAAAAGACCTGGACATATTTACCGTAACCGACGATATATCCGAAATAATCGACATAGTGAATCGTTTTTATGAGAAAAATGGAGAATGTTGAAATGGACGGCACGAAAGAAGAAAAACGGGAATTTCAAAGGATAGACCACGCGGCCCCGTTAAACCTGAAAATACTTTGCGGGGAACATTTTAGGTCGCGGAACGGCGTGATTACACGCAATGTCGGCGCCGGTGGCCTGCTTTTCAGAACAGCCGTGGAATCGTCCGTCCCGGCGATATCCTGCTTTGTCTGGATAGAACGAAGCACTGAGCTCTCCGAAATATGCACGCCCATAGAAAACGATCTCATGTTCCGAGCCGGCGGCCTCGTCGGCAGGGTTGTCAGGATCGCAGAAGGGGAACCTGACATATCGTATGATATTGCGGTTCGTTTTGTCCGAAAAGAAGAGATGACAAAAGATGAAATTCGGGCGCTGCCGGCTGAAAAAAATTGACGAAAAATACAATAGGGGGCTCAGATGGAAATGTTAAAAAGCTTTTTTACGGGAATACTGGTAATAATCGCTTCATTTTTATTGTTTGGTCTTATTCTTTTTACGTGGCCCGTGCTTGTAGGTATAAGCTCCTTGGTTCTTTCTTTTCTGGCGATTATTTTTTTTATCGTGGCCGTTTTTTATATAATCGCCCTGGTCGGTTATATTGCCCGGCAATTTCTCAAGAAATAACAACGGGGAGAAGAAATGGATTCGGAAATATACACAAAATACATGGCTGCAAAAGAAGAAGATTTTGAGTCATTATGCAAAAAATGCGGCGAATGCTGCGGCGTGTCGGACGATCCATGTTCCCGTCTTATGGCTGCCGATGACGGAACGCACGCATGTAATGACTATCACGAACGTCTTGGCGCGCAGAAGACAGCTTCCGGAAAAACTTTTACCTGTGTGCCGATACGCGAACATATCGCCGCGCGAAGTATCAGACCGATGTGTGCTTATAAAAATCTGTGTTAAATAAAAGGGATTTGTCTAATTATGTCAAAAAACAGAGTTTCTGTTACGAGAAAAGAGATTTTTGATTACCATCTTGGCGGTAAGATCGGTTTGTCAGTTTTGAAAAAACTGGTTGATCAGAAAGATCTCAGCATGGCTTATACTCCGGGGGTCGCAGAGATCTGCAAGACGATTGAAACGGCGCCTGAGAAAGCTTATTCACTAACGTCAAAGGGGCATATCGTAGCCATCGTGACGGACGGCACCGCCGTGCTGGGTCTCGGAAATATCGGCGCCAGGGCCTCCATTCCCGTTATGGAAGGAAAAGCCGTGCTTTTCAAGGCCTTCGCGGATGTTGATGCCTGGCCGGTTCCTTTGGAAGGCGTCTGTGATCAAAAAGGGCATACGGATGTCGACCGGTTTACGGATACCGTAATAAAAATAGCGGGCATGTACGGAGGCATCAATCTGGAAGATATCGCAGCGCCGGCATGTTTTGAGATTGAGGATCGCCTGGACGCCGCTCTGGATATTCCGGTATTTCATGACGATCAGTGGGGAACGGCGATTATTACTCTGGCGGCATTGAAAAATTACTGTATTCTTTCCGGCAAAAAACCGGAAGACCTTTCCGTGGTCATAAACGGGGCGGGCGCTGCGGGTCTCCGTATCGCCGAAATGATCAAGTCCGATGGCGTCATCAATTGCGTCCTGTGCGACTCCAAAGGCGTTATTCACGAGGAAAGAACGGATATCAACCGATATAAAAGAGCTCATGCGGTTCGGTCATCCTTGCATTCACTTGAAGAAGTCATGGTTGGAGCGAATGTCTTCATCGGGGTATCCGCCGCGAAATGCGTCACACCGGAAATGGTGTGTTCAATGGCGGATTATCCGGCTATTTTTGCCATGGCTAATCCTGACCCTGAGATAGAGCCGGCGCTTGTCGTCGAATGCATGAAGAAACGAAAATACGTCATGGCGACCGGTAGGTCGGATTATCCTAACCAGATAAACAATGTTCTGGGCTTTCCGTTTATATTTCGCGGCGCTCTTGATGTGCGGGCCAGCAAGATTACCATGAATATGAAAAAAGCCGCAGCAGAGGCTCTGGCATCTCTTGCGCGAGAAAAAAATATACCCGAAGAAGTTCGGAAGGCGTATAAAAAAGATTTTGTATTCGGCTCGGAATATCTTATCCCTACACCTTTTGACCCGCGTATTCTGGAATGGGAATCCGCCGCGGTCGCGAAAGCGGCCATTGCTGATGGTGTGGCTACTCTTGCAGATGTTCCGTCTTATTGAATCCCTGTGGGGACTTCAACTATAAGATTCAATGGTGAACAAGCGAAGCGCGCCGAACCACCTGTGGTGAGCAAGCGAAGCGCGCCGAACCATA
>CAZGOZ010000010.1:25595-29464 GCA_964528025.1 uncultured Planctomycetia bacterium
CAAGCGAAGCGCGCCGAACCACCTGTGGTGAGCAAGCGAAGCGCGCCGAACCATAAAACAAAAAACCCGTAGGGGCTAATAACTATTCGCCCCTACGGGTTTTTTGTTTGTTAGGCGGGCACAAGGCCCGCCCCTACGACTTTTAGAGTCTGACCACGTCCGTAGCCTCTTCTCCCTTAGGCCCTTTTTTGATCTCGAACTCGACTTGTTGTCCTTCTTCTAGGGTCCGGTAACCTTCGCCCTGAATCGCACTATGATGCACAAAGACATCTTTGCCCGACTCAGGAGTGATAAACCCGTATCCTTTTGCGTTATTGAACCATTTTACTACTCCCTTTGCCATCGAACCGTACCTCCTTTTTTCCATTCACCGAATGCAGAAACAAAAAAACCACAAGAAGGAACAATACTCCATTTCTTGTGGCCTTGTATTTCCCATTTCTACATTCACATCTCTCTTGTTCATAACCATATATCTTACGTGCCATTAAGTCTACACGATTTTCCCAAAATGTCAAGCATTAGTAATATGAAAGTTAAAACCCGAAAAATCAAAAAAAACAACCATATTCCGGCCCGTGCCCGACACCCTTGCGGAAAGATACAAGAAACAAGATACAATAACCAAGGCCCAATAATCAAACAGGAGAAAACATCGTTTGGTTATTGGTTTTTGGATATTATTTGTATCTTGTATCTTGGTTATTGGTTATTTCGTATCGGGGGGGACATGCCTTTTGGGGACACCCCTGAGCACGAAAATCAGCCGTTTTTGACACTTTTTTGCCAGTCCGGAAAAACCCCGCATCCGCTTGACACGATAGCATGACATATGGTATACTTTTAGCAGAGTTAATATATAACATATGTCATACTATATTGGTGGTGAAACAATGAAAAATGTCATACTTGATGACCGGCGCAAACTGGAAGAGCTGATCCGTCAGGGAGGGCTTTCCAAGGCGGAAATCGCCAGAACGGTAGAGGTCTCCTACAATACGGTTTACAGGTGGCTCAAAGGGCATACCAGGCCGCATCCGGCCCAGTCCAGGCGCATAGATACGTTGTTCAAGGAACAGATTGATATAACACCGCTTATGGAGAAATCGTTACAAAAATTGAAAAATTCCCTGGAAACACTCAAAAATAACAAAAAAGTAAAGGATCGATTTTTGCTGGAAATGACATATAATTCCAACGCGATAGAAGGCAGCCGAATGACCGAAAAGGAAACCAAACAGGCATTTGATGGGGTGCCGGTCCGCGGAAAACGTTTTTTTGAGGTTCTTGAGGCGGTGAACCACAGAAACGCTCTTCTTTATCTGCTGGATACGGTTAACCCGGGATCCAAAATAACCGAGGAATACATTTTGAAACTGCACAGCATTATCATGTATAATTTTAACAATAAGCTGCCGGGAAAATACCGGACAGGGTATGTGAATGTGACCAATACGGAACTCCGACTGCCTTCGGCACAAATGGTCCCTGTAAAGATGAAAGCGCTTCTGAAAGATATCAATAGTTGCGGAAAAACCCCGATAAAAAAAATAGCGAACGATCATTATATGTTTGAGACCATACATCCTTTTTTTGACGGAAACGGAAGAATCGGACGGCTTATCATGAACGCGCAGTTGCTTTCTCTCGGATACCCGCCGGCTATCATAACCATTGAGGACCAGCACAATTATTATCTCGCGCTTTCAAAAGGAGATATAGGGGATTTTCGATTGCTGTCCCAAATGCTCTGCGACGCCATAGTGAGAGGATATAAACTGTTAAAAGAAGATATTTAAAATGCTGAAAAATTTTGGCTCTGCGCCCGACCATGGTATATTTATATAAACCCGAGAAATCAATAATCAAGACATAAAATCAATTAGAGGAAGGGTGTTGAAAAAACTTATGATTAAAAAAAAGGCAAGAATACTGTTTTTAGCGTTTTTAGTGTTCGGGGTTCTGGCCGTAAATTTTTTCGCCATAACTCCGGGGGAACGACGCCCTTTGTGCCAGGAACTTGACGACACGGCCCGCGAAAAGGAATTTCTTAAAAAACTTTCTCACGCCCGGGAATGCGCCGGATCAGGTCTTTCGGATACGCAGAAAAAAAAGCTCAAAAAACTGGAAAGTACCGCGCGAAAGGAACTTATCCGGCGGGACTCCGAGATCAAGACGCTTACGGTTGAAATTGAAACGCTGACGTGGGAATCCCCACTTGGTCCCGAAAGTATCAACGAGCTAATGGCCATGAGACATGAACGGCAGATTGAAAAAAACAAGTATCTGGACGATGTTTACGCTAAACTGGACAAGATTCTTTCATCAAAACAAAAAGAAGCTTGAAAGGGATCCCATGAAGAAATGCCCGTATTGCGCCGAGGAGATCCTGGATGAGGCTAAATATTGCCGGTATTGCTGCAAAAAAGTGACAGGCCTTATTTTTCGGCGCGCATTGCGCATAATAAAGATTGTGATTTTTATAGCCGTCGTTTTGGCGCTTGTCATTTACCGTCATGATGTGGTAAATTTGGCCCACGATATTTCAGCTAAGTTTGAAGGCATCTGCGGAACAGTAAAAACTTTGACGGGAAACACGAAGGAAGGGCTTGTTTTCATCAATAATAACAAGCAGCAAGTTGAGGCGTTCACCACGACACAAATCAAGTAAACTTAAATACCTGCAGAAAAAAGCCGCTAAGAGAAGAGTTCTTAGCGGCTTTTTTTCTCCGGATTAACCTTTCCCTGTGAAGCGACTGCTTCAGTAGCTTTTTTTATCATGTCGGGGTCTCCAACATAATAGTGCCTCAGGGGTTTTAGGTCGTCGTCAAGCTCGTAAACAAGAGGAATTCCCGTGGGGATATTCAGAGAAACTATCTCCTCATCGGAGATATTATCAAGGTATTTTACCAGGGCACGCAGACTGTTGCCATGCGCAACTATCAGTGTTCTTTCTCCGGAGGAGACCGTGCGGCTCATGACATCCTTCCAGTAGGGAAGGAATCTCTCCACGGTGTCCTTCAGGCATTCCGTCGCAGGAATATCACAGGCCGGCAGTTTTTTATATCTGGGGTCATGTCCCGGATACCGCTTGTCGGTTTTCTCGAGCGCCGGCGCCGGCGTATCATAACTCCTCCGCCATAAAAGAACCTGTTTCTCACCGTATTTTTCGGCTGTCTCTTTCTTGTTAAGCCCTTGAAGAGTGCCATAATGTTTTTCGTTAAGACGCCATGAGCGGTAAACCGGCAGCCACATCAGATCCATCTCGTCAAGAACAAGCCAGAGAGTTCTTATGGCCCTCTTAAGCACCGAGGTATATGTTACATCAAAAACATATCCTTCTTTTTTCAGGGTCTTACCCGCCTCACGGGCCTCTTTAATACCATCGGATGACAGGTCAACATCGGTCCACCCTGTGAACCTGTTTTCTTTATTCCAAGTACTTTCTCCGTGACGCAGTAAAACGAGCTTTTTCATTAATTCCTCCTTTGCAACACTGAAAACACTGAATTTTATGAGAACACTGAATTCAGTGCTCTCTGTCTTCTTCAGTGACCTCTGTGTTGCAGTATGATTTTAATCTGAAACACGCAGGATGACAACAAAAAAACGGAGGGGGAGGGAATCCGGAGGATTTTTGTTAATGTTCCCCAAAATGCGCCTCCGTCAAAAAAATGAAAAAATGGCTGATTTTTGTGCTCAGGGGTGTCCCCAAAAGGCATGTCCCCGGTTCTACGACCCGAAGGGCGGGGTGACCCCGCCCCTACTCAAAATTTGCGGAGCAAATTTTGTTTGCGGACGAAGCGCGGTGCGAAGAATTGACTGTGGGCCTCGCAGATATGCGTCCTTGAACAAAAAACCACACCCCA
>CAZGOZ010000011.1:0-2642 GCA_964528025.1 uncultured Planctomycetia bacterium
GAGCCAACGGCGGGTAGCAAGAATTGGCGGGTAGTGTAATGGTAGCACCGCAGCTTTTGGAGCTGCTTGTCAAGGTTCGAACCCTTGCCCGCCAGCCAAATTTTGCTTTGCAAAATTTGGCTGATCCCGAGCAAGGCCGGCGAAGCCGGCCGCGCCGAGGGGCCAGCCAGTTTACTGAGCTAAGTAAAGACAAGAACCATGCGGAACATTACGGCAGTCATACTTGCGGCGGGACGGGGCACCCGGATGAAATCGGAACGCGCCAAGGTGTTGCACCGCATCGGTGAGCGCATGATCCTGGAGAGGGTCATTGACGCTCTCGGGAAGAGCGGCGTTTCAAAGATAGTAACAGTGGTCGGACACAAGGCCGAAGAGGTCAAACGTTTGTTTTCGGGAACTACCGGGTTTGTCAGGCAATTGCAGCTTAACGGGAGCGGTGATGCGTTGAAACACGCTGTCCGCGGCCTGAAAAAAGATAGCGGTCTCGTTCTGGTAACATGCGGTGATACGCCACTTATTACCGGATCAACGTACAGGAAGATAATAGAGACCCATCTTGGGAAAAAGGCCTCCTGCACTCTCCTGACGTGCCGGATGGCGGCCCCTGGGGCTTACGGGCGTATAGCCCGCGACGGCAAAGGGAATATTCTGCGAATCATTGAAGCGAAAGATGCTTCCGCCGCAGAAAAAAAGATATCGGAAATAAACGTCGGGACATATTGTTTCAATGCGGATGATCTTAGAAGGTTTATACATCGCATAAAAGTTAACAGAAAGAAAAAGGAATTTTATTTAACGGATATCGTTGATATCATGGCGCGTAACGGAAAAAAAATAGTCTCGAGAAGCTGCAGCGCGAACGAAGCAATCGGGATTAACTCCAGGAGCGATCTTGCTATGGCGAATAAAACGATTAACCGGAAAAAAATAGAGCGCTTGATGGCCTCGGGCGTTACGGTGGTAGACCCGGACACGACTCATGTGGCAGAAACGGCGACGGTAGGAAAAGATACGGTGGTTTTCCCGCATACGGTTATCGAAGATGACGTTAAAATAGCCGCTAATTGCAGAATAGGGCCGTTTGCCCGCTTAAGGCCGGGAACGAGACTGTCGCGCGACGTAGAAATAGGAAATTTCGTGGAGATCTGCCGAACGCGGATAGGAGAAGGAACGAAAGTTAAACATCATACTTATCTCGGCGACACGACAGTGGGACGCAACGCCAATATCGGCGCGGGAGTTATTACCGCTAACTATGACGGCAGAAAGAAACACCGCACGTTTATAGGCGATAATGCTTCAATAGGCGTGGGAGTGAGTTTGGTGGCGCCCGTCAGAATTGGTAAAAGCGCCCGGGTCGGAGCCGGCAGTGTGGTAACAAAAAATAAAAATGTCGCCGCCGGCAAAACAGTGGCAGGTGTTCCTGCGAAACCATTGCGACACAGAGGACGCTAAGGGAGAATAACCAAGATAGACGGAAAGAAACAAGATACAAGAAACAATAACCAAACAATGACCAATAACCAAATTCAAATAACCAAGCATGAAAAAAAAGAACTGCTATTTGGGTATTGTAATTTGAAATTTGTTTGTATCTTGTAACTTGTATCTTGGTTATTTGAACCTTATTTCGTGACTTGCTCACTGGTGATTTAAGTATTGTTGGACTGAGAACACTTATTTTTGTGATGAAAGGGGCGACTAATATGGATAAGCTGACCGTTTTTACGGGTACCGCAAACCCGGCGCTGGCGCGGGGTATATGCGAAAATCTTGAGGTTCAGCTCGGGGAAATGGATGTAACGCGTTTCCGCGACGGGGAAACACGGGTTAAGATTAATCAGAACATAAGAGGAAAAGATGTTTTCATGGTGCAGCCCACGAGCGATCCGGCCAACGAAAACCTCATGGAACTTTTAATAACGTTGGATGCCTTAAAAAGGTCTTCGGCCCGGAGAATAACGGCGGTTCTTCCGTATTTCGGTTATGCCCGTCAGGATCGCAAAGATCAACCGCGTGTGCCGATTACCGCCAAGCTGGTTGCGAATCTTCTTGCCCGCGCAGGGGCGAACAGGGTAATAACGGTAGATCTGCATGCCGGACAGATACAGGGGTTTTTTGACATCCCCCTGGATCATCTCTATGCGGTTCGTATATTTGCGGAGTATTTTATGGAAAAAAAACTGGAGAATATCGTGATTGTTTCGCCGGACGTCGGAGGCATAAAAATGGCCAGAGCGTACGCCAAGCGATTCGGAGCGGACCTGGCTATCGTGGACAAACGGCGTATTGACGATGTTGATGCGGAGGTCATGCATATCATGGGTAACGTGGAAGGGAAAAATGTCATTCTCGTAGACGATATCGTAGCCACCGCGGGAAGCCTGGTAGAGGCGGCTGCCGCGCTGAAAAAACACGGAGCCAAAGACATTTACGCCGCTATTACGCATCCCGTGTTGTGCGGTCCCGCGATAGAGCGGATAAAAAAGTCCGAGATAAAAGAACTTGTGGTAACGGATACCATACCGATGGATAGTGAAAAACAAATCAAAGGTATCACGCAGCTGTCGGTGGCTTCGCTGCTCGGTGAGGCTATAAGGCGCATACATAACGAGGAATCAATAAGCGCTCTTTTTGAATAA
>CAZGOZ010000011.1:2742-29339 GCA_964528025.1 uncultured Planctomycetia bacterium
AAAGAGGAGAGAGAAATGGAAAAAGTGATACTTAAAGCAGCCCAGAGGGCGAGTTTAGGAAAAGACGGTTGTAAACAGCTCAGAAGAGAAGGTAAGGTTCCCGCGGTCGTGTATAAGGGCGGGAAAAAAGGTCTGAGTGTCCAGGTTGAGAGTAAAAACCTCTTCCGCGCGCTTCATACCGCCGCCGGGGAGAACGCGATTATAACCATGGATATCGCGAACGAAGATAAAAACATTAAAAAGATCGTCATCGTTCAGGAGATTCAGCTGAATCCTATTGATGAGAGTTATGTGCATATTGATTTTCATGAAATTTCTATGAAAGAAAAATTAAAAGTCAAGGTGCCGGTCACGGTAAAAGGCACAGCCGTCGGAGTTGAGGAAGACGAAGGGGTGCTGACGCAGATCATCTGGGAACTGGAAGTTGAGTGTTTGCCGACGGAGATACCGGAACACATTAATGTTCACGTTGAAAAGCTTCGTATAGGCGATGCCATTCACGTCAAAGACCTGGAGCTTTCCCAGAATGTGACGATTCTTGACGATATAGAACAGGTGGTGGTGTCGGTAAGTCCTCCTCATGTGGAGGAAGAGCCGGAAGAAGCTCCCGCCGAGGAATCGGGAGAACCCGAGGTAATTAAGAAAGGCAAGAAGGAAGAGGACGAAGCCGGAGAAACAGAAGCGGAGACGCCTCCGAAGACTTCCTCGGGCGAAGCGAAGGAGAAAAAGTAGTATCCCGATATGAAAATCGTAATAGGACTGGGAAATCCGGGGTTGAGACACAGGAACACGCGGCATAACGCGGGGTTCATGGCTGTAAAAGTTCTTGCGAATGATCACCGGTTGAGGATTGGCAAAAAAGGATACGGCGGAGAGTATGCGGTTGGTCGTATACAAGGGGAAGAGGTGCTGCTCTTCAGGCCCCTGACATACATGAATCTTTCGGGCGGAGCCGTAGAAGCAGTTTGTTCTTCCCGTCTTGATGATTCCCATGACCTGTTGGTAATAAGTGATGATTTTAACTTGTCCCTTGGGGACATACGGTTGCGGGAAAAGGGGTCTGCCGGAGGGCATAACGGACTGGAGTCGATAATTGAAAGGATAGGTCCGAATTTTGCCAGATTGCGCATAGGTGTCGGATCAAATACCCCGGCTGAGGGGAACATGTCGGCGTATGTTTTATCGGTTTTTCCGCGACGGGAAAGAGCCGTTTTAAAAGAGGCCCTGTGTAAGGCGGTATCATGTATCGAGATATGGCTTGCAGAAGGCGTAAAAACGGCCATGAGCCGTTGTAATGGTTAAAGTGAATAACCTTGATAAAGCGTGTAATGTGTGTTAGTATCTAAAAAGTAAAATTGGTGTCTAAAAATGGAAAAGCTAAAATCATATGAAGCCCTGTTCATCATCGTTCCTGAAAAACAGGACGCGATGGATGAGATGAAGAACGGCATAACCGCGGTTATTAAAGATAATTCCGGAAATGTCGTGAAAGATAACGTAGTGGGGAAAAAACCGCTTGCGTATCCTATCAAAAAGAAGCAAGCAGGCATCTACTATGAAGTCGCGTTCACCGCTCCGCCTAAATCCGTAGAGCAAATGACGAAACAATTTCGCATAAATACGGATATACTGCGGGCCCTGATAAATACAGGCAAATAATAGTAGGCATAGGTGTGCCTTGTTTTGGGCACAACGGATGACTCGAGGGGGAAGTGGCAATGGCAGCAAGCTTGAATAAAGTGTTTTTGATGGGGAATCTGACAAGAGATCCCGAACTGCGCTATGTCCCAAGCGGGTCGGCTGTCGCCAATTTCACGGTAGCCGTGAACCGCGCGTATAAAGACAGTAACGGGGAAAAGAAAGAAGATGTTTCTTTTATCCGTGTGGTTGTCTGGGGGAAAATGGCGGAGGTTTGCGGCGAGTATCTGTCGAAGGGAAGGCCCGTTCTGGTCGAAGGGCGGCTGAAATCGCGTACGTGGGAAGCTCAGGACGGACAAAAAAGAAGTTCAATGGATGTTGTAGCCGTGTCCGTGCAGTTTCTGGGTGGACGCGGGGATGCTTCCAAGCAACCGGCGAGGAGCGCGGTCCAAACCGGCGCGGAAAATAACAAAGTTGCATCAATAGACGTGGATAATGAGACGGGGACGGATGAAGTCCCCTTTTGAGGGAGGAAAGTGAAGAAGAAAACCGTAAGACAGCAGGGACGTCCGGAAACGGGACGAACGGGAGAGTCGAAAGAGTCGGGGCGGTCGAAGATGGTGTTCAAAAAGAGGCCGTGCCGTTTGTGTAGAACTAAAACAAAAGCGGTGGACTACAGAGATGCCGATTTTTTGGGGAAGTTCGTTTCCGACAGGGGCAGAATTATTGCCTCTCGAATTACCGGGAATTGCGCCAAGCACCAGCGCATGGTCGCTAATGCTATAAAAAGAGCGCGTATAGCAGCTCTTTTGCCGTTTGTAAAGATTAAAGAAGGTTTGCCGCGTAAACGCCCGCGGACGAGGAAATGAACATGAAAGTAATTCTGAAACAAAAAATAGAGGGTTTAGGCAACGCCGGGGATGAAGCGAAAGTAAAAGACGGTTATGCCAGGAATTATCTGATACCGAGGGCATTAGCTGTGCAAGCCACGAAGTCGGCTCTTCATCTACTTGAAGTAGAAAAACACGGCGCCGAACGTAAAGAAAAGCGCCTGAAAAAGGGAAGCGAACAGCTTCTTGAGAAAATCGCAGAGGCCTCCTGCACTATTTCCGTTGAAGTCGGAGAAGGCGACAAACTTTTCGGAACCGTCACGTCCGAGATGATAGCCGAGGGACTACGGGTCGAAGGAATAGAGATTGACAAGAAAAAGATTATTCTGCAAGAGACGATAAAGACGCTTGGCGTCTATAACGTTGAGGTCCGCTTACATCCTGAAGTTAAGGCCCAGCTAAGAGTATGGGTCGTTAAAAAGTAGCGGTTTTCTCCTGAAGCCGTGGCGAAATGATGCCGAAGACTTTACTCGAAAAAATACCCCCGCAAAATATCGAAGCCGAAAATGCAGTTTTAGGCTCGATGCTGCTTGACAGGGAAGCAATATCCAAATCCATAGAAGGACTGGACGCGCTCGCGTTCTATTCCGAACCCAATAAGCAAGTTTTCCAGGCCATTGTAAAACTTTACGACAACAACGAAGCCGTTGATCTGGTTACTCTCATTGAAGAGCTGAGACGTAAAAACATACTGGACAAGATCGGCGGGGCTGCCTATGTTACGGGACTTGCCAACAGTATCCCGACCTCGGCGAATGTGGAACATTATGCCAAGATTGTCCGGGAAAAACACCTCTTGCGCCGCCTGATCAGCACCGCGACACAGATCGTGTCAGAAGGGTTTGAGCCATCCAGTGAGGTGGAAGAACTGCTGGACAGGTCCGAAAAACTGATATTTGATATAACTTCCAACCAGAGAAGGGAAATGCGGATTTTCGAGATGAAGGATATCGTCAAGGAAAGCATTGAGACGATAGATCGCCTTTATCAGCGGAAAGAAAACATCACCGGTATTCCCTCAGGTTTTCATGATCTGGATGCTAAAACCGCCGGTCTTCAAAAGTCAGACCTTATAGTGCTTGCCGGGCGGCCTTCAATGGGAAAAAGCGCTTTGGCGATTTCCATGCTTGAGCATGCGGGTGTCGTGCAGAAAAAACCATGCGCGTATTTCAGCCTTGAAATGTCAAAAGACCAGCTTGCGCAGAGAATGCTTTGTTCCATAGCAGGCGTCAACGCGCACAGGGTGAGAACGGGATTTTTCTCACAAACGGACTGGCCGAAACTTGTGTCGGCGGCCGGAAAGCTTTCGGAATCGCCCATATTCATAGACGATACTCCGGGCATATCGGCGCTTGAGCTGCGGGCCAAGGCCAGAAGATTAAAGGCCAGGCACGATATACAGCTTTTGGTAATCGATTATCTGCAGTTGATGAGGGGCTCGTCCAGGGCTGAGAATAGACAGCAGGAGATATCTGAGATATCCCGGTCCATGAAAGCCTTGGCTAGGGAACTGGATATTCCCATTATCGCGGTAAGCCAGCTTTCCCGGGCCGTGGAACAGCGGGCCGATCATCGTCCGATGCTTTCGGATCTCAGAGAATCCGGCGCGATTGAACAGGACGCTGACGTGGTCATGTTGCTTCTTCGTGAAGAATACTACAACCCCACCGAAGAGAATAAGGGCATAGCGGAAGTAATCCTGGCTAAGCAGAGGCATGGTCCAGTAGGAACGCTTAAACTCACCTTTTTGCCGGAATTTACAAGATTTAGTAACCTGTCCACGACTGAAGAGGAGGAAGGGTTTTAATGAAAAAAGTGTTTTTATCCGGGTTTGTTCTGGTGATGGTTTTTTTGTTTTCGTATTCTGCTTCTGCTCAGCCGGAGCAGGATACCGTTACAGGTCAGGAAACAGTTACAGAAACGAGCAAACGCATAAGTACCGTTCAGATAAAAGGCAACAAGTCAGTGTCAACGACCACTATTATTAACAAGTTGAAGCTCAAGCCGGGTGATATTTTTCTGGAAAGCGCGCTTAACAAGGAATTGAAACGCCTTTATGCTACGGGTTATTTCAGCGATGTGTTTGTGGAGACAGAGGTACATGCCGAAGGTGTGATAGTAACTTTTGTCGTGGTTGAAAAACCGATTGTGGAAAAAATAGAATTTCGAGGCAATGTGCGTATAAAAAGCCCGCGTCTATCTCAGGAATTGTCCGTGAAGGAAGGAACGCTGCTTGATTTCAATCTGCTTTCTCAGGATGTCAACGCGATTAAGATTCGTTATGTTGAAGAAGGGTACAGTAAAGTCGGAGTTGATTATGAAATAGAAACAAAACCCGACACTGAAGGCGTTACGGTTGTATTTCTCGTAAACGAGGGGCAATCTCTCAAAATACGGTCCATAAAGATTGAAGGAAACGAGAATTTGGCATCCAGCGAGATAGAGAAATACATGGCGACTAAGACCGAATGGTGGTTCATTCGAAAAGGCGCTTTTGATGAAGAAAAATTCCAGACTGATCTTGATAGAATAGCAACTGTTTACAGGAGTAAGGGGTTTCTTGACGTGCGGGTGGACAGCACCGTGGAATATTCGCCTGACGGGCAGGATATACACCTGACGATTTTGGTGGACGAGGGCAAGGAATATACGGTGGGCGAAATAAGTGTTATTGGGAACCTGGCGTTTCCTGAAAACGAGATACGCGAACAGATAAAAATAAAGTCCGGCACGGCGTTTGATTTTCAGAAAATAAAAGGGGACGTAGATAACATAAGGGCATTTTATTACGACAAGGGATACATGGACGCCGATATCGGGTTGCGGCACAAGTATAATTCGTCCACGGATAGGATGGATCTTATTTACGATATTCAGTCGCACGACGAGATTTACGTGGGTCGGATTAACGTGATAGGGAATACTAAAACCAAAGACAAGATAATACGCAGAGCACTCAGAGTGTATCCGGGCGCAAAGTATGACGGAAAAAAACTTAAACGCAGTAAGGAACGTATTTATAACCTCGGCTTTTTTGAAGATGTTTATTTTGAAACCACGCCGACTGACAGGAAAGACGTCAATGACCTGAATGTCACGGTAAAAGAGACAAAAACAGGGGAATTGTCGTTCGGCGGCGGTTACAGTTCTATTGATGCTTTTATCGGATTTGTTCAGATCAGGCAGAGAAACTTTGATGCCATGGATTTCCCCACGTTTACCGGTGCCGGACAGGACCTTACGGTACGTGGAGAGATAGGAAGCGCTAGGACGAACTATTTTCTGAGCTGGACAGATCCATGGGTGTTGGATTATCCTCTCTTGTTCGGGGCCGATTTATACCGTCAGGAACACAAGAAGTACGGTCTTTCCGGCTATGATTACAATGAAATGCGTTTTGGAGGTTCTGCCAGGTTGGGCAAGGAACTAACCGATGAGTTGTCTACAGGCCTCGTTTATAACCTTGAAGAGGTTAAGATATCGGATATTCCGGGTGACGCGAGTGAGGGGCTCAAGGCTGAGTTAGGCACGAATACCCTGAGCCGTCTCACGTGGGACCTGAGGTATGATACAAGAAACAACAAATATTCTCCCTCACAAGGATGGATTTCAGGCATGTCTCTGGAAAATGCAGGCGGTTTCATCGGAGGTAACAGGGCTTTCGTGAAAGGATATATTCACTCAAGTTTTTATTACAGTATATTTGAGGGTATCGTTCTGGAGTTGAAGGCTCGCTTCGGTCTTGCATCGAGTTATGCCGGTACGGAGGATGTTCCTGTTTATGAGCGGTTTTTCGCGGGAGGAGCGGCAACGATAAGAGGATACAAGGAAAGAGCAGTCGGCCCAAGGGATTCGGCCGCTCTTTTTATCGGTGGTAACGCGCTGGCCATAGGAAACGCCGAAGTGACCTTTCCTCTGTTTAAAGATCTTTTGAAAGGCGCGGTTTTTTATGATATAGGAAACGTAATGCAAAAACCCGGGGATCTCTTCAAGACATCCGGCGGCGGGGAAGGTTACAAGATGGGCTTCGGAGCCGGAGTCAGGGTAAAAACACCCATCGGGCCGGTGAAACTGGATTATGGGTATCCGCTCAGCGAGAATCACGGAGATAAAAAAGAGGGCCAGTTCTACTTTAGCGTAAGTCATGGTTTTTAAAGTGAGACTGTTGGAAAAGGGTGTCGTCTGTCATTCTGAGGACCTGAAAGGGCCGAAGAATCTATTTCATCAGATCCTTCGGCTTCGCCTCAGGATGACATAAAAAGGGTTTCTCAACGGTCTCAAAATACACTTGGCAAATATGGGAGGGCAGATGGTCAGGATAAGCGGAAAATTGGTAATGTGGTGTGCGGTGGGTTTTGCGGTATTGGTTCTTGCCGCATCCGCAGGATACGCGAAAGAAATCAAGGTGAGCTATGTGGATCTCAGGCGCGCATTTCATGAATACGAACGCGCGAAAAATCTTGAAACTGAATTAAACGGTCTGCGGGATGCGCGGCAGAAAGAGCGCACGGCAAAAATAGAACAGATAACCAAATTGAGAGATAAAGCGGAGCTTCTCAACGAGGACGCCCGAAGCCAACAACAGACCGAGATAGACATTATGGTGGTAAAGCTTCAGGAGTTTGACAGAGATACGCGACAGGAACTTCTGGACAAAAACAACAATATGTTTCGTGAGGTGGTTGAGGAGATACAGGGCGTGGTCTCGGAGATTGGAAAGAAAGAGGGATACGACTATGTCTTTGATTCCAGAAATATCATGTATGCAAAAGAGGATTTTGACCTTACGGATATAGTTGTCAAACAACTTAACAGCAAGAAGTAAGGATATTGATTGCGGTGCCAGAATACCAAAAAACCATCGGAAAAAAAACATGTTTTTCCGGGATGGCTCTCCAGACAGGGCAAACAGTCAACATGGTTTGTCTGCCTGCCGAACCGGACAGCGGTATAGTTTTTAAAAGAACGGATATCTCGGGGAATCCTATTCTTGTACTCAGCGGCGCCGAGGTATCAGCCGGAGGCGAGAGAAGAAGCACGATTGGGTCTGGACAACGCCAGCTACATACGGTGGAACATTTTCTTGCCGCTCTGTGGGGACTCGGCGTTGACAACATTCTTGTAGAGATTGACGCGATGGAGCTTCCGGCAATGGACGGCAGCGCCATGGGTTTTTTGAAACCGCTGAAAAACTCCGGTATCACGGAGCAGGGCGTTTCGCGGCGCGAGATAAAGATAACGGAACCGGAAATAATAAAAGAGGGCAACAGTTCTCTTCGCATTTTTCCTCATGATGTTTTCAGGGTTTCTTATCTGATAGATTATGATGTTGCCTGTGTAGGCAAAACGGTTTTTGAGGTAGATCTGGATCGGCGTTCGTTTGAGAAGGAGATTGCGCCGGCAAGGACATTTTGCCTCAAAAAAGAAGCAGAGGCTCTCTTGAAGGCCGGTCTGGGAGCCGGAGCTACTCTTGAGAACACGCTGGTTTTGGACGAAGACGGCCCGGTTGGAACACGCATGCGTTTTCCGGATGAACCGGTGCGGCATAAAATACTTGATCTCGTGGGAGATCTTTACATGCTGGCGCGGCCGATTATAGGCAAAGTGATGGCGGAAAGATCGGGACATGCACTTAACGCTGAAATGGTAAAGAGAATATACGAAAAGTATGTTAAGAACTGCAGCACAGAGGACACTGAAGAGAACAGAGGACACTGAGTTCAGTGTTCTCAGAAGTTTCAGTGATTCAGTGTTGCAAGGGAGGAGACAAACATGAGCGCCAAGACGATGGATATTACGAAGATTATGAAATTGTTGCCGCACAGACACCCATTTCTCTTGGTGGACAAGGTTGTGGACTACAAGGAAAGAGAATGGATAAAAGCGGTTAAAAATGTCACTATAAATGAGTCTTTTTTTCAGGGGCATTTTCCAGGGCATCCGATCATGCCGGGAGTTCTCATAATAGAAGCCCTTGCGCAGACAGGCGGCATTCTTGCTCTTGTCAGCGAGAAGGGCAAGGAAGTGCTGGCTTTTTTCATGACAATCGACAATGCGAAATTCAGAAAGCCCGTGGTTCCGGGCGACCAGCTTGTTCTTCACGCGGAGGTGACAAAAATTGTTCGGTCGAATATCGTTCAGATACACGGGAAGGCCTCCGTGCTAGATAAGGTTGTTTGTGAGGCGGATCTCATGTTCAGTATCATTGATAAAAATAAAGTGAAACAACCTTAACAGACATTCATGAAAAAAGTCGGATTAATAGCAGGTGGGGGCCTCTTGCCTCTGGAGTTTATAAGGGCGGCCCGGAGCGATGGACAGAAAGTGGTTGTGTTCGCCATTCGCGGCCAGGCCTCGCCTCTTCTTGAGAAGGAATCCGACAAACTGTATCAGATGGACGTGGGGGAGTATAAGAAATTCGCGTTTTTTCTGGTCAAGGAAAGGATCCGCCGTCTGGCTCTTGTGGGGAAAGTGCCCAAGAATATCATATACAAGAATGAATCGTATGATAAGGAAGGTAAAGAGTATCTTGAAAAGCTGAGGGATAAAAAAGATTATTCCATTTTGGAGGAGATCACGAAACACCTCGGGAAGATTGGCATTGAAGTAATAAGCGGCATGGAGTATCTTGCGCATCTTTTGCCCAAAAAAGGCGTATTAACAGCGATGGTTCCGGATGAACGCATGAAAACGGATATCGTTCTGGGATGGAATACTGCCAGAAAACTGGCCGGTATGGATATCGGACAGACGGTGGTCGTCAAGAACGGCACGATCGTTGCCGTTGAGGCCATGGAAGGAACCGATGCCACGATCACGAGAGCTCATGAGATCGCCGGAGATGGGTGTGTAATGGTGAAAGTGAGCCGTCCAAACCAAGACATGAGATGGGACGTTCCGACGGTGGGTCCGGAGACGATAGCCGGCCTTGTTCGGAACAAATTCAGCGCGCTCGCCATAGAAAACGGCCGCATGTTTTTCGTGGATAAAGCGAGATCATTAAAAGCGGCGGACGCCGCCGGATTGGTTGTTGAGGTAATGTAGGGGCACCCCTTGTGGGTGCCCGCCGCCCCGTTTCGGGCGGGCACAAGGCCCGCCCCTACGATTATTATTCTCACTCTTTAAATCCCCCGCTCTTGCATAAACCGGTGCACCGCTTCGGCGGCGCGATGTGACGCGCCTTTCTCTCCGAGAGAACTTTTAACCTTTCTCAACGCGTCTTTCATGGCTTGGAGCTGCGGCTCATCTTTCATTAGGGCCAGCACTTTTTCGGAAAGTTTCTCCGGCGTAAATGCGTTTTGGATCAGTTCAGGTACGATTTCTTTTCCCGCTATTATGTTGACCAGCCCGATGGAAGAAACTTTGGCAAATAAACGGAACAAAATATACGTCAGGTAAGCCGCCCGGTATGCGATCACCATTGGTTTTTCAAAGATGGCCGTCTCAAGCGTGGCTGTGCCGGATGTGACGATGGCAATTTCGCATTGCGCGAGAGCTGCGAAAGTGTTATCGGTGAGACGGGAAACGTCAAGGTCTCCGAAACCGTCAAGAATGGAATCGTATAAATCTTTTTCTACATTTGAATTTTCCGCGAGAACAAAACGGACGTTTTTTCGGCGCGCGCGTATTTTTCTCGCTGCCGAAAGCATTACGGGGAGCATGTTCGTTATCTCCGATTTTCGACTCCCCGGAAGCAGCGCGATAGTAAAGCCGTTGCGATTCGCCGAATGCGGAGTATCTTCCGCGCTGTCGGGGACGTTATCAAGGAGAGGGTGTCCCACGAATTCACAATCCACGCCGCTATGCGAGAGAAGGGTCTTTTCAAAATCAAACAGAACAAGTGTCTTGTCGGTGAAACGCCTCAATTTTTTTATTCTTCCCGCACCCCATGCCCAGACCTGTGGAATTATATAATAGACAACGGGAATACCCCTGCGATGCAAAAACCCGGCCAGACGCAGATTAAAACCCGGATAATCAACGAGAATTGCCAAATGAGGCTTTCTTTTCAATATATGACCGATGATATTTTTATACTGTCTGTGGATTTTAGGGAGTTTTTGGATAGCTTCTGATACGCCCACAATTGAAAAGTTGCGTATGTGCTCCACGAGTTCCGCATTCTGATCTTTCATGCGGTCGCCGCCGATGCCCCAGAAATGAACACCCGGGGTGAGCGTCTTGAGTTCGGAAAGAAGTTCCCCGGCGCGCGTGTCGCCGGAAACCTCACCAGCTACAATAAGAATATTTTTGTCCATTGAATGAATGACTATGCGAGGACTCTCACGAGGACGCCCGGTTCTTGTTAATCTTTTCGAGTATACTGAGGGCGACTTCGAGCGCCTGTCTGCCTTCCTGTCCGGAAACGATGGGTTTTTTCTTATTCCGGACGCAATCAATAAAAGACCGTAACTCGACCTTAAGAGGCTCTTTTTTTCTGATTCGGACCTTCTCTTTACTGAGTTTTTTCGGGGATTTATTGAAAATGAGCGCTTCCTGATGCAGGAAATCAAGAACTATATATGATTGCTCCTGAAAGATGCGTATCTTGCGGGTTTCTTCTTTAGTCACGCGGCTGGCTGTGATATCCGCTATCACGTTGTTCTGAAACGTGAGGCGCACGTTGGCGAGATCCTCATGGTCGGAGACGGTGCTTATACCCACGGCTTCAATGTCCTTAACCTTGGAATTCACGAGACCGAGAATAATGTCTATATCGTGGATCATCAGATCAAGCACCACGCCAACGTCTTTGATGCGTTTTTTCTTTTTGGTGGAGCCCAGTCTCTGACACTCTATGAATCTGGGTTTGCGCAGAAGGGGTTCAACCGCGCGGATGGCGGAATTAAATCTTTCTATATGGCCCACCTGCAGGATAAGTTTTTTAGTTTTAGCCAGCTTGATAAGCTCGTCAGCTTCTCGGAGGGTTTTTGTGATTGGTTTTTCTATCAGAACATGTATTCCGGCTTTCAGAAAATCTTTCGCGACGGCATAATGCATTATGGTCGGCACGACTATGCTGACAGCATCCACTTTGCCGATAAGGTCATGGTAATCGGTAAAGTAGCGTGTGCCGTATTTCCGGGCAACTTCTTTGGCTATGTCTTTTTTTACGTCACAGACGCCGACAAGCGTGATCCTGGATTTTTTCGCAATTGCGGCATATACTTTGGTGTGAAAAGTTCCCAGATGCCCTGCCCCAATAACGGCTACGCGTAGCTTATCCATAGTTTTTTTATCTTTCATGAGCTGTATCCATTGATATTTCGGAGATTATAACATTAATGGATATTAAGGGCAAGCTGTCCGAAAGCATTTTACTTGACTTTTTTGGTCGGGTATAGTAGTATCGGCTTGCGACAAGGGTGGAGAAATAAAAAACGTACGGGCGAATAACATTCGCCCTTGCGAATGCTATTTTCTCTTTCCGCGGGGGACGAGATTAGGGGTAGAGGGCGGAAGGGCGAATGTTATTCGCCCATACGAATGCTATTTTCTCTTTCCGCGGGGGACGAGATTAGGGATAGAGGGCGGAAGGGCGAATGATTATTCGCCCATACATAATTGAAAATCAAAGGAGGAAAAATGGAAGATAAGGTTAAAAAAGAAGTAGAAAAATTAAGGCCTTTTCTTCAGAGAGACGGCGGGGATATTGAGTTTGTCTCGGTTGAAAAAGGGGTCGTGAAAGTGCGGCTTACCGGGGCCTGCCGGAGTTGTCCGATGAGCCAGATGACTCTTAAGTCTTTCGTGGAAGACACTCTAAAAAAAGAAATTCCGGAAATTGATAGAGTAGAAGCCGTATAAGCAGAACAAACGGAGAAGAAGATGCGCCTGACAACAAAATCCTCATATGGGGTAAGAGCTCTTATTAATCTGGCGATGGTATACGACCGCGGGGAGGCGCTTTCCGTCGGGAGTGTATCACGCAAAGAAGGGCTTTCGAGCGATTATCTGGAGCAGATATTTAACAGGCTCAGAGTTCGCGGTCTAGTGAAAAGTGTCCGCGGGCCCAAGGGGGGATATTTACTTGCCAGAGACCCTTCTGAAGTAAGCGTATACGATATTGTAATGGCGCTGGAAGAGGGCATATTCCCCGGAAGGTGTTTTTCTTCCGGCAAGAGAAAAGAAGTGATGTGCTCTAAAGCCGAGAGCTGCGTTTCCAGAGAGGTGTGGGGCGAAGTGGCCAGGCAAATAGAGGAAACGCTCGCGCGGTTTTCTTTGCGCGGGATGGCTGAACGCGCCGCTAAACTTGCCGCCAAAACAGATAAAAAGGTCAAAGAGGAAAGTAATGTCAAATGACAAAATTCAAAGCACAAAATGAGCACAAATATCAAAGCACAAAACAAGACCAAACAAGATCTAAAGTTTTGTTATTTGAATTTGAGATTTTGAATTTATTTTGGATTTTGTGCTTTGTCATTTGGATTTAAAAGATGAGGATTATTTATGAAAATGGTTTATTTGGACAATAACGCTACAACAAGGGTTCGTCCCGAGGTTGTAGAAGCCATGACGCCGTTTTACGGGCGTATATACGGTAACGCATCGAGCATTCATTCGTTCGGGAGAGAAGCCAGAAAGCATCTGGAAGAGGCCCGAGGGAAAGTGGCCGCGCTTATAAAAGCCGGTTCGGCGGAAGAGATTATATTCACTTCGGGGGGGACGGAGTCCGATAACCTCGCGATAAAAGGAACGGTAGTGGCGCTTGGAGACAAGGGCCGGCATATAATAACTTCCTCTGTAGAGCATCTTGCCGTGCTTAATACCTGCAAATATCTTGAAAAACAGGGGTGTCGCGTAACATATCTGGGGGTTGACAAATACGGGATTATTGATCTGGATGAGCTTCGTGACAGTATTGGCGGAGATACTATTCTTATAAGCATCATGGCTGCGAATAATGAAACCGGAACAATCATGCCGACCGAAGAGATTGGAGCCATAGCCGCCGAAAAAGGAGTTGTTTTTCATACTGACGCCGCGCAATTTATCGGAAAAATACCTTTTGATGTTAAAAAGTCCGGCGCGCATCTCGTCACGATGTCGGCGCACAAGATCAACGGTCCGAAAGGAATCGGCGCGCTGTATATAAAGAAAGGCACCGCGATCCGTTCCTGCATGCAGGGCGGACACCATGAAAGGGCTCTCAGGCCAGGGACGGAGAACGTTCCCGCTATTGTTGGTTTCGGGAAGGTCTGTGAAATAGCGGCTGAAAAAGGAATCGCCGAATATGCCGAGGTGAAAAAACTCAGGGATATGCTGCATGATCGTATAAGCGATAAAATAAAACATACCCGATTGAACGGCCACCCCGAAAAACGGACGCCCAATACAGTAAATATCAGCTTTGATTATCTTGAAGGAGAATCCGTCATACTGAGCCTTGACCTGGAAGGGATCGCTGTTTCTACCGGTTCTGCCTGCACCTCGGGCAGTCTGCAGGCTTCCCACGTGCTGATGAGCATGGGTGTTGAACCGGTCTTTGCGCAAGGGTCGGTCAGGTTTTCGTTGGGAATATTTAACACGGAAGAAGATATTGACTATGTCATGGAAAAGCTTCTTCCTGTCATTGAAAGGTTACGGAAAATGAGCCCTTTATACAAGGAAGAGGAATAAAGTCATGAAAGCATATACGGACAAAGTAATGGACCATTTCAAGAATCCCAGGAATGTGGGGGAGATCAAGAATCCCAGCGGAAAAGGGAAGGTGGGTAATCCTGTCTGTGGGGATATAATGGAACTGTATATCAGGGTTGACGGCGCGGGTATAATAACCGACGCTAAGTTCAAGACCTTTGGTTGCGGGGCGGCGATAGCAACCAGTTCCATATTAACGGAAATGGTAAAGGGAAAAAACGTTAAAGAAGCCGAAAAGTTGTCCAACAGCGAGATAGTCAAGGCCCTTGGCGGTTTACCAGCGCCCAAAGTTCATTGTTCGGTCCTTGCCGTGGATGCCCTGAAGAAGGCGATTGCAGATTATCACGCCAGAACGGAGAAAAAGGGGACCGCATCGTAACTTGTTTATTAGCAAGAAGTTATGTTGGGCAAAACGATCTTGTTGTGTAATCTGAAAAATAATATGCATATTCCTGCTATTGGTGTATAATGCTATGAAAGAACGTTCAAAAGACGTAAAAGAGAGAAAAGAGGAAGTAAGAAAGGAGATCATAAGGCGTCTGCGGAGCCAGGATATTTCCCTGCGCGAAGAAAAGAGCAGAAGAATACAAGAGAAGCTCCTTTCAAGCGGGGATTTTAAGAGCTCAAAGACGGTGATGTCATATGTTTCTTTGCCTCATGAGGTGGATACACGATATTTCAACGAAGAGGCATTGAGACGCGGGAAAAGAGTGGCGGTCCCTTATATTACAGGAGATCGTCGTGAGATAATAGCTTCTGAACTTACGGTAGGAAAAAACCTGGAAAAAGGTCCCTTTGGAATATACATTCCGAAAGACGGTCTTGCCAGAACAGTGCCTTTGGAGGAGATAGATCTTGTCATAGTACCGGCGATAGCATACGACATGAAAAACATGCGCTTGGGAAGAGGAAAAGGCTATTATGACAGGTTTCTCGCCAAAGAAGAGTTGACTACATCAAAAACTGTCGGGTTGGCTTTTCGTTTCCAGGTAGTGGATTCCCTGCCATCGAATTCTAATGACCGGTCCGTGTGCCGGGTTATTACCGATTGATTCCGTTCAGAAGGTCTCGTTTTCCTGCACGCACACTCCGTCAGCCCATGACGCCTTTGTAAAAAAGGGGGATATATATGGAAAAAACCAACGTGTTAACCTATCCGGCATTCGCGATGATCGGAGGCGTTTTTTTCTTTCTGTTTGGCTACGTATTGAGAAAATACACGGCCAAGATGAAAATCAAACACGCCGAAGAAAGAGCTAAAAACATAATAAATGAATCAAAGGTGGAAGCCGAGCGGAGGAAGAGAGAATCGCTGCTCGAGGCTAAAGATCTTTCACTTAAAATGAGACTTGAGTTTGAAGAAGAATCAAAAGAGCGGCGCAAAGAACTCATGGCCATGGAAAAACGGCTTCTGCAGAAAGAGGAGAATGTTGACAGGAAAGTCGGGTATATAGAACGGAAAGAGAAAGATGTAGAAAAAAGCGAACAAGCGGTGAAGGAAAAATATGAGGAGGCCGCTCGCAAGCAGGAAGAAGTGGAGAAGCTTCTGCAGGAAGAAAAAAATCGGCTGCAGGAAATATCCGGAATGACCAAAGAACAGGCCAAGAATCTGCTGGTCCATAAGATGGAAGCGGAAGCCCGCAAAGATGCCGCGTACACCATTAAGAAGGTTCAGGAAGAAACCAGAGACAAAGCCGACAGAGAAGCGCGCAAGATAGTGGGACTTGCCATCCAGAAATGCGCGGTGGACCATACGATGGATACAACAGTGAGCGTAGTGAATCTTCCTTCGGAGGAGATGAAGGGAAGGATAATAGGAAGAGAAGGCCGGAATATCCGCGCTCTGGAAATGGCAACAGGGGTGGATATCATAATAGACGATACCCCGGAAGCCGTAATAATTTCGGGTTTTGATAAATTCCGTAGGGAAATAGCAAGGATATCTTTGGAAAGGCTGATAGAAGACGGAAGGATTCACCCCGGCCGCATAGAAGAAGTGGTCGAGAAAGTAAAAAAAGAAATGGAAGCGACAATAAAAGAAGAGGGAGAGAACACCCTTCTGGATGTCGGAATACACGGAGTGCATGCGGAACTCGTAAAACTTCTCGGAAGGCTGAAGTTTAGGACCAGTTACGGGCAGAATGTTCTACAGCATTCCCGGGAAACGGCGTATCTTATGGCGACAATGGCGGGAGAGTTGCGTTTGGATATAGATCTCGCCAAGCGTATCGGCATGCTGCACGATATAGGCAAAGCCCTTTCTCATGAAATAGAGGGAAGCCATGCTGTTCTGGGCGCGGAGCTGGCAAGAAAATATGGAGAACCCGAGATAGTGGCGCATGCTATTGAGGCGCATCACGCGGATGTAGAGCCCAAAACGCTTCTTGCGGTTCTTGCTCAAGCGGCAGACGCGATAAGCGCGGGGCGGCCCGGGGCGCGAAGAGAGACACTGGAACATTATATAAGACGACTGGAGAATTTAGAGGCGATAGCCAATGAATTTGACGGCGTGGAAAAAACATATGCTATCCAGGCCGGCCGCGAGATACGCATTATCGTTCAGCCGGAAAAGATAGATGACGCGAGCGCGGCGGTAATGGCGCATGAAATAAAGAAAAAAATAGAAGAAGGACTGCAATACCCGGGACAGATAAAGGTCGTGGTTATCCGGGAAATAAGGTCTATTGAATACGCGAAGTAGCACGCGTCGGGCAAGAAACAAGGAAAATCATGAAAATATTATTTATCGGTGATATCGTGGGAAGGCCCGGGAGGGCTATTTTAAGAAAGATTCTGCATGACTTCAGGAAGCGGGAAGGGCTGGATGCCGTAATCGCCAACGGTGAGAATGCCGCCGGCGGGAGCGGTATTACACCGCGAATAGCGGAAGAGATGTTTGAAAGCGGAGTGGATGTTCTGACTTCCGGGGATCATATTTGGAAAAAAAGAGAGATATATGATTTTCTGGGGAACACCGACAGGGTGATACGTCCGCTGAACTATCCGGTCGGGGTTCCCGGCAGGGGATTAACGGTTTTGGAGCTTAAGAGCGGCGCCAAGGTGGGCATTATCAATACAGTGGGCCGCGTGTTCATGGAAGCGGTGGAATGTCCTTTCATAAAAACGCGGGAAACAGCGGAAACGCTCCGTCGGGTAACACCCGTAATCATAGTTGACTTGCATGCCGAAGCGACCAGCGAGAAAGTCGCGATGGGATGGTATCTTGACGGTTTGGTCAGCGCCGTGATAGGAACGCACACGCATATCCAAACGGCCGATGAAAAAATATTACCCAAAGGCACTGCTTACATAACCGATTGCGGCATGACAGGGCCGTATGATTCAGTAATAGGGCGGAAAAAAGAAGGTATTTTGGAAAGGTTTCTCACTCAGCTGCCGGTGCGGTTTGAAATGGCGGAGAATGACGTGCAAATGCACGGTGTAATCGTTGAGATAGATGACAAAACCGGCAAGGCCTCATCTATCAAGAGAGTTCAGGAAAAGGGCTGAAAATAACGTGAAAGTTTATACTGTTACCCAGCTGACGAAAGATATCCGAGGCGCACTGGAGGGTTCTTTTCCGGAAGTCTGGGTTGAAGGCGAGGTTTCTAATTTTACCGTTTCGTCGCTCGGGCATGCGTATTTCAGCCTGAAAGACGAAAAAAGCCTTTTGAATTGTGTTTTATTCAGAAACAATTCTTCCCGTTCCGCGTTTCGCGTTGAAAACGGACTGCGCCTTTTATGCCGCGGACGGGTAAGTGTTTATGATAAACGAGGGCAGTATCAGCTATATGTTGATCGGCTTGAGCCCCACGGAAAAGGCGCTCTACAGCTGGCATTTGAACAGCTGAAAAAGAAACTTAACGAAGAGGGTTTGTTCGATCCGGAACATAAAAAAGAACTTCCCTTTTTGCCGATGCGGGTAGGGGTGGTAACCTCTCCGACAGGCGCCGCCATAAGGGATATTCTGGAGGTAGCGCGCCGGCGTTTCGCGAATATAGAGATACTGATATGCCCGGTCAGGGTGCAGGGCGACGAAGCAAAGCATGAGATTGCCCGAGCCATAGAAGAACTTAACGAGTTTAATAGGAATATCAGAAAAGCGGGAAAAGACAACGAACATCCCGTTGATGTTATTATTGTCGGCCGGGGAGGGGGAAGCCTTGAGGATCTCTGGCCGTTTAACGAAGAGATAGTTGCGCGCGCGATACATGATTCGGAGATTCCTGTTGTCAGCGCCGTGGGGCACGAAACGGATTTCACTATATCCGATTTCGTCGCAGACCTTCGCGCACCGACCCCGTCAGCCGCGGCGGAACTTGTTGTTCCCTTGCGGGGCGAGTTTGTCGCGCGAATAAATGAATACCGCAGCCGGTTGTATCTTGCCGTGAAAAATAAAATGGATTTACTGGAAAGATCGGCCGCGGCGCTTCGGGATGCGTATGTTCTTCGCGCGCCGATAAATGTATTTTTGCGAAAACGACAGGAAGTGGACGATCTCGTGAAAGCGGCCTCCTCCGGGATGGCCCATCTGATGGAGTTAAGAGAGAGAGATCTTGCGTCATGCGCCGGGAAACTCAGGATATTAAGTCCTTTGGCGGTTCTGGAGCGGGGCTACAGCATTACGTTCAGCGGGACAAAAGTTATCCGGAAAGCGCATCAGCTGGAAGAGGGAGATTCTCTTCGGACAAAATTCGCGGACGGTTGTGTCACAAGCCGGGTGGAATGCGTTGAGGCCTCCGGCGGGAAGGAAAAATGAAGAACATCTCGTTTGAAGAAGCCATTAAAGAACTTGAGAAGATTATAGAGGCCTTGGAAACAGGCGAGCTTTCGTTAGAGGATTCGCTGAAAAGATACGAGGACGGAGTGAAACTTGCTGCTGATTGCCAGAAGAAACTGGACAAGGCCAGAGAAAAGATAGAGATCCTCGCGAAAAAAGAGGGCGGTCTTTTTGAAAAGGAAACGTTTAAAGAGATCGAATGAGAGTCTGTCATCCCCGCGTAAGCGGGGATCCAGAATAAAAATATTCCAGATAGATTCCCGCTTGCGCCCCTCGACTTCGCTCGGGACAAGCGGGAATGACAGAGGGAAGAACGAATGACAGATGAAAGAAAAAAATGGCGGAAAAACTGTTAGACGGAATAAAATCACCCGATGATATTAAAGGGCTGGATGCGCTTCGGCTCAAAGCTCTTGCTGAAGAGATCAGGGGAAAGATTATAGATGTTACCTCGCGGAAAGGCGGCCATATCGCGGCCAGCCTGGGGGCAGTGGAACTGGCGATAGCCCTGCATTACTGTCTGAAGAGCCCGAAGGATAAAATAGTGTGGGATGTGGGCCATCAGAGCTACGCGCATAAGATACTCACGGGAAGGGCGCATGCCTTTGACACGCTCAGGGAAATGGGCGGCCTAAGCGGATTCCCTTCAGCGGAAGAAAGCGAGCATGATCCTTTTACCTGCGGGCATAGCGCCACGTCAATCTCAACGGCGCTCGGACTTGTAGCCGCCAGGGATATAAGAGGAGAAGACAATAAAGTAGTAGCCGTTATAGGCGACGCGTCGCTCGCGACGGGCCTGGCTTTTGAAGGGTTGAATCATACGGGACATACGCAGAGCGGGCTGATCGTTGTTCTGAACGACAATGAACATTTTATTTCCAAACCCGTAGGCGCCATGAGCAAATACCTGAATAGAGTGATAACCAATCCCTTGTATAACAGGGTGCGGGAGGAAGCGGAGAAGATTCTGAAAGGCATACCTAAACTCGGGCCGGTCGCATACAAGACCGTGAAAAAATTTGAAGAGGGGCTCAAGAACCTGTTGGTTCCGGGGATATTATTTGAAGAGCTGGGGTTTCGTTATTTCGGACCGATTGACGGGCATGATGTGGAACAGCTCATAAAGGTGTTTCGTAACGTTCTTTTGCTCAATCGTCCGGTTTTCATTCATGCTATTACCAAGAAGGGTAAAGGATATAAATTCGCGGAGGAAAACCCGGTAAAGTTTCACGGCCTCTCCGGGTTCAACGTTGCTACAGGGGAAATTGATTCTGACAGTGGCGAGAATGAATCTTTTACGCGTTATTTTTCAGACAAGATCATGGAATTGGGAGAACGAGACCGCCGCATAGCCGTTGTCACGGCCGCCATGCCGGACGGCACCGGGCTTCAGCGGTTTGCGGAAAACTTTCCTGATAGGTTTTTTGATGTGGGTATCACAGAGCCGCATGCCGTGGCTTTCGCGGCGGGGTTGGCAAAGGGGGGAATGAGGCCCGTGGTAGCGGTATATTCCACCTTTCTTCAGCGGTCTTATGATCAGCTTATACATGACGTTGCGCTTCAGCGCCTTCCTGTAATATTATGCCTGGATAGAGCCGGTCTGGTAGGGAAGGATGGCCCGACACATCACGGAGTTTTTGATATTTCTTATACGAGAAGCCTGCCGGGTTTTATCGTGATGGCCCCGAAAGACGGTGTGGAACTAACTCAGATGCTGGAAAAAGCGGTTGAATGGGGCCGGCCCACGGTGATAAGATATCCTCGCGCGTCGGCTGAACGCGTGGTATGTGATTCTTCGTGTGTTCCTCTTGAGATTGGAAAAGCGGAACTGCTCCGGAAGGGCGGCGATGTAGTTATTCTTGCAATCGGAAGCATGGTGAACACCGCTCTTGCCGCGAGTGAGATTTTGTCCAAGAAAGGGATAGAGGTTTCCGTGGTAAACGCGCGATTTATTAAACCGCTGGACGGCGAAATGTTAGAAGAGGCGGTTCGCCTTTCTAAAAATATTTTTACTCTGGAAGAAGGCATCTCCAGCGGCGGGTTCGGCGAAGCCGTGTTGGAATTTTTTGAACGGGAAAACGTTCGCAACGAGAGGGTGCGGTGTATCAGTTTGCCGGATGAGTTTATTGAGCACGGGTCAAGGGAAGAACTTTTGCGGAAGTATCACCTGACGCCTGACGAAATAGCGCGAACGATAACGGCTGAAATGAAAACAGGATGAAAAAAACAGTGAAAATAAAAATAGATATTGAAAAATGCAAGGGATGCCGTCTCTGTGAGACGGTGTGCCCGATGAAAGTTATTAAATTCTCCGAAGGGGTGAATAAAAAAGGCGTGCAGTATGTCGTTTTAGAGCATCCCGAGAAGTGTACCGGGTGCGGTCTGTGCATAATCATGTGCCCCGACTGCGCGCTGGAATTGGAAGAAGCGACCGGCGAGACCGGCGGAAAAAATAAAAAATGAAGAAAAAGTATTTATCAACAGGAAATGAGGCCTGCGCCGAAGGCGCGGTGAGAGCCGGCTGCCGGTTTTATGCCGGGTATCCGATAACTCCGCAGAACGAACTCATTGCGTACATGTCGCGCCGGATGGAAGAGAAAAAAGGCGTTTTTATCCAGGCCGAAAGTGAACTTGCCGCCGTGAACATGGTTTTCGGCGCCGCGGTCGCCGGCGCGCGCGCGATGACAAGTTCATCAAGCCCGGGAATAAGCCTTAAGCAGGAAGGGATTTCGTATCTGGCGGGCTGCGAACTGCCGGCTGTGATCGTTAACGTGATGAGGGCCGGACCGGGACTCGGCAGCATATCCGCCGCGCAGGGCGATTATTTTCAGGCGACAAAAGGAGGCGGGCACGGGGATTATCACATTATCGTGCTGGCCCCGGCAAGCGTTCAGGAGATGTTTGATCTTACTTATGACGCGTTCGCCCTGGCGGATAAATACAGAATTCCTGTCATGATGCTTTCTGACGGGATGCTTGGGCAGATGATGGAGCCCCTTGAATTTGACGCCGAAATAAAGCCTTCGGGAGTGATTAATAAACCGTGGGCCCTGACCGGCGCAAAAGGACGCGAGGCGCAAAGCATAAAAAGCTTATGGCTTGGAGAGGGCGCCCTGGAAAGGCATAATGAAAAACTGCAGGAAAAATATCGGAGCATCGCTAAAACAGAGGTAAAGGCCGAGGCATATAAAACAGATAACGCGGAAGTGATTATTGTAGCTTACGGAACTCCGGGCCGCATGGCTAGGGCGTGTGTTGACCGTCTTGCGGAAAAAGGCGTGAAAGCAGGACTGGTGCGGCCTATAACACTGTGGCCGTTTCCTCATGAGACGCTTCGCCGATTAGCGCAGGGCACGACAAAATTTCTTGTTGTGGAGATGAGCGCCGGGCAGATGGTAGAAGACGTGCGTTTAGCAGTTCAGGACGACTCAAGAGTTTCTTTTTACGGCCGCGCGGGAGGCGGCGTTCCGTTGAACGAGGAGATTATCAGGCGCGCCGCGGAAGCTGTTGGTAAGAAAGTTTAAAGAGAAAGAAAACATGGCGAAGACATCCCGAAAACCGGAATCAATGAAAGACGTCGCAACGCATTATTGCGCCGGATGCGGGCACGGCCTCGTGCATCGCCTTATATGTGAGGTTATAGATGAACTGCGTATGAGAGAAAAAACCGTGGCCGTCGCGCCGGTAGGATGCGCGGTGGTGGCTTATGATTACTGGGATTTTGATACCACCGAAGCCGCCCATGGACGAACACCGGCAGTCGCAACCGGAATAAAAAGGGTTCTTCCCGACCGGTTGGTGTTTGCGTATCAGGGTGACGGTGATCTTGCGGCTATAGGAACGGCCGAGACGATCCATACGGCAAACAGGGGTGAAAACCTTTCTATCATATTTATTAATAACGGTGTTTACGGCATGACGGGCGGACAGATGGCGCCCACCACGCTTTTGGGGCAGAGAACCGCGACATCGCAGTTCACGAGACGTCGTGAAAAGGAAGGGTTTCCAATAAAGATACTGGAAATGCTGGCCTCTCTTGACGGTGTGGCGTATCTTGAAAGAACATCGCTCCATTCACCCAAGACGGTAAACGACACCAAAAAAGCCATAAAAAAATCGTTTCAGACCCAGCTTGACGGAAAAGGATTTTCAATGGTAGAAGTGGTCTCGCCATGCCCCACTTACTGGGGAATGAGCCCCGTTGAGTCAATGCACCGAATAGAAACAGAAGTTGTCAAAACATACCCATTAGGAATAATAAAGGAATCAAAGTAGGGGCGGGGTTCCCCCGCCCTAAACGGTGAACAGCATATGAAAACGACAAACGAGTCAATCATCTGTTCCGGATTCGGAGGCCAGGGCATCATGGTGCTTGGGAAGGTTCTGGCAAATGCCGGCATGGATAAGGGCATGCACGTTACGTGGATGCCGTCATACGGCGCCGAAGTCCGGGGAGGAACCGCGCATTCGGTTGTTCGGTTAAGTTCAAGCCCCATTGCGAGCCCCCTTGTTGCCAAGGCGGATACGGTAATCGCGATGAATACCCCGTCGCTTGACAAATTTGAAGAACGCCTTGTTCCGGGCGGCCTGCTTATAATAAACACATCTCTCGTGCGGCGCGCGAATTTCCGCAAAGACGTTAACGTTGTGGGGCTCTCTTTAACGGACGAAGCCATCAAACTGGGTAACGTGCGTGTCGCCAACATGATAGCCGTCGGCGCCTTTGAAGCAAGAAAAAAAATATTCGGTGCAAATATTCTGATGAATGTCATGAAACGCATGGCGGCCGGCCGTGAAAAAATACTGCCCGCGAATATCAAGGCGCTTGAGTTGGGAATGCAAGCGGGGAAGAGTGGTAATGTCTGATAAAAAGGGCGATATGACAGTTGTCCGTTTCGCGCCGAGCCCGACCGGATTTCTGCACTTAGGCAGCGCAAGAACCGCGCTTTTTAACTGGCTATATGCCAGGCACACCGGCGGAAAATTACTCCTGCGCATTGAAGATACCGACAAAGTAAGGTCCGAAGAGAGATTCCTTGATGAAATTCTGCGCGATCTCAAATGGATGGGCCTTGATTGGGACGGCGAACCGGTATACCAGAGCCAAAGATTTGAAATATACCGTGATGAAGCCGAAAAGATTCTAAAAAAAGGTTTGGCGTATGCCGACGGCGACGCGATATTATTCAAGGTGGAAAAAGGCCGCGCGATAGAAGTTGATGACATCATTCACGGTAAGATTATCTTCAATACCGACAATATCAAAGACCAGGTCATGATAAAGTCCGACGGCTCACCCGCGTATAACTTTTCCTGCGTCGTGGACGACTCACAGCAGGGAATTACCCATGTTATAAGAGGCGATGACCATATCTCCAACACCCCGAAACAGATGCTTTTTTACGGCGCGCTCGGCGCGGACATGCCTTGCTTCGCGCACATGCCGCTCTTGATGGGCGCCGACGGCGCAAAACTTTCTAAGCGGCACGGGGCGGTAGCCGTTGAGGAATACAAGAAAGAAGGGTTTCTGCCCGAAGCGCTCGCGAATTATCTCATGCTGCTCGGCTGGACACCCGGCGAAGACAGGGAGATAATCTCGTTAAAAGAAGCCGTTGAGAAGTTTACGATAGAGGACATGAGCGATGTTCAGGCGCGGTTTGATACGCAAAAACTCACATGGATAAACGGCGAATACATGATGAAGAAACCGAAAGAAGAACTTCTTCCGCTCATGAAAGAAGCCCTCACGGCCTCGGGAATAAACCCGTCCGATCAGGATGAAGAGTATCTCTTGAAACTCATAGAGCTTTACAAGGTCAGAGTAAAAACAGCGAAAGAATTCGCGGAACTCACCGATTATTTTTTCAAAGAAGATTTTACGATAGATGAAAAAGGCAAGAGAAAGCATCTTGATAAACCGGAAAACATGGAAAATATCCGGATATTCGCCGAAAAGATCAAAGACCTTGATGTGTTTTCCGCGGCGAACATTGAAGCTGTCTGCCGTGCTATCGCCGAAGAAAGATCGCTCAAGGCCTCAGGCATAATCCACCCGACACGCATGGCGATAAGCGGCAAGACGAAAGGCGCGGGCCTTTTTGAGATTATGGAGCTTCTGGGCAAAGAAAAAGCGGTTGAACGGATGATGCGCGCCTCGGTCCAAGCGGGATGAACGAATGGAACCTAAACCAAACGATACAAATTTCATAAGAGATATAATTGACAAGGATCTGAAAGACGGTAAGTATACCGGCCGGATTCACACGCGGTTTCCGCCCGAGCCGAACGGATATCTGCATATAGGCCACGCCAAATCTATCTGCCTAAATTTCGGCATCGCCGACGCTTATAAAGGGCTCTGCAACCTCAGGTTTGATGACACGAATCCGGAAAAAGAAGAGACCGAATACGTCTCATCCATAACTAAAGACGTGAAATGGCTGGGGTTTGACTGGGACGACCGCATTTTTTACGCATCCGATTATTTTGAAAAGTTATATAAGTATGCGGAACAGCTGATTGAAAAAGGAAAAGCATATGTGTGTGATCTTTCCGCGGACGAAATCAGGGAGTATCGCGGCACGCTGAAGACCCCGGGAAAAGAAAGCCCGAACCGCGGCCGTTCTCCCGAAGAAAACCTGGATCTTTTCAGACGCATGCGCAGCGGCGAATTCAAAGACGGCGCCCGTGTTCTCCGCGCGAAAATAGACATGACCTCTCCCAACCTCGCCATGCGTGATCCCGCGCTTTATCGCATCCGCAAGGCGGAACATCACAGAACCGGCGATGCATGGTGTATATATCCGATGTATGATTTCGCGCATTGCCTTTCGGATTCTCTTGAAGGTATTACTCATTCGGTTTGCACACTGGAATTTGAGAATCAGCGTCCGTTATATGACTGGATACTTGACGCGCTGGAAACGCACCATCCCCGGCAGATAGAATTCGCCCGGCTTAACCTCAGTCACACGGTCCTAAGCAAAAGAAAACTTCTGTCGCTGGTGGAAGAAGGCAAGGTAACCGGTTGGGACGACCCGCGCATGCCCACGATAACGGGACTCAGGCGTCGCGGATATACCCCTTCGGCTATCAGAACGTTTTGCAGCCGGATAGGCGTCTCAAAAATGAACAGCATTATTGATATAGTCGTTCTTGAAAACAGTTTAAGAGAAGAACTGAATAAAAGCGCTCAGCGCGTCATGGCGGTATTAGAGCCGCTCAAGGTAGTAATAACCAATTACCCTGAAGATAAAGAAGAAGACCTGGACGCCGTCAATAACCCGGAAGACGCCGCCTGCGGCGCGCGCAAAGTGCCGTTTTCACGCGAGATATATATTGAGCAGGATGATTTTCAGGAGACGCCGGCAAAAAAGTTTTTCCGACTGGCGCCCGGCCGTGAAGTGCGTCTTAAGTATGCGTATTTCATTACCTGTCAGGAAGCAATAAAAGATAAAAAAACCGGCGCGATAACAGAACTAAGATGCACGTATGACCCCGCAACACGCGGCGGCAACGCCCCCGACGGCCGTAAAGTAAAAGGCACCATACATTGGGTATCCGCGTCGCACGCGATTAAAACAGAAGTGAGAGTATACGATCACCTTTTCGCCGAAAGAGATACTTCCGGGGATAACCCGGAACTAAACCCG
>CAZGOZ010000012.1:0-2147 GCA_964528025.1 uncultured Planctomycetia bacterium
AAATCAAAGGAGGTGCGCATGTTATTCGGGTTATTCGGAAAAAAAGAGAAAATGGAAGAAATTTTTGTCGGAAAAGTAGTGCATTATTTCCCCAAAGTCAAAGCTGCCGTTATCGGGATAGAGAAAAACTCCCTATCTGTCGGTGATCGCATCAAAATCAAGGGATACAGCGGTGAATTTGACCAGGAAGTGAAATCTATGCAGGTGGAGCATGAGACCGTAGAACAGGCGTCTGTTGGAGGAGAGGTAGCCATTAAAGTCAGGAAGAAAGCGAGAAGGGGAAACCGCGTGTTCCTGTTGCGCAAGAAGATCAAATAACGGAAAAGACTTGAGTTCTTTCAGGGTGGGCATGAAAAATGTTGGGGAAAAATATGATGGATGAAATAAAGCGTATTAAAAGCCTTGCGGAAGAAGCGGCTCTGGAAGCCGGACGGTTCATCTTAGGGCGCATGGGAAAAGTGAAAGAGGTCTCCAGAAAAGAGGGCCAGAATAATCTGGTTACGGATGTGGATAAAGCATCGGAAAAAATGATAATCGAGAAGGTGCGTAAAAATTATCCGTCACATTCAATATTGGCCGAGGAGGGAGGGAATTATTCTTCTGAAGGCAGTTTCAAGTGGATTATAGACCCGCTTGACGGCACGACTAATTACACTCATGCCTTTCCTATCTTTTGTGTATCAATCGCCGTGACACTAAAGGATTCGGTCAGGATAGGAGTTGTTTATGACCCGTCGCGGGATGAGCTTTTTACCGCCGAAGAGGGAGGCGGGGCGTTTCTGAATGGAAAACGGATAAAAGTTTCCGAAACCGTTAGAACGGCGGATTCACTTGTCGCGACAGGGTTTGCCTACGGTAGCGAAGGTAAAAACGCGAATATCGGTTATTTTAAAAAGATCATGAACAGGGTGCAGGCAATAAGAAGGGCCGGGTCGGCCGCAATAGATCTTTGTTATGTTGCATGCGGAAGGTTTGATGGATTCTGGGAACTGGACCTTGCGCCGTGGGATATGGCCGCAGGGCAGTTGATTGTAAAGGAAGCCGGCGGGACCGTGACGATGCTTGGCCGTCGGGCGTTTGATGTTTACGGGAAAGAAATAGTGGCGACGAACGGGAAGATACACGGAGAAATGCTGGATCTGCTCGAAAAATAAGCGGATTTGAAAACTACGTTCAGGTTGGGTATACTCTCACTACATGTGTTTTTGTGGGTGGTCAGTGGAATACGGAAAGGCGGTAGGAAATGCCCGGAAAAGGAAACAGCTTAAAACATACGATACTCGTTGTTGACGATCAGGTTGGCATAGGTTCTTTTCTTCATGATTTTTTCTCACAAAAAGGGTATGAGGTTTTGCAGGCCACCAGCGGGAACAGCGCCCTGCAAATCATCAAAAAAAAGATCCCGCAGATTATCCTTCTGGATATAAAACTTGGATGGGGTAAAGACGGCATAGAGGTACTCAAAGAAATAAAGAAGATTGCGCCGCAGGTGAAGGTTTTAATGATGACCAGTATCGCGGATGAAGACGTTATTGAAAAGGCGTTTGATCTGGGGGCGGAGGATTATATAGTTAAACCGTTCAGCCTGAGCTATCTCGAAAAGATTGTTATGCTCAAGATTCTTAATCTGGAAATAAAAAATATCGGAGTAGACACGAATGAAGACCGGCCGGAAAAAAATATTTGATGGCCGTATTTTCAGTGTTTTTAAAGAAGAAAAAACCCTCCCGGACGGAAAAAAAGCATATTTTGAAGAAGTAGTTCATTCGGGCGCGGCTCTCATAGTTCCCTTTGCGGGAAACAGGGTTGTTTTTCTGCGTCAGTACAGGTGCGTTATAGGCAGGTATATCTGGGAATTACCCGCCGGCACGCTCGAAAAAGGTGAAACGCCTTATGCCTGCGCTAAGAGGGAAATAACCGAAGAGACCGGTTATGCGGTAAAAAAACTTACGCGGCTGGGCATGATCTACACGACTCCGGGGTTTTGCAACGAAAGGATATATATTTATAGAGCCGAGTGCGGAAAAAGAGGGACTCCGTGCCTGGACGCCGAGGAATATATAAAAATAAAACATTTCACCCGCCGCGAAATCCGCGTTCTTTTCAAAAAAGGCAAAATAAACGATTCCAAGACCATTGCCGCCCTG
>CAZGOZ010000012.1:2247-13277 GCA_964528025.1 uncultured Planctomycetia bacterium
CCGCGTTCTTTTCAAAAAAGGCAAAATAAACGATTCCAAGACCATTGCCGCCCTGAGCTACGCCGGCGTTTTATAAAAATCGTAGGGGCGGGCCTTGTGCCCGCCCGAAACGCTGGTAAAAAAGGCACCCACAAGGGGTGCCCCTACTTATCATTTATACCCGTTGAACGAAACGGTCAAGGACTTGTCTTTAAGTGGTCTTTCAGGAATGTTGTTTGAAGCGGGATATCCCAGCGCGATGACAAGCTCTATCTTTCTGGACGGTGGCACGTGAAGTATCTTTTTTAATTTTCTCTCATTGAACCATCCCAATATGCATGAATCTATGCCGAGGTCTTTTGCCGCCAGAACAATGTGACTGCACGCAATACCCGTGTCTATGCGCTTGAAATCGGTATTTCTCAGTTTTCCGCCGATCCATGCAGGCAAAGCCATTTTTTCAGCAACTATAACTATGAACGCGGCGGCTTCGCGCGCAAATGAGCACATTTTGTGAAAACCGGAGAAGACACTTTCTGCCATTTTATTTTTTACAGCGTCATCGTCAATTATGATGAATTTCCAGGGTTGTGAGTTGCAGGCCGAAGGCGCGTGACGCGCCGCTTCGGCGCATGATTCCAGCAGTTCACGTTTGACGGGCCTTGTGGTATAGGCGCGGATACTTCTTCTTGATTTTGCCAGCTCTATAAAAGTTCTCATGGTGGTTTTGCCTCTTTTTGATTATAATATAAAACAACAGAGAATAATAGGCGTAAATCGTAAAAGTTATCCACAAGGTAGGTCACCCTTAAGGGTGACCTACAGGATAGATGAAGATGCATAAAATCTTGCCGTTGTTAGCGTTGTTTCTCGCCGTTCCGCTTCTGGTGGGAGGAATTATGTCGCTCAACCAGGCGACAGAGGAAGAGGAACTTGTCTTGATATCGTCTACCGAAGAGCGGAACATGGGCAGAAAAATAGACGAAAAGGTCAGAGAGCAATATAATTTACCGGTGGATCCGTTGGAGCAGAAACGCATTTCGCGGATTGGGGAAAAACTCGCTTCCGGTACTGACAGAAAAGATACGATGTACCATTTTACAGTTATAGATGATGAGAAAGATGGTAATTATAATGCTTTTGCGGCGCCGGGAGGTTATATTTATATATTTTCCGACCTTGTTGACATTATGGCGACGGATGACAGCATAGCGGCGGTTCTGGCTCACGAGATGGGGCATGTAGAAGCCCGACATTCGGTTAAACGATTGCAGGGCAGTATAGGTGTGACCGCGCTTATGCTGCTCGGAACACAGGCGCAGGGAGATACGGGAACGTATGCGGCCGCGAACGAGGCCATAGGGCAGCTGATGGCCTCTTATTCCCGCAGTGACGAACGTCAGGCCGATGAACTTTCAACGCGGTATCTGCGTCTGGCGGAATTTGACACGGCTGCGGCTTCCGGGGCTCTAAAAAAGCTGAAAAAACTGAGAAAAAAAGGTCCGGTGATGAAGTTTTCTTTCTACAGGGGGCATCCATATCTTTCCGAACGCATCGCCTATCTTGAAAAATATACTAACGGGTATACGAATTTCGATGCTTACATCAATATCGTTCGAAAAGAACAGGCATAGAGGGAACAGGCTCATGGCTGTTGGCTCATGGGGCAGATGGACAAACAGCAAACGGCTAACAGCAAACAGCAAGAAAGAGAGGTAAGTGGTGAAAAAACTGGCGGTAGTTTACTATTCCGGAACGGGAAATACCGAAGCCATGGCTCGGTTGGTGGCTGAAGGGGCAGAGCAGGGCGCAAAAGATATTAAGGTAGACACTGAAAAGATTGATAATTTTCCGGCCCGGAAAGCGCTTGAATACGACGGTCTCATAATAGGTTCGCCGACATACTACGGTTCAATGGCGTATCAGGTGAAAAAGTTTTTTGACGATTCGGTCAGTTTTCACGGCAAGCTGACCGGTAAGATTGGAGGCGCTTTTTCTTCCGCCGCGAACATTGGCGGGGGAAACGAAACAACAGTTGCCGGTATTCTCAACGCGATGTTGATTCATGGTATGATAATCCAGGGCACGGCATCGGGGGATCATTATGGCCCCATCTCGATCGGGGGACCCGACGCGCGCGTAGAAAAACAATGCCGGGAGCTCGGCGCCAGAGTCGCAAGATTGGTTGAAAAGCTCGGCGCATAATTGGCTCATGAGGGGGAAAGAATCAAAATACCCGAAAGAAACAAGATACAAGTTACAAGATACAAATAATAATCAATAACCAAATTCAAATAACCAAACGATCCAGAAAAAGATCTGCTATTTGGTTATTGTGATTTGGATATTATTTGTATCTTGTATCTTGGTTATTGGTTATTTGCATGGTAAGCCCCGAGAGCAAGGTCCCCAGTCGATTCTACGCACCGTCCGTATTTGTGACGATGAAGCGTAGGAGCGAGGAGGAGAGTAGGGGCGGGGTTTCCCCGCCCTGCGGTTTGGTAAAAGCCAAACAGAAGGAGACAACATGACGAAAAAAATAATAACAATTATTATCATGACAGGATTATGTCTTTCGGTTTTTGCCTCTTCTGAGGCGTCCTCAAAAGATTCCAAACCGAAAAATTGGTTTAAGAGGCTGAAAGGGTTTGCCAAAAGCCGGAAGGCCATGGTGGAAGAACTTGCCGGAGAAACCGCCAGTTATAAAAAGATCAGCGGCGCGATCAGGGAGAACCAGCTCCAAAAAGGGAAGACTGCTTCTTACATAGAAACGAAGTACGGGAAACCGGTGGTAATTTTACCGGAAGAAGAAGGCGCTTTTGCAAAATGGGTGTATAAACCGTCTGGTACATCTTTTTTTTCGGGAGAAAAAGCATATCTTTTTTTTGATAAGGACGATAAGCTGATTGAATGGCAATTGCTTTGTTCTGAAAAAAAATGACGGAGACAATAAAGTTAACGGGGCGGATTAAATCATGTAATTCGCTTCAAGGATTTGTAGCGCCGATTTGTTTTGCGGCGTAAAATGACGATTGTGTTTTCCTCCCGCGTAGATATTTGCTTTCCATGCCCACCAGTATACGCCGGCAAGCCATGGCTGGTCCCACATGGTTTCAAAGAATGCCTTATAGCAGCGGGCCTGTATCTCCTGATCGGCGTTACCATTTGACCCGTTTTGCCAGGGGGCGCTGGGCGCGTTCGGCGCACTGGGGTATCCGATTTCGGTAAATAGTACCGGTTTGTTTATTTCGGCATGCCAGATGGTTATTTCATTTTTCCATTTTTCCCATCCCTCTTTCAATTCCTCTTCGGAAGGATTTGACTGGTAAGAGAGGGGAAAATACGCGTCAATGCCGACATAATCGAGATCTTCCCAGAATTTTATGTTTTTAAAATTATCCCAGTTAGCGGCATAGGTCAGCTCTCCGGAAAAAACTTCGCGTATATTTTTTATGAGATCGCGCCACTCAGATGTTTTCTGCGTGCTGAAAGTGAGTTCCGTCCCGACGCAAAAAATACTCACATCGTGTTCTTCGGCCATTCGGGCATAATGAAGAATGAACCGCTTGTATTCCTGAAACCATTTCTGCCAATCCTCTTCACGGGTAAACCCGATATCGGCGCGCCAGTATGTTCCGTCACCCTTATCAATTATGTCTATGTGAGGTTTTAGCATGACCGTAAGGCCGATCTCACGGGCCTTTTTAATCGCGTGAATCACGCTTTTATCGCTCGGGGTTCTATCGGTGCGTTCTATGACGGTGGAGTCATGACTCCTTTGGAAATGGGTGATGCATATGGCAATGTATTCAACCCCGGAAGAGGCCAGTTTTTCCATGGATTCATCAGAGTCGCTGGACCCGAATCGGTTTTTATCCCAGGTTACATAGCACATGCCCTTTTGAGGGGAACCGGTTTCGGCAGCATGAAGAAAAGGGCTCATGGAGCACATATACAGGAAGAATGCAGCCAAGCACCGTATTCCGGCAGGGAATAGCCGGATTTTCAGATTTTTTAAGGAAAACGCATACTTCATTTTTTGCTCTTTTGTCCGAACAGTGGAACACAGTACAGACCTTATAAGAGTATAGCGATAGTAAAAACGAAAGCAAGACGCAGAATCTCGCTTTTTCTTTTTTAACACACATTCGCGGAAATGATATTATCCACAAAGTAGTTATCCACAAAGTAGGTCACCCTTAAGGGTGACCTACTTTGTGTGCCCGCCCGAAACGACCACAGGAAGTTTTTATTTGTTTTGACCTGTCTCTTGGTATATAATTACGTATTCGTATACATATTCATATGGGAAAGGCCGAATGGAAAAACATCGTATTACGCTGACGCGCCCGGGGCGGGAAAAATTGTGCGCCGAATTAAAATATCTGACAAGCACAAAGCGGCGAGAGATAGCGAAAGCGCTCGCCGAAGCCAGAAGCCACGGCGACTTGAGCGAGAACGCCGAATATGATGCTGCTAAAGAAGCGCAGGCGCATAACGAAAGAAAGATCTCCGAAATTGAAGATATCCTGATCCGTTCCCGCCTGATAGACGAAAAAGCCATGTCCGGAGATAAGGTCCTCTTGGGAGCCACAGTGAGAGTGAAGGATTGCGGGAGCGGCGAAGAGTTTGATTACATGATTGTTGCCGGAGAAGAGGCGGACCTTGAAATGAACAAAATATCGATTTCTTCACTGGTTGGGAAAGCCCTTTTAGGTCACAAAGTCGGAGATATTGTTGAGGTGCGTGTTCCCGCGGGCGCGCTTAAATATGAGATTATGAGTATCAGCAGGTAAGAGACGCATCTGTTGCAAAAAAACCATATACCAAAACCCGGACGAAAAATGAAAGATATAGGCAATCCAAACAGGAAACCGTGGAGTAAGTTGAGAAAAACGTTAGTTGCGTTGTTTGTTGCCGCAGTGGTATATTCTTTTCTTCCGCTTATTCCTTTTTACTTCATGCGCGGTGCGGATCCGGCTGACAACAATTCTGCTAATGCAGAAAAGCTGAGCCATAATCGCGGGACGTATTTCTCGTTTATTGTTAGCAGTGATATTCATGCCGGGTTGGCGTTCACTGACGCGGCATCGCTCAAAGAAATATGGCATATCAACCGGGAAGACAGGTTTCGTAAAATTCCTACAGATTTTGTTTTAACCACCGGAGATATTACTCTTGACGGAACGCGCCGTCAGTTTCTGGCATACAAAAAAATACAGGAACTGATAAAGTTCCCCGTTATTTCTGCCATCGGAAATCATGATAACCCGCGGTTTTTTGACGAATTTTGCGGCGAAAATGAATTTGCCTTTGCAAACCGGAATTCATACTTTATAGTTCTTAATAACGAAGAAGGTCAGATCCGAGAAGAACAGTTCAGGTGGCTTGAAGATAACTTGAAAAAAGGACAGGCGTTTGAGAATATATTCATCGCTATGCACAAGCCTCCGTTCAATCCTTATCAGCAGGACTGGTATAATGTTGAGGCAAAACCATGGGCATACAGGTTCAGGAAACTTTGCGGCAAATACGGCGTCAAGATGGTATTTTCCGGGCACAGACACATGTTCAAACATGAACAATTTGACGGCGTGGATTATATCGTGACAGGTGGGGGAGGCATGCTTACTGAGATACCGGATGCCGACGGCGGATATCTTCATTATGTTGTTGTGACCGTTGAAAATGATTATGTTACGTATGAGGTGAGAAAGGTCTCTCCACCGCTGTGGGAGTATATCACATATTATTTTTGGAAAGAGGCCGTGTACTGGGTCCGTAATTTTTACGGGACAGGCTATATCTTCGGCAGAAATACGAGAATAGAACCCGTGCGAGGAGCGCAAGAGGAGATTAAGGTAAGAACGGAGGCGTTAGGTGTTTCGTAAAAACGTAAAAGGGCATATAGGAACCGTTGAAACCAGGTATTATGACATGCCCGGAGGCGGGAGTTTTGTTCTGGAAAGCGGAGCGAGTCTTGCCGAACTTCGGATAGCTTATCAGACGTATGGAGAATTAAATAGCGACAAGACGAACGCGATCCTTATATGTCACGCGCTTTCGGGAGACGCGCATGCCGCGGGGATTGAGAGTGAAGAGGAAAAACCCGGGTGGTGGAATGAGATGATAGGCCCGGGCAAGGCTTTTGACACGGAAAAATTTTTTATTATATGTTCAAATATTCTCGGCGGCTGTAAAGGGTCAAGCGGACCCAGCGCGATAAATACCGCAACAGGCAAACCGCATGGTCTCTCTTTTCCAATCGTGTCTATCAAGGATATGGTAAATGCGCAAAAGAAACTGCTGGATTTTCTGGGGATACAGAAATTATTTTCGGTATGCGGCGGATCGATGGGAGGCATGCAGGCTCTGCAGTGGGCTGTATCCTATCCGGAGGAAGTTATCTCCTGTATACCCATAGCCACGACGTATAAGCATTTCGCCCAGCAGATCGCTTTTGACGAAGTCGGCAGACAGGCCATAATGTCCGATCCGGCATGGAATAACGGCGATTATTACGATGGAAAACACCCTGTAGCCGGACTGGCAGTGGCTCGCATGGTGGGACACATTACTTACATGAGCCACGAATCCATGGAACAGAAATTCGGCAGGGTTTTGAAGAAAAAAGAACTGGGACATGAATTTTCAACGGAGTTCGAAGTGGAAGGATACTTGCGCTACAGGGGAGGCAGTTTCGTGAAGAGATTTGACGCAAACTCGTATCTGTATATAACAAAAGCGATGGATTATTTCGATTTGCAGAAAGACGGAGAATTGCGTCACGCATTCAAGCGAGCAAAATCTAAATTTCTTGTTATTGCGTTCAGCTCGGACTGGCTTTATCCACCGGCGCAATCGAAGGAAATAACCAGGGCACTTAAGATGAATGGGCTGGATGTCACATATTGCGAAGTGAGTTCAAATTGCGGGCATGACGCTTTTTTGATAGAATTTGAGGAAGAAACAAAACTGATAAAACATTTTCTCGGGAATATATACAAAAAATTGAAGGAAAAGAAATGGTGAGTAAAATAAAAGAAGACCTGAAGATTGATCACAGGGTTATCGGCGACATGATTACGCCGGAATCCAGGGTGCTTGATATGGGATGCGGCAGCGGTGACCTTCTGGAGTATCTCGTGACAAGCAAGCACGTGAAGGGTAGCGGGGTCGAAATAGACGAAAAGGCCATTTATAAATGCGTGGAAAAAGGTCTCAGCGTATCACACGGTGATATAGATTCCGGGCTTAAAGAATACCCGGATGGCAGATTTGATTATGTTATTTTTAACCAGACAATGCAGCAGGTCCAAAGGCCGCGAGAGGCCATAGCCGAGGCTATGCGAATAGGGGAAAAGGTTATTGTAGGGTTTCCTAATTTTTGTCATATTAAGGCCAGAATACAGCTTTTTTTCGGCGGGCACGTGCCCGTGACGTCATTTCTGCCTTATGCCTGGTATGACACGCCCAACCTCCATTTTTTAAGTATTAAGGACTTCAGAAAATTCTGCGCCGAACAAAATCTAAAAATTGAAAAAGAGGTCTTTCTTTCGGGAAAAGGCGTAATGATGTTCATGCCTAATCTTTTTGCGTTAAACGCTATATTTCAGATATCTCGTTAACAGGGCCTCGCAAATTGAAGCCGCGTGATATCTTTTGTTACGGATACGATAGAAGAGAACCCTGCATTCGGAAGTCATGCCAAAAAACGTGAAAATCAATTCTTTTCAGGAGCAATACGAAATATTGAACGACGAACAGAAAACAGCCGTTGACGTTATCGACGGCGCTCTGCTTGTTCTGGCCGGCCCCGGCACGGGTAAAACACAGCTGTTGTCTGTTCGAGCAGCGAATATTATCCGTAAGAAAAAAGCCGTTCCGGAAGACATCCTGATACTCACGTTTTCCAATGCCGCAGCCAGTGCCATGAGGGAACGTCTGTCAAGGATTATAGGGTATGAAGGATATAATGTGGTGGTTGAAACCTTTCATAGTTTCGCGAATTCTATTGTTTTGGAGTCGGAAGACGCACTTAAGTATGTCAAAGACAAGATAGAGATAGGCGAAATTGAGAAAATAAAGGCATTTGAATATATCATGGATAACGTGAAAGGGGTTGAGCCGCTCAGGCCTTTTGGCGCGCCCTATATCCATCGCCGTGAAATTGAGAAAAGGATAAGCGAGCTTAAAAATGAGGGAATATTGCCGACAGAGTTCAAGAATAGCCTGAAGGGCCTTTGTCCGGACGGTATAAATCTTGAAGAAAAGCATGTCCTGCGATTAAAGGCCCTTGCTCTTATATATGAGAATTATGAAAAACTTAAGGATGAAAAGTGCGCGGTTCTTTTTGATGAAAGAGGGCGCATAGATTATGATGATATGATTCTTGTGGCGCTGGATGCTCTCAGCCGGGAAAGGGACTTGCGGAAATCCTTCAGTAAGCAGTATAAATACGTCATGGTCGATGAGTTTCAGGATACTAATGGCGCTCAGCTTGAACTTTTATTCAGCATTCTGGATCCGGCAAGGCCCAACATATGCTGCGTGGGAGATGATGATCAGGCAATATACCGTTTTCAGGGCGCGACACTGGCGAATTTTCGAAGATTAAAGAAAAAAATACCCACGATCAGAACGGTTGAATTGCGGATGAATTACCGCTCAACGGAGGAAATAATAGGGTTATCACGCCAGATTATAACGCAACTTCCGAAGGAGGAGCGCCTTTCCGGAAAGGCGTTGGTCTCTTGCAGGGATTATGTTCAACAAAGCGCGCGGTGTCTGGAATTTCGGACGGAAGAAGAGGAATTGAATTTTGTTGTAGAAGAAATAAAACAGCAGGCGGAAATCATAAAGCGAGACGAATCTCTTTCCCCCGAAGAAAGAAAAAAACCGTATAACAATATAGCCGTTCTTCTTCGAAGACGCAGCCAGATACTTAAAATAGTGGACGCTTTTCTCAGGGCGGGCATTCCGTATGCCACTGATGGCGAAGAGGATATTCGTTCAGAAAAAAGGGTCCGGCAAATGCTTGACGTTCTGGAACTGTCCAGTATAGATACCGAGGATAACAGGGGAAAATCTCTTCCGCTCTATAAAGTTCTTATGGCTGATTATACCGGAATTAAGTATGGAGACGTTCTTAAGTTTATAGGGGCCGTAAACTCGCTGAGGAGGGATGCCAGAAAGAAAGGGGTCGGAGAATATATGTCGGTTAATCTGTTCCGGGAATTCCTTGGGAGTTTTCCGGCGGACCGCGAAAAGATACCGTCAAAAAAGGAATCATCGGAACTCAAAGTCACAAAAGAGCTGAAACTGGCCGAGCCGCATGCGATGCATAAAATGGCATGGGCGATAAACAGGCTTATCGGGGACGCCAGGAACCGTCCGGCGCATGACATTCTTCTTCAATATATAAACGATACAACCCTCTATAGGTATATACTACGAAAAAACGGGAAAGACAAAGTGCTTCGCATCAGAGAGCTTCGTTCTCTGGCGTCATTTATAAACATGGTAAAAGAGTCCGATCTAGCCAATCCCGCTCTGAGTCTGGATGATTTCATGGACGAGCTTGCTCTCCGTAAAATACACGGCATGCCCTTGAAGGGAAAACTGGCCACCCTGAGTCAGGACGGCGTGCGCCTGTATACCGCGCATGCATCAAAGGGCCTTGAGTTCTACTCGGTGTTTTTGCCTTTCTGTCTTCAGGGGCAAAGCTGGCCCGTGCGGCGAAAAGGTGAAACCATTCCGCTTCCGCCCGACGTATGTAAAAGCAGGGAACGCCTCACTGAAAAAAAGAGGCAGAATCTTCTAAATACTTATGATGAATTACGGCTGTTTTATGTTGCGTCTACAAGGGCCAAGGCGAATCTTATTTACACGGTTACACCGAAAGAAAAATCCGTAATAAGCCAGTTTCTGGATCAGATAAAAATACGTCTCGAAGACGGATCGCCAATCGATGAAGAAAAGTTTCTTGTGGAATTTCTAAAAAAAGATAAAAGCAGAAAATATTTTGAGGATGAGCCGGCAATATTAAAAGATATAGTAGCTAATCTTACTTTGGATCCGACCAGTCTCAACAATTTCATAGCATGCCGGAGAAAATTTTTATACAACAATGTTTTTAAACTGCCCGGCAGGAAAAATCAACATTTGGTGTTTGGGAACTGTGTCCATAAAGCGCTCGAGGACGTTTATGCGATTTACATGGATGAAAAAAAGTTTCCCAATTTTAGTTTTTTCGAGAAACTGTGCAAAAAGGAGCTGGAATTTCAGGGGGTAAACAGGGAAATTAAGACCTGGTGCCTGGCTAAACTCGTTACGCTGGAGGAATGGTATAAAGCAGAGTCCCGACTGCCCGAGATGCCGTTGGGCCTTGAAAACAAACTGGAGATTGCATTGGCGGACGGATTATTATTCAAGGGAACGTTTGACAAGATAGAAAAAGACAGGGACGGTGGCTTGCGAGTAGTAGATTATAAGACGGGTAAACCGGATAAACACGTGAAGGCCATGGCAAAGTGCCGGGATCTTTCCATTCATGAGTGTGATGATTATTATCGCCAGCTCGTGGCTTATAAGCTGCTGTATGAAAGGTCTCGCCCAAAGGATGAAAAAGAACTTATCAAGCAGGGAGTACTGCAGTTCTTGGAGCCGGTAGCGGCGACTGTAAAAAAATATGATCTTGAGAAAGGCACATACCGTAATATTGTTGTCGAACTTACCGATGGGATGGTATCCGATCTGGAAAAAGTAATCATAAAATGCTGGCAGGACATTCAGGAGCTCAGGTTTGAGCGGCTTCCGGAAAGAGACGCAAAGGAAAGATGCTCCAGATGTGATTTTGATGCAATTTGCTGGGAAAAAGAATGAGTAGGGGCGGGTTCAACCATCATCGTAGTAGGGGCACATTGCAATGTGCCCCTACGAATTGTGTTTCCATTTTTTCGGCGAGAACGGGATTTGTCATTTTCGCACAATAGAGGGAGAGGAATACAATGGGCAAAACATTTATTTCAGATTACAAAGAAAAGGATAAA
>CAZGOZ010000012.1:13377-25089 GCA_964528025.1 uncultured Planctomycetia bacterium
GGAGAGGAATACAATGGGCAAAACATTTATTTCAGATTACAAAGAAAAGGATAAAATAGATTCTTTTTTTCTGCTTCACAAGAAGAATCTTAAGCTTACGAAACATGATAAGCCTTACCTGGAACTCGGCTTGGGTGATAAGACAGGGAAGATAGAGGGACGGCTTTGGGAAAGGGCCGAAGATTTTGCCGGCGCGGCCGATACTGGCGACGTGGTGCGCGTTACCGGATCGGTGGAAAAATACCGCGAGGATAACCAGCTCAAAATAGATTTTATTGAAAAAGCCGATGAGGGCAGCTTTCGACAAGACGACATGGTGTGTGTTGCGGAGAACAGGGACAAAACGCGTGAAGATGTTTTGTCATATCTCGAAAGCATAAAAAATCCATGGATATGTTTATTGGTAAAGCGATTTACGTCTGATGAAACGTTAATGTCGTTGTTTGCCGACGGTATAGGCGCGAAAAGATGGCATAATGCATATATCGGAGGGCTAATGGAGCATACGTATGAGGTCATGCGTGTGGTTGAGTCGGTATGCGAGCTTTATCCGGAAGCGGACAGGGACATTGCCATTTTCGGGGCGTTCATTCATGATATAGGAAAGGTGTTAGAACTGGACCCTAAAAAAATGGAATATACTGACCGGGGAGGACTTCTCGGGCATATCGCTATCGGTCACAAAATCCTTGTGGAAAAGATCAGGAAGATACCCGGGTTTCCGGATGAGCTCGGCATGCGTCTTGAGCATATTATTCTCAGCCATCACGGCGAATATGAGCAGCAATCCCCGGTTCTCCCCAAAACGCTTGAAGCGGTTATTGTATATCAGACGGACGATCTTGTTTCCCAGGCGAATGCGATAAAACAGATTCTTACATCTCAGGCGGCCAAGGAAAAGACATGGAGCAACTTTGTCTCAATCAAGAACAGGAAATTTTACATCAAAGATTTTGTTGCGGACGAAAAGAAGATTTCTAAGAAGCCCTGATGTTATCTATGAAGATAAGCCCGGAATAAACAGGGTTTTTATCTGATTCTACCCGTATAGCCATTTTCCGTATATCTTCCCGAAACGCACGTGTCATTTTTGTTTTTTTCCAGCCAGTCGAGTTTTCGGAAATATCTACTGTTATCGTGGTCCACTCGCCCGGTTTGAGACGAAAGCCCCGAGCCATTTCCGCGAAATGCCAGTTTTCACCCCCGGTTAATATAATTCGCCCTCTGAGTTTTGCCGGGGCGCTTGGGGGGAGATAAATATCCGCGGATAGAGTACTATATTTCCCCAAATTGATAAATTGCTGGACTTCGGCAAGCGCCGCTGTCCATTTTTTGCCGGGGAATTCGGCGTAGAGTTCGAGACTTCCGCGGCCCCTGCTGGATATGCCGCTAATCTTTCGGAGATATCCGGCTACATGGTCATCTTTTTCAGATTCCCAGGATGGGATTTCCCATCCTTCATTGTCGTTCTCAAAATTGTAAAGAATATTTTGTCCCGTTGGAACACGGACAGGCCTTTTTTGTACGGCACGCGCGGATCGGACGACTGCAGGTTGTTCCATGCTGATGTTGACGGTGAAATGTACCTGATTGCGGTAAAAGAAATAGACGGCGAATAGTATGAGCCCGGTCACGATTGAAAGGGCTATGACCAAAACCTTCATTTGGCCGGTGTAATCGTTACGTGGTTCCGTTTTTTTTGGAGATATACCGCCCGTTCCGCCTGTCGAGGTTGCAAAATAGGTTTTTGACAGTTCAGAATCAACTTTGGTTTGTGTTTTGTCTCTTATCATGATTTTTTCAGTTTTTATTTTCGAAAAATACACATATATAATACTGGATTTATCCGGAAAAGTATACGCAAAAATATTTAAAAGACCGGTTAAGAAAAGTGCCGAAAAAAAATTGTATTTAATATTTACATTATAAATGTCATATGATATACTTTGTATGCCATACAAGATGTTTGACAGTTCCGTCTGCTGACCACAAAATATGCTGAAGGGGAGTATTTATGAGGATAATCTCAATCGCGAATCAGAAGGGTGGATGCGGGAAAACAACTCTTGCCGTAAACGTTGCGGCTGCGCTTTCAAGGCTTGGAAGTAAGACACTTCTTATTGACCTGGATCCGCAGGCGCATGCCACGTTTGCGCTTGGATACAGCAAGCAATCTTCAAACAGAAAGACCTCGTACAATATCTTCCGGGCACATTTTGATAATACCAGCTTATCTTTTGAGGAAACCATTATAGAGGGGCGTGGAAAGCTCTCTTTCATGCCCGCGAACATGATGTTAAGCGCTGTGGAGATCAATCTGGGAGGAGTGAGCGGGGCTGCTTCAATATTACACCGCACGTTGGCCGATCCTTTTTTTGATAAGTACGAATACATCATAATAGACTCTCCGCCAAGTTTCGGGTTCCTGACACTGAATTCCATGTATGCGTCGGATATGATTCTTGTCCCGATTGATTTGAGTTATTTTTCGTTTAACGGAATACACGGTGTTTATCGCGTAACAAGTCTTTTAAACCGGGAGACGGGAAGGGACCCGTCGATTTTTTTCGTGCTGAATATATATGACCAACGTTCAAATTTTGCGAAGCAACTGGAAAAAGATGCGCAGGCTAAACTGGGGCCATATCTTCTTCCGACAAAAGTGCGTTCAAGCGTGCGGGTAAGAGAAGCCGCCAGACAGGGTAAGACGATATTTGAGTATGATCCGAAAAGCCCTTCGGCTCTGGATTTTTACAATCTCACCAGCGAGATTCTTACTGCTGAAGATAAAGACATAGATATGATCGTTCGGGAATTTCTTCTTCATGCGCCTGAAGCCGGATCTGTTTATGTCCTTGGGGATTTCAACGGTTGGCAGAAATCGGAAGCAAACCGCCTTACAAAGCTTGAGAGCGGTCATTGGTCGGCCCATCTTACTATGGAAAGAGGACGTTATCGCTATAAGTTCCTGGTGGATGATGAGTGGTTAAGGGATCCGAGAAATTCCGAAATTGAGACAAATGTCTTTGGCACCGCCGATTCCCTTCTGCGGGTATGAGAGAAAATAACCAATAACCAAGTTACAAGATACAAATAATACCCAAATTACAATAACCAAACAGCAGATCATTCAGAGTTATTAATAATTGGTTTTTAACACCTCTTTCTTGTTTGGTTATTTGAATTTGGTCATTGGTTATTGTTTGGTTATTGTAACTTGTATCTTGGTTATTTAAATAGTGCATTCAGTGGTGCAAAGATTATGACACAGCCTATTATTTATCCAAAAAATAAACAGGAGATAGTCGTTCGCTATGGCGCGAACCCCATTCTTACAAAAGATGATGTCCCGGCTGCCGCTAAGGGAGTTTATAATTCAGGGTGCGTGAAGACGTTAGATGGGCTGTATGTAATGCTCTGCCGAGTTGAGACTCCTTCAATGAAACAGCTTATCTGGCCTGCTGATTCTACCGACGGTATAAATTTTAAATTGCGCCCGAAACCAATCAAAATGCCGACGGATGATGAATTTAAAGAGTATACCGGTGGGATGTATTATGATCCGAGGATAACCGCGATAGAGGGAAAATATTATGTTGTGTTTGCCTGTCACGGCGCGCATTCTTGCCGGCTGGGACTTTTGGAATCACCCGATATGAAAAATTTTGAGTGGAAAGGGTTTATTTCCGAAACGGATAACCGTAACGGTGTGCTTTTTCCTGAAAAAATAAACGGTTTTTACTGCCGGCTGGACAGGCCTAACACGGGCGACGGAAAGGGGTACATGTGGCTGTCCTATTCGCCGGATCTGATCCATTGGGGACGTTCTAAGGTCGTGGCGCCTACCCAAGACGAGTGGGGATGGAAAAAAAACGGACCCGGGGCTGTCCCGATAAAAACGGATAAGGGGTGGCTTGTTATCTACCACGCGGTCAATGTGCAATGTGCGGCGCAGTACGTGTATCATATCGGGGTCATGCTTTTAGACCTCGTTGATCCATCAAAGATCATTGCAAGGGCCAAGGCTCCGATTCTTTCTCCGGTCATGGATTATGAGCTTAACGGCCTTACATATGCGGTGGTTTTTACCTGCGGGGCCGTTCTTGAAAAAAACGGAGAAGTGAAAATATATTACGGTGGCGCCGATACCGTTCAATGTCTGGCGACGGCAAAGCTTGAAGATTTAATAGACGCGTGTTTCAACCGATAAAAAACAGTCGTTTAATGTTATGACAGCCATGAAGAAATTCAAGGTTTCTGTCAAGAAGAACGAAGATCTTGCGGACAAAATGCGCCGTTTCGGCGTGAAAGAAAACGATCTGACGGAACGCTTTATAAGATCGAGTGGTCGCGGCGGACAGAATGTGAACAAGGTTTCCACGTGCGTTTACCTGAAACATATCCCCACCGGAGTAGAAGTCAAATGCGGAAAAGAACGTTCTCAGGCTCTCAACCGGTTTCTCGCCAGAAGAATATTACTTAAAAAAATTGAAGAGATTAAACTTGGCAGGGCTTCAGAAGAAAGAAAGCGTATAGAAAAAATACGCCGACAAAAACGAAGGCGCTCCAGAAAAGCAAAGAATAAGATGTTAGATGACAAGCGCAAGCAGGCGGGAAAAAAAGTTCTGCGAAAACCTATTAGTTCCATGGATGACGATGCATAGGAAAAGAAGAGATACATGGTCTTCGCGTCTGGGTATCATAATGGCGGTGGCGGGGTCTGCCGTCGGACTCGGTAATTTTCTGCGATTTCCGGTGCAGGCCGCGAAGAACGGCGGCGGTGCGTTCATGATACCATATTTTGTTGCGTTGTTAGTTGTCGGCATACCTCTCATGTGGGTTGAATGGTCCATAGGCCGTTACGGCGGAGGGTTTGAGCATTCTACGGCGCCGGGCGTTTTCCACAGTCTGTGGAAAAAAAACCGTTTCATTAAATATTTTGGCGTCATCGGTATATTCGGGCCGATGGTCATCATGGTTTACTATCTGTACATAGCGTCATGGACGCTGGCGTATAGCTTTTTTTCTCTTGCCCAAAAATATTCTGGAATAACCGATCAGGCTTCAATGCAGGCCTTTTTAAGAGGGTTTCAGGGGTTGGAGAGAAATCAGTATTTTTCCAGCATGAGGCCGGCGTATATATTTTTTCTAGTCACTTTTATTATTAATATCGTGATCCTCAAGCGCGGCATCCGTGGCGGAATAGAGCGTTTTTGCCGATTTGCTATACCCACATTGTTTATTTTTGGTATTGTTCTGGCAGTGCGTGTGTTGACGCTGGGAACTCCGGACCTTGCGCGTCCGGACTGGAATGTCGCAAGCGGACTCGGGTTTCTCTGGAATCCGGATTTTTCATACCTCCGAAGCGCGAAGGTCTGGCTGGCGGCTACGGGGCAGATTTTCTTTACTCTCAGTGTCGGAATAGGGGTCATTCTTACTTATGCCAGTTATCTGAAAAAAGGCGATGATGTTGCTTTGTCAGGGCTTACCGCTGTAAGCATGAATGAAATAGCGGAGGTTCTGCTTGGCGCGAGCATAATAATTCCGGCGGCATTTATTTTCTTCGGCCCCGGGGCTGTAGGCAATATTGCCGAATCAGGGGCTTTTAATCTTGGATTTGTTACAATGCCGCTTATTTTTGGGCACATGCCGTTTTCTGAGATCTTCGGTTTTCTGTGGTTCGGTCTCTTGTTTCTTGCCGGAGTAACATCGTCAGTCTCTCTGGCGCAACCGGCGATTGCGTTTATGGAAGATGAGTTCAATATATCTCGTTCTCGTGCCGTGGCGATATTTGGATCCGTAATATTTATATTATGCAACGCAGCTGTCTTTTTTCTCGGAAAAGGAGTTGTAGATGAGCTGGACTTCTGGGGAGGCACATTCTGTCTGGTGATATTTGCCCTGATAGAAGTTCTTCTGTTCGGTTGGATATTCGGCATAAAAGAAGCATGGGAAGAAATTCACCATGGCGCTGACATGAAAATACCGACCGTTTATAAATATGTGATTAAGTATGTTACACCGTTTTTTTTGCTGACCGTGCTCGGAGCATGGTTCTTTCAGGAATGGATGCCCATTATAAGCATGAGCAATGTCTCCCCGGGAAACCGACCGTATATAGTCGCTACGCGGATTGGATTGTGTGTGCTTTTTCTGATTTTGGGAATCATGGTCAAAATTGCATGGAAAAGAAAAAGGGTGAGAGAGAATAAAATATGACGCCACTTGGATGGATATTTATTTCGGTTTCATGGACTTTGATTCTGACCCTTACCGTATTTTGTTTTGTGCGGATTTTTAAGAAAAAAAGAATGGATTAATCCGTTTCAAAATGCCAACGTATTTGGTGATAGAAAGTCGCAACTCATTTGTTTATCGAATGTTGCATTTTTAAGAATACAAAAAGACAATATTTTTTTGCATTTCCGCGAAAAATCATATATTATTGCTTTTATATCGGCGTATGCGCCCCTTCGTGGGGTTTTGGTACGGAAGTAGGAGACGATCCCTCGGCTTTCCCTCGACTTTGCTCGGGACAAGTTGGCCTCGGGGTGAATTCGCACTTATGACTTTCGGTGCTATACTCCGTAAGTCATGTGCACATTAAGGAGGATCAGATGGAAAAAGACGTAGCGGAATTCGCGAAAAACAAATATCAGGATGTTAAGATCCGGCTCTCCGAATATCAGGGGAATGACGTGATTGATATCAGAATCTGGACTCAACCGCCTCAGGGAGAGGAAAAAGTTCCGACGGGCAAAGGAATAAATATCAATGTTAAACTTTTCTCGAAGCTCAAAGAAGCAATCGGAAAACTGGAAAAAGACCTGAAGGAAAATAATCTGCTTTAGGAAACGAATTTCTGAAAATAAAGAAGCGGTAACTTTTTTCTAAAAAGATAATTTCGGAGAAATATGAAAAAAAGCGAAAGACGTCGTTTTATTAGGCATCTTCTTGTAAACCCTGTTCGGTTCAGGGTCGAAGGGGACTCCAAACAATTCGAAAAAACCGAAACGGTCAATGTGAGTGAAGGCGGCCTGATGTTCACGACCAGAGAGAAAGTGAAAACGGGATCTGTTATAGAGCTCGAAATGCCTCTATACGACAAGTCGTTTAAGATAAAGGCCACGGTAGTACATTGCGAAGACGACAAGGCGGACGGACAATATCGGATCGGTGTCGCGTTCACCAGTTACGCCGATGCGTTTAAGATAAAGCTGATTGAACAGATATATCTCATAGAAGAATACCGTGTTCTGCGCTCTCTTCAGTTAGGCAAAGATATTACGCTTGAGGCGGCTTCAAAGGAATGGATCGAGAGGTATTTTGAAGGAATGGATAGAAAGAAAAAATGATACAATAATTAACCCGCGCCAGATATCTTCAGCATTCTTCACTTCTTGTAGTTTCCACAACATACAGTTGCTCGCATTCTCCATCCAACTATATAATGTGCTTTAAAAAAGAGTTTTATGGCCCAGAACTCCCTCTTGACAAAGGGGTTAATGTAATGTATACTCCTAATATAAGTGGATTAAAATGGAGGGAAGTGGAGTGTTTTACGGAGAATATCCTCATTCATTGGACAAAAAGAGCCGGATGATTATACCATCCAGGTTTCGTGACGTGATTAAAGAGATGTATATCGAAAAATTCTACATCACTCGCGGTCTGGATGAATGTCTTTTCATGTTTTCCGATAACGAATGGAGGGCTCAGGAAAGCAAATTCCGGGAAATGTCTTTTACGAAAAAAGAAGTGAGGAAGTTCCGGCGGCTGTTTTTTTCGGGAGCCGCGGAAGTCATTCCGGATAAACAATGGCGGATACTGATTCCTGATTACTTGAAAGAGTACGCGAAATTGAAAAAAAATATAATGATAATCGGAGTTTCAAGCCGCATAGAGATATGGGACAGGGATAAATGGGGGGATTTTTACAAGAGTTCGAAACAGAATTATGAGGAAATTGCCGAGCGGTTAATGGAGCCTTGAGTATATTCACAACATGAGAAAGCAGGGGATTATGTATAGACGATACGCAATACAGTTTCATAAAAAGCAGATGGAATTTATTAACTGCGTTAACATAGTGGAAAGAATCAAGAAAGCAAGAGCACTTCCTTCAGGGGTTTCACATCTGGGAGTCAAACGGTATGTTGTTTCCTCATCCGGACTAGGGGAGAGGATGTATTTAACCGTGCGAGATTGTGTATAGACGAGGGGTGGCATGAAAAAATATTTGCAGGCCTGCGAAATAGGCGGTTCAATTTACGGGAAAGAAAAGACAACCGGCAAAAAGGCTCGTTCCGGTTCTAGGCAAACGGACAGGGATGATTCAGTCGGTGCTTATGATCGGCTGTATAGAGCTCAGTTTGCCGCCATGCGCAGGGTTTTCCGGAAGAAAAAATAAGATTAGAAAGGTTCTTTTTTTGCATTTGCCGGTCCTTTTACAGGAAGTCGTGGGAAGTCTTGACCTGAAACGAGGCGATGTTATTCTGGACGCGACTTTCGGCGGCGGCGGTCATGCCGCGGAAATTCTCAAAAACATTGTTCCCGGAGGGAAACTCATAGCAGTTGATAAAGACCCCGAGGCCGTTGAACGAGCCGGGCGCCTTTCGAAGGATTTTCAGGACGCGATTGTTTGTATAAATGAGGATTTTCGGAATGTCACGGCGTTTTTAGAAAAAGAGAACTTTAATCATATTGATGGAGCGGTGTTTGATCTCGGAATGTCCTCGTTTCAGGTGGATGATGTTTGCAGAGGATTCAGCTTTTTGAAAGACGGTCCGTTGGACATGCGCTACAACAGCCGTCAGCAGTTTTCGGCGGAGGATGCGGTAAACAGGCTCAGCAGGGAAGAGCTTGTGGATCTCATACGGAAATATGGCGAGGAAAGGCATGCCGCGCTCGTAGCCGGGGCTATTTGCAGCGCCCGCAAGACGGAACGGATTACGACGACCGGCGCATTGAGGAGCATTATACAGGCGGCAATCGGACGGAAGTATCGCTCCCAACGTCTTCACCCCGCTTGCCGGACTTTTCAGGCGTTGCGGATTTATGTGAATGATGAGCTTGACGCTTTGGCAGACGCGGTTCGACAGGCCATCATGTTATTGCGGCCGGGGCGAAGGATTTGTGTTATATCGTTCCATTCTCTCGAGGATCGCATAATAAAGAATACTTACCGGGATATGGCTGCGGCACGACAGGTTACGATTATTACTCGGAAACCTGTGATACCGAAAGAAGAGGAGATTCGGCTTAATCCGAGGTCGCGGAGCGCTAAATTGCGTGTGGCTGAAAGGACAGCATAATGAGACTGTATAGGGTCATTTTTACAGGGATAATGATAACGGCCATGGCGATGGGATATGTGCATCAGCGGGTTGAAATCGTCAAGGCCGGTTATGGTTTGCAGGAAAATAGAGCGCGTCTTTCCGGTCTCGTTGACCGCAACTCTAAGTTAATGTATAATCTGTCCAAGTTGGAATCTCCGAAACGATTGCTTGCTGCTCTTTCCGGCGAAAAAGTAGAATTTGTGCGGCTCAACCCAGAGAAAATGAATGCGTCTCAGTCTGCATTTGCCGACTCGGGGACGATTTCCGGCGGGAGTATTATCGTGAAATTTCTGGATCTTTTTACGCTGAATGCCGAAGCGAAACCACGGGAGTACAGTGAGCAGTGAGTAGAACAGAGTAATGTCAAATGACAAAGCACAAAATCCAAAATAAATCTAAAATCTCAAATTCAAACAATAAAACTTTTTTGTGCTCACTTTGCATCTGATAGCATTTTGTTTTTAAATTTTGTTATTTGAGCTTATTTTGTGCTTTGAATTTTGGCATTTGGATTTTACTATTCACTATTCACTATAATACCATGCTTAGGGCACGCCGATATTTGCTTCTCTTCACGCTGATACCATTGTTTTTGGCTCTCCTTATCAGGTTGTTTTATCTTCAGATTCTCGGGTTCAGTGAATTTTCAGGCATAGCCGCGAAACAACATAACCGGGTATTTAAGACCGAACCACGGCGAGGCGCCATATTTGGCCGTCGAATGGAGCCCATGGCCATTAATTTGGAAGCCGCGAGTGTATACTGCGATCCGCGGCGTATCAGCGACAAGGAAAATACAGCCGTCGTCCTGTCCAAGGTTCTTAAGGTTGAGGCGTCCCTTCTTTTGGAAAAATTCAACAAGGATAAAGCATTTGCATGGTTGAAGCGAAAAGTGAGCGATGAGGATGCAAAGGTTGTGGAGCAGCTTGGCATCAGAGGTGTTTATCTCTTAAATGAGTGTAAGAGAAGCTATCCGAATGATAACCTGGCTTCACAAGTGATAGGTTTCGTCGGCGTGGATAACGACGGACTTGAAGGTCTTGAATTATCGTTTGATGAAAGACTAAAGGGTCGTCCGGGATATAGTTACATGGTAAAGGATGCAAAAAGACGGACGGTATTCTTTGACAAAAAAAGATCCCTGCCGCCCCAGAACGGATTTAATCTGGTTCTGACAATGGATAGCGTCATACAGTGCATCGTGGAAGAGGAACTCAGAGAAATGGTTCGCACCTCTCACGCTTCCAGCGCTTCCTGTGTGGTCATGGACCCGTTTTCCGGAGCGATTCTCGCACTGGCAAATTATCCGGATTATAACCTTAATGATTTTTCCAAAACACCGCGCTCTGTCATGGCAAATACGGCCATCAGCGGTGTTTATGAACCCGGCAGCGTTTTTAAAATAGTTACGGCCAGTGCGGCGTTGAACGAGGCAAAGGCAGGTCTTGACGACAGCATCTATTGCGAGAAAGGGGAATATCGGATAGGCGGACGGGTGTTACATGATTTTCATCGTTTCGGGACGCTTTCTTTCCGTGAGGTAATATCAAAATCAAGCAATATCGGGACCGTCAAAATTGCGCATAAACTCGGAAAAGAAAAACTTTTTGAGTATATTAAAAAATTTGGTTTCGGTGAGAAAACGGGTATTGATTTGCCCGGTGAAGCCAGAGGTATAAGCCGGCCCCCCGCAAAATGGTCTAGAAGCGATATTACGACCATACCGATAGGGCAGGGCATAGCGGTTACACCGCTCCAGCTGGTGCGCGCTGTAAGTGTCATAGCGAATGGCGGATATCTGGTGCAGCCTTATATCGTGGACCATATTACGACCTGGGATGGGGTAATCTGCGAGCGATCCCGGCCCGGACCCGGACGCAGGGTCTTGAAAGAAACAACGTCTGCGCAGATGAAGAAAATTTTGCGAAGCGTTATAACCGAAGGGACGGGCAGACGCGCCGAATCTAAGCTCTATGAGATGTGTGGTAAGACGGGAACGGCTCAGGTAGCCTCTCCCCGTGGAGGATACTACCCCGACAAATACGCTGCGACGTTTCTCGGATTTGCGCCGATGGAACTGCCGGCTATCAGTGTTGTTGTGGTTGCGCATGACCCCCATCCGGTGTATTTCGGCGGAAGTGTTGCCGGACCGGTATTTAAGAGGATCTCCGAACGCGTATTACAATATCTCGGAACCGGCGGCAAATCCCGGCTGTATCCGCGAAATAAGAATTATCGGGAAAAATAACCAAGAGACAAGACACAAGATACAAATAATGTCAAATGACAAAATTCAAAGCACAAAATAAGCACAAATAACAAAATCCAAAACACAAATAAAAGTTTTGTTATTTGGATTTGAGATTTTGGATTT
>CAZGOZ010000013.1:0-4281 GCA_964528025.1 uncultured Planctomycetia bacterium
CTTAACTGGTTCTCAATAAAATTCAAGTGCGCCGGACGGACGCTTGTTGGATCGCTGACGAAATATTTAAATTCCACCGGTCTTTGCCCGCTCTGGGTAATATACAGAAAATTGGGCCTTTTTTTGCTCCTTGGAATAGGAACACGCGAAGGGTCTTTCTTTTCAAAGATTCGGTTCAAGAACGGCGTGGAAATATCCAGATCAAGATTCGCGTTCAGGACTCGTATCACAGGAAGCGTTTCCATTACACCTTTTCCAGTTTTTGCGGAAATAAATGAAATCGGGAATTTGCCCAGCCAGGATGAAGCATACAGAAGATGCTTTTTATAGTCTTCGGCGGAAACACCGCCGACCTCTTGGGCAAGATCCCATTTGTTGACAACAACAAGACACGCCTTGCCGGATTCTTCTATAAGGCTCAGTATCCCGATGTCGTCTTTGGTCACGCCTTCGGCGGCATCAAGCAAAAGAATCGCCACATCCGCTCTTTTTATGGAATCAGCCGAACGCATCACGCTGTAAGCATCCACCGGGTTCTTGACCTTGCGCTTATGACGCATCCCCGCGGTGTCAATCAATATGTAGTCATTGCCTTCACAGTTAAAAATAGTGTCCACAGAATCCCGTGTAGTTCCGGGCATATCACTCACTATCACGCGTTCAGTCGCTATCAAACTATTTACAAAAGAAGATTTTCCGACATTCGGCCTTCCGACTACCGCTATCTTGAGGCCCGGCGAAGGCCCTTCGGCGGACGTGAGCGCGACATCTCCGATTAACTTCTTCAAACGCGCTCTCACGCCTCTTATCCCTTTTCTATGAACACAAGAGATCATCTCCGGCCTGCCGAAGCCCAGTTGATAGAACTCAAGCGCGTCATTTTCTCGTTTCCGATTATCAACTTTGTTGGCGATAAGAATAACGGGTTTGCTGAACTTTCTCAACAGAAAAGCCACTTCTTTATCATACGGAGAAACCCCTTCAACGGCATCGGTTACCAGAAGTAACACAGAGGCTTCTTCCATCGCTTGGTATATTTGTTTCTTGATACTTTGAGAAAGCTCGTCTTTATCCCCTGAAAGATATCCCCCCGTATCTACGAGTTTAACTTTTCCGGCGCCCAAGGTGAGGGTGGCTTCATTTCTGTCGCGCGTGGTCCCGGCCTGGCCGACAACCACGGCCCGTCTTTCCTCCAGCAAACAGTTGAAGAGAGATGACTTTCCGACATTCGGCCTGCCTACAATACACACCGCGGGAATACATTTATTGTTTTCCATTGATTTTAGCGGATCCTATTCTGATATAGTCCAGACCGGAAATAACGGTAAGCACCACCGCGGCATTCCATATCCAGTTTGAATGAATAAAACGTAAAAGCACTGCGATAATCGTGAACATTTGGAAAAAAGTCGTTATTTTTCCGATGATAGTGGGTTTAATATCTATTTTACCGGCAAGAAGATATATGCTCATTACCCCGAGAAGAATAATCACATCTCTTGAGATAATGATTATCGGAACATAAATGGGCATTCTCAGATACGCCGGAAGCGTACCTACAATACTGAAACATATGAACGCGCTTCCGATAAGCATTTTATCCGCGACCGGATCCATTATCGCGCCGAATCTTGTCTTTTCCTTGCGGGAGCGGGCTATATATCCATCCAGCCCGTCCGTCACGGCGGCCACCATGAATATAACAAGCGCGACAGTCAATCGCTGATACAAGATCGCCGCGATAAAAACCGGCACGAGTATTATCCGAGATATAGTCAACCTGTTAGCCCAGTTCATGATTCATCGTCCCTCTCTCCCTTTGTCATCCCCGCGAAAGCGGGGATCCAGAATGAAACAACCCAGATGGATTCCCGTTTTCACGGGAATGACAGACCTTCTAACCTCTCTTAATCCCCGTCGCGCAGTAGGCGGATTCGTTTCACCGGCCAGTGTATCACAACGGCCCTGCCTACAAGATTTTTTTCCGGAACAAACCCCCAGTATCGCGAATCCTGGGAGTTCGCGCTGTTATCTCCCAGCACGTAAAAATTTCCTTCGGGAACCTTCACCTTTTCCCCGCCGTGCTCTCCCATGTTATGGTAAAAAAATTGCCCGAATGGCGCGTTCGTTATTTCTTTTTCATTCACAAAAAGCTTGCCGTCATTTATCTGCACCGTGTCTCCCCCTGCGGCAATAAAACGTTTGATGAGATACTTTTTCTTCTCAACGGGAGAATGAAACACGACAATATCCCCGGATTTCGGCCGTGTAAAACCCGGCACCCGCATGGGCGTAAAAGGTATTTTAGCGCCATAGGTTAATTTGCTCACAAAAATTCTGTCGCCCGGCTTCAGCGTGGGATACATTGAACCTGAGGGTATTTTAAACGGCTGTATGATAAATGTCCTTATAAAAAGCGCGAAAATAGCAGCCACGAGTATCGGTTTTATCCATTCATTCCACAAATAATTCCAGCGTTGTTTTTCAATCTTCATGAGATCCTCATGGCTTTTAAAAATGTTTCTTTAGGAACATCTACTCTTCCTATCCTGCGCATTTTTTTCTTACCCTCTTTCTGCTTATCCCACAGTTTTCTTTTTCTTGTAATGTCTCCGCCGTAACATTTGCCGGTGACATGTTTTTTAAGTGCCGATATATCTTCACGAGCCAGCACATCCCCGCCGATGGCGGCCTGCACCGCTATTTTGAACATGTGCCGCGGAATGGTTTCTCGCAGTTTTTTCACCAGTTCCCGGCCTCTTCGGGCGGCCTTTCCTCTGTGAACGATACACGAGAGGGCATCACACGGCACGGCGTTAATGAGAATATCCAGTTTGACGATATCCGCTTTTCTATAATCGATAAGCTCGTAATCCATGGAACCGTATCCACGCGTTAAGGACTTTACCTTATCGTAAAAATCAATTATTATCTCGGAAAGCGGCAGGTTGTAGACGAGCTGAGCCTTGGATGGATCCAAATACTTGGTGCTGACAAATTCACCCCGCCTGTCTTCACACAGTTTCATGAGCGCGCCAATGGTCTCCGCCGGAGAGATAATACCGCATTTAACGAACGGTTCTTCTACATATTCTATTTTTTCTCTGTCCGGATATTTTGTAGGGTTATCAATCTCTATGAGCTTGCCATGAGCCAGTTTGACCTTATAATTAACGCTCGGAGAAGAAGCAATCAGGTCCAGATTAAATTCCCTTTCCAGACGTTCCTGAACTATCTCCATGTGCAGAAGTCCCAGAAAACCGCAGCGAAAACCGAACCCGAGAGCGGCCGACGTTTCGGGATCGTAAACAAAAGAAGAGTCCGACAGCTGCAGTTTTTCCATGGCGACTTTAAGGTTTTTGTAATCCTCATTGCTGACGGGGTATATCCCGCTGTAAACCATGGGCTTCACCTTTTCGTATCCCACGAGAGGTTTGTTCGCGGGATTGTCCGTGCTTGTTATGGTGTCGCCCACAATAACTTCCTTCGCTTCTTTTATATTGCAAATGATATATCCCACCTCACCGCACCCGAGTTTTTCAATTATCTGCTCATCGGGCATGAATATGCCGGTTTCCTTTACTTCGTATTCCGTACCCTTGTGCATCATCCCCACGCGCATGCCTGCTTTCAAGTGGCCATTCATAACGCGGACATAAATAATAACACCCCTGTAGGTGTCATAAGAGGAGTCAAATATCAGCGCCTGAAGCGGCGCGGCATCGTCGCCGGAAGGAGCCGGAATTACCTTCACAATCTCCTCAAGAACCATATCTATTCCCACGCCCTCTTTCGCGCTTATCAGCAATATTTCATCCTTTTCTACCCCAAGGATATCTTTCATTTGCCGTTTTATCTCATCTACTCTCGCGCTCTTTAGATCAATTTTATTTATAATCGGAACTATCTCGAGATCATGTTCCATGGCCAGATAGAGATTGGCAATTGTCTGAGCCTCAACCCCCTGAACCGCGTCCACAAGAAGAAGGGCGCCCTCACACGCAGCGATTGTCTTGGATACCTCATATGAAAAATCAACGTGTCCGGGTGTATCTATCAAGTTTAGGATATAATTTTTGCCGGACGCGGCTTTGTAATTTATTCTGACCGCGCTGGATTTGATGGTTATACCGCGTTCCCTTTCCAGATCCATGTTGTCAAGAAACTGATCCCTAAACTCTCTGGTATTAATCGTGTTGGTAGCCTGCATTAACCTGTCGGCCAATGTAGACTTGCCATGATCAATGTGAGCTATGATGCAAAAGTTTCTGATTCGTTCTA
>CAZGOZ010000013.1:4381-6528 GCA_964528025.1 uncultured Planctomycetia bacterium
GATGCGTATTTTTTGCCGAATTCCAGGTATTTCAGGGATTTCCGGCTTGAAGACGTTTCGCTGTATATCCTGAGCTTGGGCTCGGTGCCTGAAAACCGCAACAGGAGCCAGCTGCCGTCGTCACATATAAATTTAGTGCCGTCAGAATCGTTAATCAAACTAACGGGTCGGTTCAGAACCTTCTTGAGATGGTTTTGCTTTATCCCAAGCAAAAGTTTTTTTCTTTTATCCGCGGGAAAAATCAGGTCTTCCCGCTCATAAACATGGGTTCCGTATTCTGCGTTAACGTCGCGCACGATCCGCGATAAACTTTTCTTTTCCGACAACATGAGTTCCATAATCAAAAGCGCGGATAAAAACCCGTCTCTCTCCGGAATATATCCTTTAAATCCGACGCCGCCCGTCTCTTCCCCGCCGATAAGAATATTCTTCTTCGTCATCATGTCACAGATATACTTGAATCCGACGGGCGTTTCATACATCTTGAGCCCGTATTTTTCACAGATTCTGTTTATCAAAACGGTTCCGCAAACGGTCTGAATAACACCTCCGGTCATTTTTCTGTGCTTCAGAAGATGCACCAGAAGCAATGCCATCAATTTATGACCCGACAGCACCACGCCCTTTTCGTCAACCACGGCAAGACGGTCGGAATCGCCATCCGTCGCTACGCCAAGATTATACTTTCCTTCTTTCACGCGCCGCGTGAGTTCCTTGAGGTGCTTTTCATTGGGTTCGGGCGGACGGCCGTTAAAAGTGGGATTCACTTCATCATACATGAAATCCAGTTTTACCCCAGTATTTTTGAGTATCTTCTCAAAATATCTATCGCCTGTTCCGTTCATTGAATCAACCAGCACTCTTAATTTTGCGTTTTTGAACTTTTTCATGTCCGCATATTTTTTTATATACTTGAGCTGCAGCTGCACGATATCACTGACAATGATCTTCTTTTTTTTCACGGCCGCATCAAAAGGCATCGTTCGAACGCGCGTTCTGTAAAGCCGTTTTTCTATGGGGTCTATTATGTCGCTTCCGGCGGAGCCGGCGAAAAAACCTTTATACTTAATGCCGTTATAATTAAACGGATTATGACTGGCGGTTATCATAATGCCGCCCGTAAGTTTTTTATCCTTTATATAGACGCAAACAGCGGGCGTAGGACTCGGCCGGTCGGAAAGCACCACTTTTATGCCATTTGCGGCAAGAACACGCGCCATTGTTTCGGCGTATTCGGCGGAGAGAAAACGCGTATCATACCCCACGACCAATTTCTTTTTCCTGTATATCGGCTCTTTGCGCGATTTGACAAAATCCGCGACCGCCTGTGCGACTATCTCCACATTCTGAAAAGTAAACTCATCACTTATTACCGCTCGCCATCCATCCGTTCCGAATTTGATCCTTGCCATCGTTCCTCCTGATTATTGTCTGTCCGTTGAGGGCGGGGTAACCCCGCCCCTACGTGTTTTGTTTCCAAAAACGCGAAAAATGAAAATCGTAGGGGCGAATAATTATTCGCCCCTACGCGCCTCTCCTCGAAGCGCCCTAATCACTTCGGAGTAATCCGCCTGTCCGAAAACCGCAGTTCCTGCCACGAGCACGTCTGCGCCGGCGGCCACTGCCTTTTGAGCTGTATCTTTATTTATTCCGCCGTCTACCTGCACATGGCCTTTGAAACTTTTTCTCACGCTTCTTATTTTATCCAGCATGTTCTCCATGAAAGACTGTCCGCCAAAACCCGGCTCTACCGTCATGATTAATACCATGTCCACTTTCTCAAGAAGGCTCTGCAGTGCGGAAATATCCGTGCCGGGCTTTACCGAAATACCTACTTTTTTACCTTTTGCGCGTATTTTTTCTATAACGGTCTCGGGAGAACGGCAGGCCTCAACATGAAACGTGATTATATCGCTGCCGGCGTCTGCAAATGGGTCAACATATTTTCCCGGATCGTTTATCATTAAATGCACATCCAAAGGTAAAGAGGTAATCGGCTTGATGGACTTCACGACAAGCGGGCCTATCGTTATGTTAGGCACGAAAACGCCGTCCATGACGTCAACATGCACCCAATCGGCTCCGCCGGTTTCAATAGCTTTTATTTCATCCCCTAATCGGCTAAAGTCAGCCGACAGGATACTCGG
>CAZGOZ010000013.1:6628-8927 GCA_964528025.1 uncultured Planctomycetia bacterium
TCTTGCGCCAGGACGTATACTCGGTTTATATCGCTCATGGTTACCACGCCTACTATGCGGCCTTTCTTTGCCACGGGCATGGCGCCTGTCGTGTGTTTCTGCATGAGGCGCTGCACTACATGCAGTTTCGTGGTCTCTTTGACAGGCAGTATATCTTTTCGCATGATCTCGCTCGCGGCGGTATCTCCGCCTTTCTCATGCAGGCCGCGCATGATGCTCCTTCTCGGGATAAACCCCTGAAACTTACCGTCTTCAATCACGGGATAGTCTTCCTGATGAGTATGAAACATGAGTTCCAGCATTTTTGAAAGAGACGTGGAACACCTCACGGACACAAAATCGCCGGCCAGCACATCCTTCACGGTATAATTTTTAATCGTTCCCTCTATCCTCACCTGAAGACCCTCGCTTGAAGCGGCCATGTAAATGAACACGGCGATAACCAGAAGGAAAATATGGCCGTGCACTATCCCGAAATAGGCGAATAAAAGAGCGAATATGTGGCCGAGCCGAACGGCGATAGCCGTGCCCTTTTCATAGCCAATCCGGGAGGACAACGCGGCTCGCAAAACCCTGCCGCCGTCCATGGGAAACGCCGGTATCATGTTAAAAACCGCCAGGACAAGATTGATCCAGTAAATATGCGCCAAAAGATTAAAGGGCACCGAATATTTCGCCTGGCCCACCATGACAAGAAGCGGATACATCAATGTTTCCTGCCCGAGAAACGCGCGAAGGGGATAATAAAACACAATAACAATGATAATGTTTGATAACGGCCCCGCAAGAGAAATGATAAATTCCTGATGCGGTTTTGTCGGCATGCTGGACATCGTCGCTACTCCGCCTATGGGCAGAAGCGTTATCCGTTTTACCTTTATGCCGAACTTTGCCGCGGCCATGCTGTGGCAAAGTTCGTGAACCGTCACAAAAAAGAATACGCCGATAATAAGCGCAAGCCCCCTGAGACCGAACAGGAGAAAGAAAAACCCCAGAAGCAGAAAAAACGTGACATGGATATTTATGTCTATACCCATGATCTTTGTCAGCCGGAACGTCCCCTTCATAACCTGCCTATCACGCTTTTGATGCTGCGTTTTTCTTTTTCCATTATTTTTCCCACAACGGCCAGGTTGACTCCGGAAGCGTTAAAAACGCGTTTACTTGCTTTCATGATATCGTCAGGCGTCACGTTGTCTATCTGTTTCAAAATATCTTTTACATCGGGTATCTTTCGGTGCACCATGAGTCTGTCGCCGAGCCATATCATTCTCGTGGATGTGCCTTCCATCGCAAGAACAAACTGCCCTTTGGCATATTCTTTCGCGCGAGAAAGTTCGTCCCGGGTAACCCCGAGGTCTTTCAGTTTTATGAGCTCGTCTACTATAGCCGCGATCGACTGCAGCGCTTTTTTGTTATCTACACCGGCGTGTATCTGAACCTCTCCGACGTCGCTATGCCTTTTATACATTGAAGAGATGTCGTAGCAAAGACCGTGTTTCTCGCGCAGCTCTTCAAACAAGCGTGACGACATGTTCCCGCCGAAAATCACGTTCATCAGCGTTAACGCGAACCGTTCGCGAATGTCCTGCCCTCCGACGCGAAACCCCATCGCGATATGCGCCTGTTTTGTTTGCCCTCGCGAAACCTTCGCGCAAGGCGACCTCTGGGAAACACTCGGTTTTTTGAATGCCCGGCGCCTCTTCTTTTTTCCGTCGGCGAAACTCTGCTCCGCGTATTTGAAAATTTCCCGGGGATCAACATTCCCCGCTGCCACGACAGCGATATTCCCCGGATGATAGTTATCATCTCTGAATTTTATCAGCTTCCTCGTGCTGAATCCCTTCACCGTGGCAATATCCCCCGTTAACGGCCGACCTAAAGCGTTTCCAGGCCACATTATTTTGCCTAAAAGCTCCAAAGCCTGATCAGCCGGCTGATCTCGATACATTTTTATTTCTTCGCATACAACGAATTTCTCGCGAGCGAGATCTTCCGCGTCAAACCGGGCGTTCAGCACCATGTCCGCCAGAATATCCACACCGAGTTTCATGTACCTGGCCGGAACTTTCGCCATGTAACATGTCACTTCATCGGATGTAAACGCATTAAACCCGCCGCCAACCCCTTCTATGGACTGCTTGAGTTCTTTGGCGGACCGGCTGTGTGTTCCCTTGAACAGCATGTGTTCTACAATGTGGCTTATTCCGCTTTCAGACGGAGCTTCATAACGTCCGCCGACGCCAATCCATACCCCAAGAGAAACCGATGCCATCTGCTGCATCGGTGACACAACAAC
>CAZGOZ010000013.1:9027-14125 GCA_964528025.1 uncultured Planctomycetia bacterium
AATATAATCTGTGCGGCGAGTTTGTCTATTACTTTTTTTCTTTTTTTTCGCGAGACGTTACCTGCGACGAGAACACTCTCCACCTCTTTCGTGCTTAGGCGTTCGTCCCATAATTTGACGGTAACCGGCAACGCCTTTCCAAGTTTTTCGGAAAACTTTATGCTGTCTTTCGCGCGCGGGCCATGCGTTCCGTTCATGTTAATAGGTAGGCCCACGACCACCACTCCGACATTATACTCATCAGCCAGTCGTTCCACGTTTTTTATGGCTGCCTCATCGCTTGTTCTCTTGATAACTTCTCTCGCTTGCGCGATCAGACACATTTCATCGCTGACCGCCACGCCGATATTCTTAGTTCCGATATCCAGCCCCATTACGCGTTTACCCATGATTTCTCTTCACATGAACCGCCGCCGCGATAGATCTCGCGAAACGCCCTATATCCCTGACCATCTTTTTTTTGTCGGACAGATTTTTTTCTATTATTCCGATAATCGCGCTTCCTACGATTACGCCATCGGACAGAAGTGCCATGTCATGCGCCTGCCGGGCTCCGGAGATGCCGAACCCAACGCAAACCGGTTTAGAGGTCAGACGTTTTACCTTTTTTACGTTATTTTTAGTCTCGCCCGAAAACGTCTTTCTCGCGCCCGTCACTCCGGTCAGGGAAACATAATAAACAAATCCACTGGAAGCGGCCGCTATTTTTTTAAACCTTTGCGCCGGAGTCGTCGGGGCGGTAAGCAGGATCATACAGAAATCATTTTTCCGAGCCTCACGGCCCAGTTCATCGGCTTCCTCCATGGGCAGATCCGGCACTATAATGCCGTCTGCTCCGATGTTTTTAGCGTCCCGGACAAAACGCGAAACACCGTAATTAAGAACTATATTGTAATACGTCATGAAAACCAGCGGCGTTTCTATCCGTCGTCTGATTGTCTTCACCATCTTCATGACTTTTCTCACCGTGCATCCCGCTTTCAGCGACCGCTGAACAGCCTTCTGTATTGTCGGGCCGTCCGCAAGCGGGTCGGAGAAAGGAATGCCCATTTCAATAATATCCGCACCCGCTTCAGACAGGGCGAGAAGGATTTTCCCGGTCGTATTCATATCGGGATCACCCGCCGCCACATAAGGGATAAACGCCTTTTTTTCTTCCGCCCTTAACCTTTTAAATGTCGCGTCAATTCTGTTCATTGGGTAGCTCCATGTTAATGAAAATCGTACGGGCGAATAATTATTCGCCCCTACGTGATGCACATTCCCTCAGCGCTGATGATATCCATGTCTTTATCTCCGCGGCCTGATAGACACAGAACGATTATATCGCTCTTTTTTGTTTTTCGGGCGAGGCGAGTAAGATAGTATACCGCATGTGCCGTCTCAAGAGCAGGAATAATGCCTTCCGTCGTGGAAAGAAGCTTTACCCCTTCAAGCGCTTTTTTATCATCCACTGACACGTATTTCGCCCGGCCGCTTGCTTTATAATAGGCGTGTTCGGGGCCGACTCCCGGATAATCCAGGCCTGCCGATATTGAATGCGCCAGTTTTACCTGTCCGTCACTGTCTTCTAAAAGCAAACTCCGGCTCCCGTGCAGCACGCCCAGACGGCCTTTCATCAAAGCCGCGGCATGATGACCCGTTTCAAGGCCCAAGCCGGCCGCTTCTACCCCGATAAACGCCGTTCGGGTATCGTTGAAAAACGGATGAAAAAGGCCCATAGAATTACTTCCTCCCCCGACACACGCAACCAGATGGGTGGGCAGCCTTTTTTCTTTTTTTATTATTTCTCGTCGGGTTTCTTTGCCGATTACCGTCTGAAAATCCCTGACGATCATGGGATACGGATGAGGCCCGACAACGGAACCAAGCACGTAATGCGTATTGCGTACATTAGTGACCCAGTCCCTTATCGCTTCATTCGTCGCGTCTTTCAGCGTGCACGATCCGCTTGTAACCGGAATAACCCGGGCTCCCAAAAGTTTCATGCGAGACACATTCAGATTCTGCCGCTGGATGTCTTCGGTTCCCATGTACACGTCGCATTCAAGGCCGAAAAGAGCCGCCACGGTGGCCGTTGCCACGCCGTGTTGTCCCGCTCCGGTCTCGGCAATAAGACGTTTCTTCCCCATTTCAACCGCGAGGAGCGCCTGTCCTATGGTGTTATTAATCTTGTGCGCACCGGTATGGAGAAGATCTTCCCTTTTTAAATATATCTTTCCTCCGCCCAGTTTTTTTGTCAGGGCTTTCGCAAAATACAGCGGGGTGGGCCGACCGGCGTATTCTTTCAGATAATATTCCAGTTTTTTTCTGAAAGAAGCTGAATGCGCTGTCTTCTGATACGCTACCGTGAGCTCTTTCAGAGCCGGCATGAGCGTTTCGGGGACATATTCTCCTCCAAAAGCACCGAAATATCCGCGCCGGTCCGGCAATCTAAGCTTTTTTCGCATTGTAAATAAACTCCTTTAAAAGTTTTTCGTCTTTTTTTCCGGGAACACGTTCTATTCCGCTTGAGACATCAACGCCGTAGGGCCCGACTTCTTTTACAACAGAGGCGACATTTGCGGGGGTAAGCCCTCCGGCGACAAAAAAAGGTTTATTGATACTTTTTTTCGCTTCATTAAGTATTTTCGGGTTGAACGTTTTACCTGTCCCACCCGCAAGCGCCGGATTATACGTATCAAACACGAAATAATCCACGTTATAATCACCCGGCATATATTTGCCGGCAATACGAATGATCTCATCCCCGACCTTGAAGACCTTCATTATTTTTGTTCCCAAAACCAATATCTTACCGAGCTCGCGGCAGTATTCCGGGCTTTCCTCGCCGTGAAGCTGAATATAGCTCAGGTCGCAACGCGCGGCTGTTTCAGCAACTTTCTTCGGGATCTCATCTTTGAAGAGGCCTACTCCCATCCTACGCGCGGCTTCCCGCACAAACCTGTCGTCTTTCACCGTTCGCGGAGTGCCTTTTATGAACACGAATCCTAAAAAATCCGCACCGCAGTCATACGCGGTTTTTGCGTCTTCAAGATTCGTCAGCCCGCAGATCTTAACCTTTACCAATTTGGTTCCTTTTCAGCTTCTGTCTCCGTTCGTCAAGGGCGGGGAAACCCCGCCCCTACTGTTTGTCATCCCCGCCTGTCCCGAGCGAAGCCGAGGGGCGGAAGCGGGGATCCAGAATGGGACGGTCCAGATGGATTCCCGTTTTCACGGGAATGACAAACCTTCTAACTTCCCTCTCTGCACTCTGCGTCACTCCCGCATTAATTCCCGTATCTTTCCCACGATATTTTCCGTGCGCATGAATACTTCTCCGGCCAGAACGGCATTGACTCCCAGGCTTTTAAGGAACATCACCTGCTCATAGCTTTCGATGCCGCTTTCTGAAACGGTTACCTTGCTTTCCGGAATACGATGTATCAATCGCTGCGTAACAGAAAGATCAACATCAAATGTCTCAAGATCTCTGTTGTTTATGCCGATTATAGACGCATGGCTTCCAAGCGCTTTTTCAACCTCTTCTTCGTTATGCACTTCCACGAGCGCCTCCATGCCCAGCTCTTTCGCGATGCCGAGGTAACGGGAGAGTTCTTCCTGCGTCAGTATATGCGCGATCAAAAGCACCGCGTCGGCTCCCCATGCCGCGGATTCATATATCTGGTATTCGTCTATGATGAAATCTTTCCGGAGAATGGGAATCGTCACTCTTTTCTTTACCGTTTCAAGATACTCCAGTTTTCCGTCAAAAAAACGTTCGTCCGTCAGAATACTAATAGCGCTTGCTCCGGCCGCCTGATATTCAAGCGCTATTTTCACGGGATCAAAATTACTGCAGATGACCCCTTTTGACGGGGAACTTTTCTTTAGCTCCGCGATAAGATTAATATGCCCTTTTCTGGATATACTTTTTCTGAAAGCGCTCCTCGTGCACAGGGAGAGAGCTTTTTTTCTGAGCTGATTCAGGGAAACTTTTTTCTGCGCCCGTTCAACTTCCCGTCTTTTTTCTTCTATTATTTTTGACAGCATTTTCGCGCCCCCTTTGCGGGCGTTCTCCGCATTTGTCTATTTGTTATCCGGATGAGGCCCTTCAGCTTTTCTCCGGCGGCGCCGGAATCTACGGCTTCCGCGGCCATCCGAACGCCTTCTTTAAATGTCGCGGCCTTACCCGCGGCCATGAGTCCTATACTGGAATTTATCAGAACTATGTCTCTGGCCGGCCCCTTCTTACCGGAAAGAACTTTCCGCATGAGCGCCGCGTTCTCTCTTGCCGACGCGCCTCTTATGCTTTTCAAATTCTTTCTTTTAAATCCGAATTTTTCCGGCGTCACGTTATACGTTTTTATCTTTCCGTTTTTCAGTTCGCTGATCTGCGTTTCGCCGCTTATGGTAACCTCGTCAAGACCGTCTTTTCCGTGCACGATATACGCGTGGGTACTTCCCAACGCTTTAAGCACTTTCGCTAATTTTAAAGTTAACCCTGCTCCGCATACACCAAGCACCTGCCGGCGGGCCCCGGCAGGATTAGCAAGGGGTCCCAAAATATTAAATATCGTCCGAATTCCCACTTCTTTCCGCGCCGCGGCGGCATGTTTCATCGCGCCGTGAAAAAGCGGGGCATACATGAACCCTATACCGATTTCCTTGATACACTTTTCTGTCACGACGCGGGAGACGTCCAGTTTTACTCCCAGTTTCTCAAGAACATCCGCCGACCCGCACCGTCCCGAAGCCGCTCTATTACCGTGTTTGGCGACTTTTACGCCGCATCCCGCAAGCACGAAGGCCGCGGTGGTGGAAATATTGAAAGTGGGGATGCCGCTTCCTCCGGTGCCGCACGTATCAAGAACAACGTCGCCCCTTTTCACCCTGACCTTTACCGCTTTCTCCCGCATGACCTTAGCCGCGCCCGTTATCTCACCCACCGTCGCGCCTTTCATGCGAAGAGCGGTTATGAACGCGGCAATCTGGGCCGACGTGGCCCTGCCGCTCATGATCACGTTAAAAACCACCCGCATCTGGTTTTCAGTAAGATCTTCCCCGCAGATTAACTTCTGAATCGCCTGTTTTATATCCATGAACCACTCTTTCCTTT
>CAZGOZ010000013.1:14225-19012 GCA_964528025.1 uncultured Planctomycetia bacterium
TATTTTCAAAAAATTGCGTAATATATTTTTTCCCTCTTCCGTTAGTATGGATTCGGGATGGAACTGGACACCGAATATTGGATACTCACGGTGATGAACGGCCATGACCTCTTTTTCCTCTGTCCAGGCGTCTAGTTTCAGCGGGCTTTGCACGCTGGCCGGTTCAACAACAAGAGAATGATACCTCGTGGCGCTGAAAGGCGAAGGTATACCTTTAAAAAGACCCTCTTCTTCGTGATAGATCAAGCTTACCTTGCCGTGCATCACGCGGGAACTCCTCACAACAACGGCCCCATACACCTCCGCGATGCACTGATGCCCCAGACACACCCCAAGCATGGGAACTTTGCCCGCAAACGCCCGCACGACGTCTTTAGATATGCCCGCATCGCTCGGCCTGCCCGGCCCCGGTGAGATGATTATTCTTTCGGGAGAAAGCTTTTTTATATTCTCCGGAGTGGTTTCATCGTTACGGCAAACTTCAATATCCTCGCCCAGCTCACCCAGATACTGAACAAGATTGTAAGTGAACGAATCATAGTTGTCTATAACAAATATCATGCTTCGGCCCCCTCGGCCGCCTCAACCGCCTTTTTCATGGCCTTCGCCTTGTTCATCGTCTCCTGATACTCTTTTTCCGGGTCGGAATCAAGAACTATCCCGGCTCCGGCCTGGATATAAACGGTATCTTCCAGCATCACGGCTGTTCTTATCGTTATGCACATATCAATATTACCCGAAAAACTTATATATCCCACACACCCGGCATAAGGCCCACGCCGCACATTTTCCAGCTCGTCAATAAGCTCCATGGCTCTTACCTTCGGCGCCCCGGTTACGGTTCCCGCGGGGAAAGTGGCTCTTAAAAGATCATAAATATCCTTGTCTTTCTGAAGCGTGCCTGTGACATCACTTACAATGTGCATCACATGCGAATATTTCTCTATCCGCATAATCTCCCCTACCTTGACGCTTGAATACTCGCACACGCGTCCTATATCGTTCCGGCCCAGATCAAGCAGCATGATATGCTCGGCCCTTTCTTTTGGATCGGCGAGAAGCTCTTTCTCCAGGCGCTTGTCTTCCTCCGGCGACGCCCCCCTCTTGCGGGTGCCCGCTATCGGACGGACCTCAACAAGGCCTTTCTCACACCTGACGAGTATTTCGGGCGACGAGCCTATCATTCTGCACCGACCGAACTTGAGATAGAACATATATGGGGACGGATTTATCTCTCTTAGAGCTTTGTATATTGAGAACGCATCGGACTCGGTATGGCATTTCAGCCGCTGAGATAAAACTAACTGTATCACTTCACCGGCGCGTATATATTCTTTTGCCTTTTTAACTATACCGTAAAAATCTTCTCCAAAAAAATTTGATTCAAATTCTTTTCCGCCTCGCGCGGGAAGCGGGTTTGTCTTTTTCCGCCGCGGCGCCTGGCCTTCAAGTTTTTTCACGAGCGCGTCTATTTTTTTGCAGGCGTCCTCGTAAGCCGCTCCGGCGTCGCCTTCTACTAAAGCGTTTGCAACGACCTTAATCCGTTTTTCTACGTGATCAAAAACAAAAATAGTGTCCGCAAGAACCATCTGCATGTCCGGAATATCAAGATCGTCCGGATTTTCGTTCGGGATTCGCTCTATGAAACGGACCATGTCATAACTCATATATCCCACGAGCCCTCCGCAAAACCTCGGAAGGCCGTCCACTTCCACGAACCGGAAAACGCTCATCAACAATCTCATCTCTTCAATGGGATCTTTTTTAGCGGCATACGTTTCCGTTTTTCCACCGCTTTCCATGCTGACGGACTTTCCTTTACTTCGGAGAATGACGCGCGGTTCGCTCCCGATAAAAGAATACCTCGCCATGTGCTCTTCGCCCTCAACGGACTCAAGCAGATAGGCATACTCCCCGGCATCAACCTTTGAAAAAACGGTCAACGGCGTTTCGTCGCCGACCGGCATATCCCGGTAAACAGGTATAACATTGCCCTTTTCGGCCAGTTTTATGAAATTTTGTTTATCGGGGTAATACATGTTGTTCTCCGAATCTATCGTTCTCGGTAGGTCACCTTTTAAGGTGACCTACGGCTGTTTTTGCTCTCTCGGCATGTCACCTTAAAAGGTGACCTACAATTTTTACTTTTCCTTATATATTTTCTTCGGATCAAATACGCGATCTTCTTCAACGATCGTTTTGCCTGCGGCGTCAACTTTTCGGAAATAACAGCTGAAATATCCTTCGTGACATGCCGCGCGTGTCTGCTCTACCTTGAAAAGAATAGAATTATCCGCGCAATCGGCGAACACTTCTTTTACATGCTGCACGCAGCCCGAGACCTCACCCTTGAGCATGATGCGCCCCTTTGACCGGCGGAACACATACACTTTTTTTTCCAGCAATGTTCTTTCAACCGCTTCGGCATTCATGTAACACAACGTCAATACACGGCCTGACGCGGCGTCCTGTATGACCGCCGGGATCAGACCTTTATCGTCAAAATTAAGTTTTTTTATGAAATCCATTTCTTTTTCCTTCCTTTACTTACAGCCTGACCGGCACCCCTTTATTCTTTAAATACTCTTTGACCTCCCGTATGGAGAACTCCTTGAAATGAAAAACGGATGCGGCAAGAGCCGCGTCGGCGGCGCCGGATGTAAGTATCTCATAAAAATGCTCCAGTGTTCCGCATCCGCCCGACGCTACCACCGGTATATTTACCGCCGCGCCCACGGCTTGAGTCAATGCCACGTCATATCCATTTTTCGTGCCGTCGGCATCCATGCTCGTCAGGAGTATTTCTCCGGCCCCGAGCCGTTCCGCTTCACGAGCCCATTCCACGGCGTCTACTTCCGCGCGGTCACGGCCGCCTCTTAAATATACTTCCCAACACCCATTCGCTTGTTTTTTCGCGTCAATCGCCACGACGATGCACTGGGAACCGAACTTTTCGCTCGCTTCTCTCACGAAATCAGGATCCTTGACAGCGGACGTATTTATAGAAACCTTGTCACATCCGGCATTCAAAAGCTCGCGTATATCCTCAACGGAAGAAATGCCTCCGCCGACGGTAAGCGGCATGAAAACGGTTTCCGCCACGCGGCGAACGACATCCACTATCGTTTTTCGCTTCTCGTGAGTGGCGGTTATATCCAGAAATACAAGCTCGTCGGCGCCTTCATCATTATAGACCCGCGCGTTTTCCACGGGGTCGCCCGCATCGCGCAGGTTCACGAAGTTAACGCCTTTCACCACACGGGCGTCTTTCACGTCAAGACACGGTATTATCCGCTTCGCCAACATTGATTGCCTCCTTGAGATCTATTGTCCCTTCATACAGAGCCCGTCCTATAATGACGCCGGAAAGGCCCAGCCCTTCTAACTTCTTTAACTCTTTAACGTGTTCAACAGTTTTCACTCCGCCCGCGGAAATTATTTTAACATCAAGCTGTTTCAGTATTTTTTCAAGATTTTCCACCGAAGGCCCGGATAGTGTCCCGTCTTTCTGTATATCGGTGTAAATGATCTCTTTCGCGCCGAAAGAGATAAATTTTTCCAGAACGTCCAAAAGATCAAGACCGGTCCCTTTTTCCCAGCCGTGAACCCGCGGCTCCATGTTCTCCGCATCAATGCTCAAAATGACCCGTTCGCCAAAACTCTCAAGACAATCTTTCGCGAAATTTATGTCCTCCAGGGCGCGCGAACCTATAACAACTCTCCATATACCGAGACCGAGGGCATATTCAATGTCGGATTTTTCCCTGAAACCCCCGCCTATTTCTACGGGGATCTTTACCGCTTGGGCTATATCCTGCGCGATCGGAAAGTTTTCGGGTTTCCCTGCCCGCGCGCCGTCCAGGTCCACCACGTGAATAAGGCCCGCCCCCATTGCCTCCCATTTTCTCGCGGCTTCAATGGGCGTCATCGCGTAATCTAACTTGCGGTCGTATTTTCCCTGCTCAAGCCGGACAGTTTTCCCTTTCATTATGTCTATCGCCGGTATAATTTTCATGTTTTACCGCGCTTTCTTTATAATGCCGCGAAGTTCTTTAGCAGTTTCAACCCGTTCTCCTGCGATCTCTCCGGATGAAACTGCACGGCAAATATATTATCTTTCCACAACGCGGAAACATACCGCGCGCCGTATTCTGTCACTCCGGCGGCAAGGCCGGGGTCTTTTGTCTCGCAATAATACGAATGCACGAAATAAAAATAAGAATTATCTTTTATGTCCTTAAAAAGAGGACAGTCATTTTTTCTCACGGCAACCGTGTTCCATCCTATCTGGGGAACTTTCATCGCGGGGCCGACGGAAAAAAGTTTAACCTCGCCACTTACGACGTTGAGACACGCGCATCCGGGGCCCTCGGGGCTTTTAGCAAAAAGAAGCTGCAGGCCGAGACATATCCCGAGAAAAGGCGTGCCGCCCTTCAAATGCGCAAGAAGCGGTTCTACGAACCCTCGTGCAATAAGTTCTTCCATCGCCGCGTGAGACGAGCCCACGCCCGGGAGAACGATCTTTTCCGCGTGCGCGAGATCTTTTCCGGCCGCGCACACCTCAACCTTTTCTCCGAGGTAACGGAAAGCGTTAACCACGCTCTGCAAATTTCCGGTGCCGTAATCGATTACTGCGATCATGCGTTTGCTCCGTTTCGTCAAGGGCGGGGAAACCCCGCCCCTACGTGATGTGTTCATCAAGGGCGGGTTTGGAACCCGCCCCTACGTGTTGTCATTCCCACGAAAGCGGGAATCCAGAATGGATCCCCATTGTCATGGGGATGACA
>CAZGOZ010000013.1:19112-21010 GCA_964528025.1 uncultured Planctomycetia bacterium
CGGGTTCCGTTCCGGGAACGGCTTGGCCGTTCCCGGAACGGAATCTTCGCTACAGTATCCCCTTGCTTGAGGGTACTTCGTTTGACCGGCGGGGGTCTATACGGGTGGCTCGGTCCATTGCTACGCCGAGCGCCTTGAATACTGCTTCTAGATTATGGTGCAAGTCCCCTTGGCCGCTCATTTCTACATGAATATTCGCGCAGAGTTTTTTAGCAAAGCTCTCCAGGAGGTCCTTACCCATTTCCCAGGTATAACCTTCCTCCCCTTTAGTGGCCATAGTTAAATCTGGACAGCTGAACGCGGCCCGGTTGGAAATGTCTACCGAGACCTTTGCCTTTACCATGTCCATGGGGACATCTGCCGAGGCCATCCGCGTTATCCCCTTGCAATCGCCAAGGGCCTTCTTGAACGCTTCTCCAAGCGCTATGCCTATATCTTCGTTGAGATGATGATTATCCACGTGCGTATCTCCCGAGGCTTTGATCTCCAGGTCAAAATACCCGTGATACGCGAAAAGCGTCAGCATGTGATCCAGAAACCCGATTGACGTGGATATTTTGCTTTCGCCTTTGCCGTCAATATTCAGAACGGGGATCTCTATCTGCGTTTCTTTTGATTTTCGTTCGTAATTTATTTTTCTGGACATCGTCTTTACCCTTCCTTTCGCTATTCGCATCGCGCGCTGATGGATTCCCAGTGTTTCTCAAGTTTCTCAATTTCCGTAAGCTCCCGCACCCATCCGGCCGCTTCACATAGAGCCTTGCGCGAATAAGATATGATGTGTGAACTTTTTATAAAGCTTCTCAGATTAAGCCCCGAAGAATACCGCGCCGTTCCGCCGGTCGGAAGCACATGACTCGGACCGGCTATGTAATCCCCGATCGCAACCGGCGTATACTGGCCCAAAAATACCGCCCCGGCATTTGTGATGTTCTTCAACACTCTTCGCGGCGATTTTACCATGAGCTGAAGATGTTCGGGCGCGATTGCATTAGACACTTTCGCGGCCTCCTCAAGGTTTTTGACCTTGATTACATGCCCTTTTATGTCGGCATCTTTCCGCACGGCGTTATACACCTTTCTGGACGGCGTTACAAGAACGGCCATTCCCTTGTAATGTTCCGCCTGCGCCAGAAGATCCTTCTTTAGATAATCAATATTCGCGTGATGGTTGGCGATTATCAGCACTTCACTCGGCCCGGCAAGCATATCTATGTCGCAATATCCGAACACCTGGCGTTTCGCCTCGGTAACATACTGATTGCCGGGGCCGACTATTTTATCCACCTTGGGAACCGTTTTAGTTCCGAACGCCAGCGCCGCGATTGCCTGAGCGCCGCCCACCTTGTATATCTCGTCCACTTTAAGAAGATTCGCCATCACGAGAATATGCGGATCTATGCTGTTAAACTTGTTTGGAGGCGATACCATTACTATCTTCTTCACTCCGGCTATTCTCGCCGGCAGAACCGTCATGTAAACGCTTGAAACAAGAGGCACGGTTCCGCTCGGGACATATACGCCGACATTTTCTATCGGCACGAATTTTTCGCCCAGTTCAACGCCGGATTTCTGCTGTATTGACCACGACCGCGGAACCTGATTCTTGTAAAACTTGTTAATATTCCTTATGATCGCCTTGAGGGTGTTAACGATCTCCGGTTTTATGTCCTGATACGCGCCGCTTATTTCCGCCTCGGTGACGCGAAGGTCCTTTTTCTTCATGTTCACCTTATCAAATCTGGCCGTATACTTCACAAGGGCATTGTCTCCCTCCGCGCGCACTTTATCTATTATGCGGGCGACCTTTTTCCTGAGACGTGTCTTTCCGAGACCATCCCTGTTAACCAGATTATTGAACATCTTACTTCCGACTTTGATGCTCCGCATGTTTTCCC
>CAZGOZ010000013.1:21110-25042 GCA_964528025.1 uncultured Planctomycetia bacterium
GAACGCGTCGTGATAAAATGTTTCGCGGCCTTTATGGCAGCTTCAAGACCGCCCGGGTTCGCGCCGCCGGCCTGGGCAAAGGTTTCTCTGCCTCCGCCTGTGCCTGCGATCTCGCCGGAAACCGATTTTATTATCTCCCGCGCATCTACACCTTTTTTTGCGATATCGGAAGTAACGGCGCATACCAGACACGCCTTACTCTGATCGCTTGAGCCCAAAAGTATAACTCCCGAACCTGTTTTTTTGCCGAGATACACCGCGGCTTTTTTTAAAAGCGCCATGCCGGCTCCGGAGAGAATTCCTGAAAAAAACTTTATCTCTCCCGCATCAGACGGATGGGCGGCTATTTCATCCGATTCTTTTTTAATTATGCCGAAAGCATCCGCTTCTTCTTCTTTTCGTTTCTTCTTGATATCCTTCTCTGCCCGTTCGCGCGCGTTGAGAAGCTCCGGCTTGAGTTTCTCTTCATATTCCTTTAGAACATCCCCATCAACCTCAACTTTTCCGTCAATTATATTTCTGACGCGTTTTTCAATATCGGCATCGATCGCCGGTGAAGCCTTATCGCTTTTTAATCCACACTCACCCAAAAGATCTTTGAGCTTCTGTTTGATCCAGACCTTCGCGCCCTCACCGGTCACCGCCTCTATCCTTCTTATGCCGCTGGCGACGGAGCTTTCGGCCGTGATCTTCATCATGCCTATCGCGGATGTGTTTTCAACATGCGTTCCGCCGCAGAGTTCCTTGGATTCACCGCTTATGGCGACAACCCGCACCGTATCACCGTATTTTTCTCCGAAAAAAGAAAGCGCCCCTTCGGCTTTTGCCTCGTTAAGCGATTTGGTTTCCGTTGAAACGGGCATGGCCTTCTGTATCCAGCCGTTTACCATATCTTCAACTTTACCGAGCTCTCTTGCCGACATTTTACGCATGTGCGTGAAATCAAACCTCAGATGTTCCGCGTCTACAAGAGACCCCGATTGCTTCACATGTTCGCCCAGCACCTGCCGGAGCGCGGACTGGAGAAGATGCGTGGCGGTATGATTTTTTGCCGTGCTGTTTTTTCTGCCGGAATCCGAGTTAAGAACAATACTGTCGCCTTTTTTAAAATGCCCTTTTTTCACGCGGACACAAAATATCGTTCTTCCGTCCGCCGCGAAAGTATTAAGTATACGCATCTCGGCGCCGTTTTTCGTGATGCTTCCCTCTTCACCAACCTGTCCGCCGGATTCCGCGTAAAAACAGCCGGACTGAGGCGCCGTTACGACCTCGGCATATTCGCCTTCGGCCAGAGTATCTGAGATCTCGCCGCCTTTTTTCACGATAAATGCCAGGCTCGTTTTTAACGGAAGCATGTTCGCGCTTTCCGGACGCGGAGCGCCGTTAAAATGATCCGGCTGAAATATAAAATCGCAGGCCATGCCGCTTCGGCTGCGGGACTGTTCCTTTTGCCCGGCCATCAGCCGTTTAAAACCCTCTACATCAACGGAAATACCATTCTGACAAGCTTTCTCAAATATCATTTCAAACGGCAGACCGTAGGTGTCCACCAACTTGAATACCTGTTCGCCTTTCAGGTTTTTTTTGCCGGTGGCTATCATGTCCGCAAGAAGCGGCATCGCCGCGTTCATGGTCTCTGTGAATTTCTTTTCCTCTTCTCTGACAATCGCGCTTATATGCTCGTTTTTTTCATTCACTTCCGGATACGCGTCTTTCATGACCGCCGCCACGGAAGGAACAATTTTATACAAAAAAGGCCTGTTCGCGCCGCTCTTCACATAAGCCCGCCTGATAAGTTTTCGCACGACATATCCGCGTTTCTCGTTTGACGGCGAAACCCCATCGGCCGCGGCAAATACTACTGCTCTGATATGATCGGCAATGAGACACACGTTTTCCCGGGAAATTTCCCTGCACGCGTCTTTCAGCTCTTTTTTTATGGCAGCGACTATCGGCACGAAAAGATCCGTTTCAAAATTCGTTTTCGCTCCCTGCGCTACCGCAGTGATACGCTCCAGCCCCATACCGGTATCAATATTCTTGTTCGGCAGACCTTTCAGGGAACCATCGCTTTTTCTGTCAAATTCGGTGAACACGAGATTCCACACTTCCAGGAACCTGCCGCAGTCACATGCGGGATTGCAGGAGGTCTTTCCGCATCCGGCATCCGCGCCGTGATCGTAGAATATTTCGGAACAGGGGCCGCAAGGCCCGTTGGGGCCGTTTTCCGGAGCGTTCGCGGGCCAGAAATTATCGTCAGCGCCGAGTTTGACTATTTTTTCAGTCGGAACTTTTACTTCCTTGAGCCAGATCGCGTAGGATTCTTCATCCTTCTCATAAACCGATACCCACAATCGTTCCCGCGGAAGGCCCATCACCTCTGTCATGAATTCCCACGCCCACAGAATGGCCTCTTTTTTAAAATAATCACCGAAAGAAAAATTTCCGAGCATCTCAAAAAAAGTATGATGCCTGGGAGTTTTTCCCACGTTATCAATATCGGCTGTTCGCAGGCATTTCTGGCACGACGCCGCTTTTTTGGAAGTAATGTTCTTCCCCATGAACTGTTCCTTGAACTGGTTCATGCCGGCGCCCGTGAAAAGAAGCGTTGGATCGTTTGCCGGAACCAAAGAATCGCTCCGAACAACCGCGTGCCCCTTCTGACTGAAAAACCCGAGAAACTTCTTTCTTATCTCGTTAGATGTCATGGTTGTTTTACCGCAGTTTATCCACTGGGCAATAGACGGGTAGATGACAGGTTTTTTCTGACTTCGCTCTCTATCTGATTAAGAAGCTTGATGTTATCCTTGAGGTATAAACGCGCCTTCTCTTTCCCCTGTCCAATCTTCTCGTCTCCGTAGGAAATCCAGGTTCCGCTTTTCTTGAGAATACCGATAGTCTCGGCCATGTCAATTATGCTGGAAGAGCGTGATATCCCCTCGTCAAACATGATATCAAACTCCGCCTGCTGAAACGGCGCGGCCATCTTGTTTTTCACGACCTTCGCCCTCACGCGGTTCCCTATGGCTTGATCTCCCTTTTTAAGCGTAGCAATGCGGCGCAGATCGATTCGCGCCGACGCATAAAACTTTAAGGCGCGGCCTCCCGTGGTGGTTTCGGGGTTGCCGAACATTACGCCTATTTTCATTCTTATCTGGTTGATGAAAATAACGCAGGTTTTAGATTTACTGATAATGGCCGTCAGTTTTCTCAGCGCCTGGCTCATGAGCCGCGCTTGCAGTCCGACGTGTGAATCGCCCATCTCACCCTCGATTTCGCGTTTCGGCGTCAACGCGGCAACTGAGTCAATAACAATAACATCAACGGCATTACTCCTGACCAGTGTTTCCGCGATCTCCAGCGCCTGTTCCCCGTTGTCGGGCTGCGATATCAACAAACTATCCAGATTAACACCGATCTTTCTGGCATAAGAAGGATCAAACGCGTGCTCGGCGTCTATGAAAGCTGCTTCACCGCCTGCTTTCTGAGCATTGGCGATAATGTTCAGAGTAAGCGTGGTCTTTCCGCTGGACTCGGGACCGTATATCTCTACAATTCTTCCGCGCGGCACACCGTTTATCCCCAGCGCAATATCCAGCCCTACCGAGCCGGTGGAAATGGCTTCCACTTTCGAGATATATCCTTCTCCCCATTTCATTATCGCGCCTTCGCCGAAATCTTTCTCTATCTTGCTGAGAGCCAATTCCAGCGCTTTCTTTCTATCCGTGTCTTTCGCGTCGGGCTTTACATAAACCTTTTTCTCTGCCTGAGCTTTGCCTTTTTCTTTTCTTACCATGATTCCCCCCTGTATGCGTTATATTATTAATACTACCTACACATTATACAAATATGCCCGCTTTTTTGCAAAACCTTTCGCTATATATTTGCCTTCTGGCAAATGGCTGTTGGCTCATAGCTGTTTGCTCGTCGGC
>CAZGOZ010000014.1:0-3598 GCA_964528025.1 uncultured Planctomycetia bacterium
ACTGTTCACTGTTTACTGTTCACTAAGTCGCGCCCTACCACTTGATTATCAACGCGCCCCAGGTTAGGCCGCCGCCGAAGGCGTCCATTAGGATGATGTCGCCTTTTTTGATTCTGCCTTCTTCAACCGCTTCGGTAAGAGCTACGGCGCTTGAAGCGGCTGACATGTTGCCGTATTTCTCTATGTTAAGATATACCTTCTTTGCCGGATCTACACCCATTCTTTTCGCTAAAGCGTTCAGAATGCGTATATTCGCCTGATGCGGGATGATAATATCTATATCGTCGCCTTTGAGACCCAAGGGTTCCGTTACAGCACGCGCCGCTTCGGCCATGATCTTTACGGCATATTTAAAAAGAGTGTTGCCTTCCATTTTTATCGTGTGTAGTTTATTCTCAACCGTCTTTATGGAAGCCGGCATGCGGGAACCGCCCGCAGGAAGCTGAAGCAAGTCACCTTTTGAGCCGTCCGCGCCAAGCGTGGCACCGAGAATCTCTCCGCCGTCTTCGGTTCCAAGCACCGCGGCGCCTGCGCCGTCGCCGAAAAGAATACATGTTGAACGATCTTCCCAATCTGTAACGGATGAGAGTTTTTCCGCGGCAATGACAAGCGCGTGTTTAAACATGCCGCTCTTGATAAATTGATCTGCTATAGCAAGACCATAGATGAAGCCCGAACATGCTACGGATATATCAAAAGCCGCGACTTTTCTGGCCCCGAGTTTATGCTGGACTATACATGCCGTTGACGGAAAGAACATGTCCGGAGTTATTGTCGCGACTATGATAAGATCTATGTCCTCTGGCTGCAATCCGGCGTTGTTAAGGGCATTTTTAGCAGCTTTTACCGCCATGTCGCTCGTGACTTCGTTTTCGGCGGCGATGCGTCTTTCTTTTATGCCTGTTCGCGATGTGATCCACTCATCGGTGGTGTCTACCATTCTTTCCAGGTCAGCATTGGTCAGTACGTTTTCCGGTAGATATTTTCCGACGCCTATTATTCCTGTTTTTGCCATTGGGTTTTCCTTTGTATTTTATAGTGAACAGTGATCAGTGAATAGTGATTAGTCGGGTTCCGGGCACTTTCGGGCACCTTAAAAGGTGCCCTACAGATCACAAATCACAGATCACTGTTTACTGTTCACTAATTACTGTTCACTGATCACTGTTCACTGATCACTATAATATCTAATAGCTCTGCAATTCTTCCACGACGTGCATGTTTACTTTGTGTCTTACGTTTTCGGAGGCGGCAAAGATAGCGTTTTTGATTGCCTTGGCGTTTGACGACCCGTGCGCTATTATTATGCTTCCGTCAACTCCCATGAGAGGCGCTCCGCCGTATTCCGACGCGTCTATCTTCTTTTTAAGGGCATTGAACGCGGGAAGCGTCAGGAGCGCTCCGAATTTCGTTATTATTGAACTTCTTTTAAGTTCCCGCCGTAGAAGGTCGCTGGCCGCATCTGCAAAGCCCTCAGTGACTTTCAGAACGACATTCCCGACAAACCCGTCACACAGAACCACATCTACGTGACCGCGGTATACTTCTTTGGGTTCAATATTACCCACAAAATTGAGCTTGCTCTCAGAGAGCATTATGTGCGCCTCTTTTATAAAATCGGTTCCCTTGGTTGATTCTTCGCCTATATTCAGAAGACCCACCGTCGGTTTTATTTTGGAAAGAATATGTTTTGAGTATGCATCTCCCATGATGCCATACTGAAGCAGATGCAGGGGTTTCGGATCAATGTTCGCTCCGACGTCTATTACCACAACGGGTTTATCCAACGTCGGAAAGATCACGGCGATACCTGGCCTGTCTACCCCAGGCAAGAGCCGCAAGCTCAGCGTGGCCGCGCATACCATGGCGCCGGTGTTCCCCGCGCTGACGAAGGCTTCAAACACGCCTTTCTTCAGAAGATTGGTGCCTACCACGATGGAAGAATCCCGTTTTTTTCTCACGGAAAGCGCCGCCGGTTCGTGCATCTCTATTACCTCGGACGCATCCACGATGTCTATCTTGTCGGCGGAATAATTCAGCCCTTGGAGATGTCCTTGTATCTCTTTTTTGCAGCCTATAAGGGTAATGTGATAGCCGTATTCATGCACGGCCATTACCGCGCCCTTTACTGTGCATTCCGGAGCTTTATCTCCGCCCATCGCGTCTAATCCGATTCTCATTTCGCTTTTGGCTACCAAAGGTTACCCCCTTCCTCTTCTTTCCTTTTTCTCTTTCTTGGCCTTGCGATCTTCCATGGTCTCTATTCGCTTGACCTGAACGCCCCGATAATAACCACAATGCGGACATACATGATGTGATTTTTTGGCTTTTCCGCACTGCTTGCATTTTGTAACCGAAGGCGCCGTCGCCTTATAATGCGTTCGTCTCTTTCGTCCGCGTGTCTTAGAATGTCTGTGTTTAACTTTAGGCATTTCATTCTCCTCAAATTTTAATTTTTAACTATTTTATACGTGTCTTTCGCTATCAAGAGTTCTTCGTTGGTGCTGACAATAAGAAACTTTGTTCCGCGGCCCAAAAGCGGACGCAGATCTTTTTTTATGCTGTTCGCCAGAGACGGCAGGTGCTCCCCTATTCCCGCCGTAAATACCACCGCGTCAACCCTGCCGAGAACGGCGGCATACGCGCCTATATATTTCTTTATCCGATACACGAAAATATTATACGCCAGACGAGCGCGTTTATTACCTTTGCGTATAGCTTTGAGCAAATCTCTCATGTCGTTGCTCACGCCCGACACTCCCAGAAGACCGCTTTCCTTGTTGAGCATCGCATTCATCTTATCAACACTCATATCTTCTCTCGCCATGAGAAAAGTCACTACTGCCGGGTCAAGATCTCCGGAGCGCGTTCCCATGAGAAGCCCCTCCAGCGGAGTGAACCCCATTGACGTGTCTACGCTCTTTCCGTGCCTGACGGCCGTAATGCTGCACCCGTTCCCGAGATGCGCCGTGATAAGGTTTAGCTTTCCGAGCGGTTTTTTCAAGACTTCTGCCGCTTTTGCCGATACATATCTGTGACTCGTGCCGTGAAAACCGTATCTTCTGACGTCGTATTTCGTATAAAACTTGTACGGGATACCGTAATGAAACGCGGTATCCGGCATTGTCTGATGAAAAGCCGTATCAAAAACCGCCACCTGCGGAACACGGCCGAATATTTTCAAGCAGCTTTTTATCCCCTCCAGCGCGGGGGGGTTATGCAGCGGCGCGAGTTCCGAAAACTTTTTTATGCTTTTCAGGACCTTTGCGTTGATCAGCGTGCTCTCGTTGAACTCTTCACCACCGTGAACTACCCTGTGCCCTATACCCGTTACTTCGCCGACTTTTGAGATCGCCCCGTCATGCGGATCTAACAGGCGATCTTTGATTATTTCAATTGCGCGGTGATGATCGGGACACTTGAGTTTTTTATGTATCTTTTTGCTGCCGTCCGTTTCATATGTGAGAGTGGCCATGCCCTCGCCTATGCGCTCAACTATCCCCCTGCATAAAGAGACCTCTTTCTCTACGTTAAAAAGATCATATTTTGCCGAGGACGACCCGCAATTTATAACAAGTATCAGCATGATTAAAAGTTA
>CAZGOZ010000014.1:3698-10079 GCA_964528025.1 uncultured Planctomycetia bacterium
TAAATTCCCTGAGCTATTATCGCCGTGACGACAGCCGTGTCAACAACGTCTTCCCAGCTGCAGCCTCGCGACAGATCACTGCAGGGTTTATCCAGCCCTTGTATGATCGGCCCCACGGCCCGCGCGTTCGCCAGGCGCTGACTCAGTTTATATGAAATATTGCCCGCGTCCAGGTTTGGGAAAATCAGAACATTGGCCTTTCCCGCCACCGGACTGTCGGGACATTTACGTTTTGCTACTTCGGGAACCATCGCGGCATCAACCTGAAGTTCTCCGTCAATTATTAAACCAGGCCTTTTCGTTTTTATTCTTTCAAGAGCGGCCCGGATGGTGTCTATAGATTGACCTTTAGCGCTGCCCTTGGTGGAATAACTCAAAAGAGCAACGCGCGGCTCAACACCGAACAGCTTGCGCATCAAATCGCTTGAAGCAATCGCGATACCGGAAAGCTGTCTCGCGGAAGGATACGGCACTATGCCGCAATCTCCGTAAACTAAAAGCCCGTTCTCTCCGAAGCTTGGGTCCGGCATTTCCATTATGAAAGCGCTTGAAACCGTGCCAATCTCTCTCACGATCTTCAGGCAATGTATGGCGGCTCTGGCAACATCGGATGTCGTGTGACTGGCCCCGGCTACAAAACCGTCTGCCGCGCCCATCCGCGTCATTAGGGCGGCGTAGAATACCAGATTATCCATCACGGCCTTTTCCGCTTCCTCGCGCGTCAGGCCTTTGCTTTTTCTCAGTTCAAAATACATATCCATGATCTCTTCCCGCTTGTCGTGAGTTGCGGGGTCTTGGATATTTACCTTGTCTATTTTAATCTCGTTTTTTGCGGCGATTTTTCGGACCATATCTTCTTTGCCGAGAAGACACACGTCAACGATGCCCTCGTTCGCCAGAAGGGCCGCGGCCTTCACTACTCTTGCGTCTTCGCCTTCGGGCAGGACAATCTTTTTTCTGTCTTTTTTAGCTTTCTCTCTTAAAGCCAAGACTCTATTCATGCTCATGTCTGTAATTTTTCCTTTAATTTCTTTTCTACATTTTCCGGAACAAAACTGGATACATCGGAGCCCAATCGTGCTATTTCTTTTATCAGCTTGCTTGACAGATATGAATACGACTCGTTCGGCATCATGAATACCGTTTCAATTTCCGGTTTCAATTTTCTGTTGGTAAGAGCCATCTGAAATTCATATTCAAAATCTGATATCATTCGGATGCCCCGAACCATAACCCCGGCCGAATTCGCAATAGCGTAATCTACCACCAGACCTTCAAAACTCTCCACGGTTACATTGTCGTAGCCGGCGGTCGCCTCGCGCATCATTTTTACGCGTTCTTCCGTTGAAAAAAGAGTGGATTTTTCACGACTGTCGGCAACTGCTACAAGAACCGTGTCATACAGCTTGCTGACCCTCTTGATTACATCAAGATGGCCGTATGTAACGGGATCAAACGTACCGGGATAAACCGCTTTTCTTACCATGTTTTTTCATGAAGATAGATATGCAAATATCTCCATAAGTCCTTTGTTTGATGATAGAAACACCTGTTTCTACCCCTGCGATGTCTTCTGCCCTTGAATGCTCCAGAATAAGCAAACCAGTGGGGTTTAATATATCATACTGATATATCTTAAGCAAGACCTTTTTGGTCATGCCGGCGTCATAAGGAGGATCTGAAAACACGAGGTCAAATTTTTCTTTTTTTTCGCCGAAAGACTTGATTGCCGCGAACGCATCCCCGATTAGAACCTCGGCGCAGTCGTCAAGTTTTAGCAATTGTATGTTCTTTTTTATTGTATCGGCGCAACTAGGGTTTTTTTCCGCGAAAACAGCTTCTTTGGCGCCGCGCGACAGCGCTTCAAGACCATATGCCCCGCTGCCGGCGAAAAGATCTAAAACACGCGCGTCGGGGAGCTCGGCGGCGATTATATTAAACACCGCTTCGCGTATTCTGTCTTTTGTCGGCCGCGTCGTCTTGAGATGCGGATCTTGTATCTTTCTGCCCCTGAATTTGCCGCCGATTATTCTCATTGGTTGCTTTCGTCTGTCATCCCTTCTGTCATTCTGAGGACCCGAAAGGGGCCGAAGAATCTAGATCCTTCGTCGCTTCGCTCCTCAGGATGACGGAACTCTGCTCTCTGCACTGATCACTGTTCACTGTTCACAGATCACTTCGCCGCGCCTCTACTATCTATATCCGCACTTTCCCCCGGAATCGCGTCCGGATGCTTTCTCGGATACCGGCGTTGCGTGGATCCGCGAGGTCCGGGTCTTCGGCGATCAGGGCGAATGCTTCCTCGCGCGCTTCTTCCATGATTTTAAAATCTTTGGCGATGTCGCCGAACCTGATCTCCGGCAAGCCGCTCTGTCTCGTTCCCAGAAACTCCCCCGGACCTCTCATGCTCAGATCCCGCTCGGATATCTCAAAACCGTCATCGGTCTCGGCCATCGTTGCGAGACGTTTGTGCGAGACGTCAGTTTCGGCCTCGCCCATCAGAACACAATAAGATGCGTGTTTTCCGCGGCCGATACGCCCTCTCAACTGATGCAGCTGGGCCAGGCCGTAACGTTCGGCATGTTCAACCATCATTACCGTAACATTGGGAATATCTATTCCGACTTCTATAACCGTTGTGGCAACAAGAATATCGTATTTGCCGTGGCGAAAACCGTCCATGACGTCTTTTTTCTCGTCGGACCGCATCTGTCCATGCACGAGCGCAAGGCGCAGATCGGCGAATACATCCTTTTTGAGATGCTCATACATCCCTGTTGCCGATTTGATGCCGGACGAGGGGGTCTCTTTTATTCGGGGATACACTATGAACGCCTGGCGTCCCGCGGCGATTTCATCACGAATGAAGGCGTAAACGGCAAAACGGGCGTCTTCGGTTACAGTGTAAGTTACAACTTCTTGTCTGTCTTTCGGTTTTTCTCTCAACGCGGAAATATCCATGTCTCCGAAAACCGTCAGCGCCAGGCTTCTGGGTATCGGCGTGGCCGTCATCACGAGCATGTCCGGTGTTTTTCCTTTGCGGAAAAGGGCCTGTTTCTGCGCAACTCCGAATTTATGCTGTTCGTCTATGACGACCAGACCCAGATTCTTAAAGTCTACACCTTCCTGTATCAGCGCGTGCGTGCCGATAACTATGTCTGCTTCTCCTGAAGCCAGTTCTTCTTTTATTTTTTCTGATGCTTCGCGGCCGCTTTCTCTTACCAGAAGCCGGACGTTCAGCCCCAGAGGCATGAATGTTTCGCTGATTGTGACATGATGCTGGCGGGCCAGTATTTCGGTAGGAACCATGACGGCGGCCTGATAACCGTTCTGCGCCGCGAGAAGAAGCGCATACATTGAAACAACCGTCTTGCCGCTGCCCACGTCGCCCTGCAAAAGGCGCGACATCGGCGCAACCACGGACATGTCGCGTTCAATCTCACTTATGCATTTTTTCTGGGATGCGGTTAGTTCAAAATCAAACAATTTTTCAAAATCCGCTGAGAGGTTTTCCCCGACATCATGTTTTACGCCCTTTTTATGGGCTCTCTTGCGTTTCAGCGCCATGACCGTCTGAAGAACAAAAAACTCCTCAAAAACCAGCCGCCTGTAGGATTTTTCCAGGTTCTCAAATGTATACGGAAAATGTATGTTCTCTACGGCAAATTTAAAATCAACCAGTTTTCTTCGTGCCCTTATGCGCGTGGACAGCACCTCGGGCATGCCGCCTGCAAAAGAACTTATGGCATTATGAACCGTTTTTCTCAGATATTTCTGGGTGAGATTTTCCGTTAAGGAGTATACGGGAACTATTCTTCCGATATCCAGCAATGTGCCGGGCCCCTCGGAGAGGAGAGATTTTTGGGTTTCCGCGTCCAGAATCTCAAAAACCGGATGGCTTATCTGAATTTTTCTGGTCAGCTCTACCTTGCCGTAAAACACCACCGTCTGCCCCTCTTGAAAGACCTTTTTCATAAACGGCTGGTTATACCATACACCGAGCAGAGTGCGGTTATCTCCCGCTATTGTAACCTCTAGTATGCGTGTTCCCGTGCCGGCGGTAAACAGGCTGGTTTTCCGGACCTGGCCGATAACGGTCTGAAATTGACCTACTTCAAGGTCTTTCAAGCCCACGATTCGGCTTCTGTCCTCATATCTACGGGGCAAATAGTATAAAAGGTCGGAAACGCCCACAACACCCAGTTTTTCGAACAAAGGCGCCTTCCGGGGCCCCACCCCTTTTATATACCTTATGGGAACATCTTGAGAAAGGATTTTTGCTTGCATAAAGACCCTTGTTATGTTATCATTTTTTACCATTTAGATTATAGAAGAAAGGTATTCATTATGTCAAGAGAGTGCTATATATGCGGGAAAAAACCCGTCAGCGGTAGATCAATAAGCCGAAGAGGCATGGCTAAAAGCAAGGGCGGGGTCGGTCAAAGAATAACCGGATCTACCCTGCGTCGGTTCTCTCCTAATCTCCAGACGGTTCACGCCCTGGTGGACGGGAAAAAGAAACGTCTGCGGGCCTGCGCGAAATGCATCAAAGCCGGCAAAGTCGCAAAAGTTAAGTAGGACGGGGTAACCCCGCCCCTACTGAGACTCCCCGTCATTCCGCAATACGAAGATCGTGAATATTCATCTGAATAGTATCTACTCCGTTCCAGCTGTTGACTGAGGGCGTATACGCCAGGTCAATAACATCCCCTTTTTTGGGACGCGTGACACTGTTTTTCCTAAAAGTCAACGCCTCGCAGGTTAGATTCCCGCAGGTGACCAGAAACTTAAAACCGCTTCTGCCGATATCACGGGGAACGTTTTTCACTTCTATGTCGCCCGTAGAAAAAACCGGTTCCGCGTTGCCGGGGCCATACGGCGTGAGCAGGTTGAGCTCCCTGACAAGTTTTTTGCCCACATGGGAAAACGGCAGCTGAAGATCTATTTCCATCTCGGGCGCCGGTTTGTCTTCCGGCGCAAAGCATTCCTCCGCCACAGTATTGAGTTTTTCGGTAAACAAGGCAACATTCTCCGTCATGATTCTTATGCCGCAGGCTGCTTCATGCCCGCCAAAATCCACGAGATACGCGCTTGCCCTGTTGATTGCCTCAAAAAGATTGAACCCTTCCACGCCTCTTCCGGAGCCTTTTCCTTTGCCGTCTTTGGTAACGATTAGAATCGTGGGCTTTAGAAATTCTTCCGCCAAACGCGATGCCACTATGCCGATAACACCTACATGCCAAGCATCGTCCGCGAGCACTATGATTTTTGTTTTCTCCAGATCTACTTCTTTTCGCACCCTGGCCGCGGCTTCTTTAAATATATCTTTTTCAATAACCTGCCGTTTTTTGTTCTCGCTGTTGAGGAGCCGGGCGATTCTTACCGCTTCGGTGGGATCGTCGCACATCATGAGTTCAAGAGCGGTATTCGCCGAACCGACACGGCCCATGGCGTTTATTCTCGGACCCAGGGCGAACCCCACGTGCTTGGCGTTGAGTTTTCTTTGCTCTACCCCGGCGACGTCTGCCAGGGCCTTAAGCCCGAGTTTCTCTGTTTTTCGAAGTGTACGCAGGCCGCATCTGACGAGTATGCGGTTTTCTCCGTTAAGCGGGGCGACATCCGCAATTGTTCCAAGCGCGACAAGATCAAGATGCCTGTCCGCGATATGCTCGGATCCTTTCATCAGGGCGCGGGCAAGCTTGTATGCCACGCCTACACCGGCAAGATACTTGAACGGATAAGGACAATCGGATTGGTGCGGATCCACTACAGCGCAGGCATCCGGCCGACGCCAAGACTCTTTGACTTCGTGATGATCTGTTATGATCACGTCAATGCCTCGGGTTTTCGCGAACGCTACCTCATCCGCGGAATTGATGCCGCAATCCACCGTAATGAGCAGCTTGACACCGTTATCCGCCGCAAGCGCGACAGCGTTCATGTTGAGCCCGTAACCCTCTTCAAGCCGGTTCGGGATAAACGTTTCATACTTCGCGTCAAGTTCGAAGAAAACATCGGCAAGAAGAGCCGTGGAAGTTACCCCATCTACATCGTAATCGCCATAAATCAGTATTTTGTCTTTTTTTTCAATCGCGGTTTTTATCCGTGTTACGGCGCAATCCATATCTTTTAAGAGGAACGGATCGCTGCAGTCAGCAAGGCCTCCGAAAAGAAAGGCCTGGGCTTTCTCCGGGGTTTTTATTCCGCGGTTCACGAGAAGCTGGGCAAAAAGCGGTGTGAGACCGAGAACTTCACTTAAAGCCCGCTGCAATCTCGGGCTGGTTTCGCGCACTTTCCATATTTTTTTCATGTAGGATGGGTCTTTCAGCAGGGTTCAACGTGAATAACGACATCGCGGACGCGCGGCACTGCCTTTAAAAT
>CAZGOZ010000014.1:10179-19104 GCA_964528025.1 uncultured Planctomycetia bacterium
TCAACTCCCAGTTTTATTATGAACCCCGCCACGATAATGCCCGCAAGCGGATCCATGAAAGGTTGCCCCATCCGCGCGCCCGCGATACCAATGAGCGCGGCGACCGATGAGAGAACGTCGCTTCTGTGATGGCAGGCATCTGTCTTTAGAGAAGTGCTGTCTATCTTTTTGCCGGCGGCCAAAACACGCCGGTATGTTATTTCTTTCACGATTATAGAGACAACTGCCGCGACCAGAGCAATACTGCCGGGGGCGGTCACGTCGCCGTGAAGCAATATACGCGCGGAACTCCATGCGATTCGGAAACCCACGAGGATAAGAACCAGGGATATAATCTTAGCGGCAATGGATTCTGCGCGGGCATGACCGAAGGGATGATGTTCGTCGGCGGGTTTTCGCGCGATCTTAAAACCGACAAACACACCGATACTCGTTGCCGCATCGCTCGCCGTGTGAAACGCGTCGGCAATCATGGCCTGTGACCTGCCAAAAATACCGGCGAAAAGTTTTACCGCAAAAAGCAGCACATTGGTGTAAATGCCAAGCCATGCGGCTTTTTCGCCGATTTTGTAATCGCCTTCACGGATGTTGGACATGTGTTTTATTTTCTGCGCGATCGCCGCGATGACCAGTCAATCAAAAGCGGACTGGCAATGAATATTGACGAATACGTACCTACTATTACGCCAACCATAAGAACAAAAGAAAAATCATTAATCACTTTACCGCCGAAGAAAAACAGCGCGAAAACCACGATCAGTGTCGTGAGCGATGTCAGCACCGTCCGCGAAAGCGTTTGATTTATACTCGTGTTTATTATTTCAGCCTGGCCGGCCTTTCGCATGAATTTTCGATCTTCCCTTATGCGGTCAAAAAGCACTATCGTATCGTTTATGGAATAACCCACGATAGTCAGAAGCGCCGCGATAACGGGCAGGGATATCTCGCGTCCGGTAAGCGCGATCATCCCGAGTGAGATCAGAACGTCATGAATAAGGGCAATAATGGCGGTAACTGCAAACCGAAACTCAAAACGGAAAGATATATACATACAGATGCCTACCATCGCGAATATCAGGGCTTTTATAGCCGATCTTCTGAGATCTACCCCGACCGCGGGCCCGACAGTTTCCACCCTCATGACTTCAAACGACTCGGAACCGAATTCGGACTGGAACCCGGCGATTATTTCGTCGGTTTTCCCGCTAAGCGATCTTACGATGGCCTCTTTCCCTTCTCCGAAACGCTGTATCGCGGATTCTCCCAAACCGATACCCTCAAGAACTCCCCGCATCCGCTCCGCGGACACGACATTGCTGAACTTGAACTGCTGGAGAGTGCCGCCGGTGAAATCTATTCCGTAGTTATTTTGACCGCGACGGATAAAAAGCGACATCCCGCCTATAATAACAAGGATTGAGGCGATATAAGCCACTTTTCTGTATTTGACGAACTGAATGTTCGGCTGCTTGAAGAAATGCAGCATCGGAAGTTTCTCCATGCGCGGATTGCTCTTCGTGATGATGTCCAGCGCAAGACGCGTTACCACCAGCGCCGTGAACATGCTCGCGATAATACCGATACTCAGGGTCGTTGCAAACCCTCTCACCGGACCCGTGCCAAACTGAAACAGTATAAGCGCGGTAATCAACGTGGTGACGTTAGCATCCAGGATGGTCCAAAACGCCTTATCATAGCCGGCATGAATAGCTGTTCTCAGGGACTTGCCGAGAGCGGATTCTTCGCGTATCCGCTCAAAAATAAGAACGTTCGCGTCAACGGCTATACCTATCGTGAGCACGAGACCGGCTATGCCGGGAAGCGTGAGCGTGCCCCCAAAATATGCCAGCGCGCCGGTTATAATCATCATGTTCATGACAAGGGCAAAATCCGCTATTAGCCCCGCCAGAAGATAATATACCGCCATGAAAAGAAGAACAACTATACCGCCGATGACAATGGCGTTGATGCCCTGCTTGACCGAATCTTTGCCGAGCGCCGGGCCGACGGTGCGTTCCTCAATTATCGTAACCGGAGCCGGCAAAGCACCGGCTCTCAGAACCAGCGCTATATCTTTGGCTTCCTGCACAGAAAAATTACCCGTTATCTGCGCGCGGCCGGAAGGTATTCTCTCTCGTATGACCGGCGCTGTGTTGACCTCGCCGTCAAGCACAACAGCCAGACGCCTGCCGATATTCTGCTCAGTTATATCGGCAAAAAGATCGGCTCCCCTGTCATTGAACGCAATGGAAACATACGGCTGGCCAAATCCCTGCTGGCTGAACTCCGTGGTGGCATCAACAAGCATGTCTCCGGTCAACGCGGCTTTTGTCTCTACGAGCAGCGTTTCCGTTTTATCATCGCGGGTCTTCATGCTTTTGATTTCGTATCCTTCAACTGTCTCGCCGGCGATGGCTTTTTTGAGAAGTTCGGGATCATCCACCACAATTTTGAATTCCAGGTGAGCCGTCCGTTCTATAATCTCCTTTGCCCTCTTGCGATCGGTAACACCGGGAAGCTGAATGATCATCCGGTTCTTGCCCTGCCTTTGGATCACAGGCTCCATTACGCCGAACTGGTCTATTCTGTTACGTATTATCTCCAGAGCCCGTTCGGGAGCGTCCTTCGCCGCTTCGGCGGACAGCTTGGAAGTATCCACTTCAAGCAGTATGTGCATGCCTCCCTGCAGGTCAAGCCCGAGGTTCAACTTTCCTTCTTTTACAACATCGCCTTTATCGTCGTGAATATCAAGAGGCGGATACGCGGCCCATATTGCCAGACCCACGATTGCTACAACGAGGGCGCTTTTCCATTTAAGCTTCTTCCACATGTCTTTCGTATCCTTTCCCTTTATTTATTTATAGTTACTTACTTATTTGTGCAGGCGATGGCTTCATTTGGGCCGTCTGCGTCTTTTTCAGCCGGGATACGGAACTTTTCTGCACCTTTATTCTGGTGTTATCGTCTATACGCAGAGTGATTACGTCATCCTGTATATTGACGATCGTTCCGAATATTCCGCCCGTGGTGATAACTTCGTCGTTTTTCGTAAGGGCATCAAGCATTGCTGCATGTTCCTTCTGGGTTTTTTTCTGCGGACGAATAAGCAGAAAATAGAAAATAATGAAAATCACCGCTATCGGCATCAGGCTGATAAGCGAATTTGTCGCCGGCGGCGCGCCGACCGAAGCATCTTGCGCAAAAGCTAAAGCTAACATATTGTTCTCTCCTTTTAATTTTGTCTGAATTCGTTCATAAATCGGTTCTTGAAATCCAAGAACCTGTCCGCGCGAATAGCCTCGCGCGAAAGACGTATAAGTTTAACATAAAAATATATATTGTGTAAAGAAACAAGCCTCATCCCGAGCATTTCGTTGACATTGAACAAATGACGGATATATCCCCTGGTATAATCCCGACATGCCGGACAAGCGCATCCTTCTTCAATGGGCGCGAAATCTTCTTTTGACGTGGCGTTCCGGAGCTGCACTTCCCCGGAAAAGGTAAACGCCTGGCCGTTTCTGCCGTTTCGCGTCGGCACGACACAGTCGAACATGTCCACACCGCATGAGATGGCCGCAAGGATATCCAGTGGAGGACCCACTCCCATGAGATATCGGGGGCTCTCTTCCGGAAGAAGCGCTGCGGTATGGGCCGTTATTTCTTCCGCCGCTTCGGCCGGTTCGCCGACACCGACGCCGCCGAGGGCATAACCGTCAAACCCAATGGCGAGAAGCTCTTCCGCGCACCTCGTTCTGAGATCCTTATAGGTACTGCCCTGAACAATGCCGAAAAGAGCCGCGCCGGAACGGTTCTTTTCGGTAAACTCTTTTTTTGACCTCGCGGCCCATTGCAGGGTAAGGTTTACCGATTCTTCCACATATCCTTTTTCAGCCGGATAGTGCACGCATTCGTCCAGCGGCATGAGAATATCGCTTCCGAGCGCAAGTTGAAAATCTACCACGTTTTCCGGAGTAAAAAAATGTCGCGACCCGTCAATATGCGACCGGAATTCCACGCCATTATCGTTTATTTTTCTGAGCCCGGCCAGACTGAAGACCTGGTATCCCCCGCTGTCGGTGGTTATGGGTTTTTTCCATCCCATGAACTCGTGAAGCCCCCCGGCTTTCTCAATAATGTCTTGCCCCGGCCTTAGGTAAAGGTGATAGGCGTTGGATATGATCATTTCCACCCCGCAGTCAGACAATTCCCGGCCGGAGATGGCCTTCACGGAGGCTCTGGTCGCCACCGGCATGAATACCGGAGTATTGACCTCGCCATGAACCGTTGTAATTTTTCCGCACCGCGCGTGGGAAGAAGCGTCTTTGTGTTCAATATTAAATTTCATAAAAAAAATCGGCACCCGGCTGGTTTTGAGTGTTACATGAGTTCTTCAACGGCCCTGAGAAGACCTTCTATGCTGTCGCCCTTGACGAGGAACCGATCCGCCGCGCGGGCATAAACACTGTCTTTGTACTTCTCGTAGCCGGTATAAATAATAATGCGGGAATACGGAGAGACCTGCTTGAGGGTATTAAAAATAGATAGACCGCTTTTCTCGGGCATCATGAGATCCAGAATAATGATTGCCGGAGTATTGGTTTTAAGATAGGTAAGAAGTTCATACCCATTATAGACCGCATCAACTCTATGCCCTGACCCCGTTAGGAAATCGACAACTGTTTCGCACATCCCGCGGTTATCATCGGCTATAACTATCTTTTTCCGTCTTGGCATGGCTAACTCCATCCGTTTTAACGCCGTATGCGTGTATTTTAGCACTCCCCCCGCCTAATTGTAAAGAAATATGGGGATAAGGGCATAAATAAAAATCGTAGGGGCAGGTTCTAAACCTGCCCTCGACACGCACGTTTTCGCCACCGTATAAGGTCGTATTCGTAAAGCCTTACAGTATATGCACTTACAGAACAAGCATCGCATCGCCGTATGAAAAGAACCTGAATTGGTCTTCCACGGCCCGCTTGTATGCCTCCAGAACAAAATCCCGGCCGGCAAAAGCGGCAACCAGCATGAGAAGGGTTGACGATGGCAGGTGAAAATTGGTTATGATACTGTCTACCACCTTGAAGTGGTATCCGGGATAGATAAAGAGACCTGTTTCGCCGGAGGAGGCCACGACCTTACCGGTTTCCGCGGCCGACGCTTCCAGCACGCGCGTGGTGGTAGTTCCTGCGGCAAATATTTTTCCGCCGGAGGCCTTCGCCCTGTTGATCTTGTCCGCGACGGCTTTGCTTATCTCAAACCGTTCTGTGTGCATGACGTGATCTTCAACATTTTTCGCCGCAACGGGAGCAAAAGAACCGTAACCGGTATGCAAAGTTACATGAACGACCGTGACTTTTTTTTTCTCAATCTCACCGAAAACCTCATGCGTGAAATGAAGTCCCGCGGTGGGAGCGGCCGTGGCGCCGTCACGGCGCGCATAAACGGTCTGATAATCGTCTCTGTCGCCGGCATCATCCCGGCGCGTTATATACGGCGGTAACGGCATGTGTCCCTGCCTCAAAACTTCGCTCACGGGCCCGTCAAATCGCACGAGGCGGCCGGCTTCGGCCGCGCCGAGAACGACAGCCGTACGCCCTCCATCCATCCGGATCTCTTCACCCTGCTTGATCCGTTTTGATGGACGGACAAGCGCAGTGGCATTTGGAAGTTCCGGCCGGAAATCAAGAAGAAACAGTTCTACCCGCGCGCCTGTTTTTCTTCGGCCATAAAGCCGAACCGGAACAACACGTGTATCATTCAGCACCAGACAGTCGCCCGGATTCAGATACCCTGTTATATCACGGAAGACCTTTTCCGTGATATGCTTCGTTCTCCGATCAAGCACCATCAATCGCGCCGCATCCCTTTCTTTTAAAGGCCGCTGCGCGATTAACTCTTTTGGCAAATCATAATTGAAGTCGCTTACTTTCATGGTTTGATGACAGGCCGTAGGGGCAGGGTTACCTCGCCCCTACAATCTTTAATTTTTCAATCTTTGCGCCGGGATAATAATACTCCAAGATCCTTTCCGTGCTCCACCTTTTGAGGGCAAGTCCAAGCGCGCCCCACTGGCACATCCCTACCCCGTGGCCCCATCCGACTCCCGAGAACACATAAGAATGAACACGTTTTTTCACGCTGAAATTCGCGCTTTTCAAAACGCGTCGGCCGAGAATGGAACGAAAATCGCCCGTCGCTATTTCAATCCACTCGCCGGGAGTTTTTATCTTCAGATACTCCAGACGTCCCGAATCGTCTTTGGGGCCTTCTCTGATTGCATCAATTCTTTTAAAAGTATATCCTCTGCGGTTAAATTTCTGCACGATAGTTTGTTCGGGTATTCGCGTTTTCCAGCGAAAATACGGCGACATTCGGCACCACCGGCACTTAACACCTGAAAGAGGCGCCGGGCCTTCTCCCCACACGCGCGCGGCGTCCGCGGTATGTCCGCCACAGGTGGAATTAAAATACGCCGGCAACACTTCTCCGTCGTATACCAGCACTTTGCCTCGCGTTGCGCCCACTGCTTCCGTCGTTCGCCGCCTCTCGTCGGCGACTCCGCCGTAAACCTGCGAAAACGTATCAGCCGTAAGGTCGTAAGAACGCGCTTTTCGGTGCATGGCTTCATATACCGCGAAACTGCGCGAGACGATTGCCTGCGCTTTTATGGCCTCAAAGGGCCAATACCGGCTTACCTCCCGCGGCAAAACGCCTCTAAGGTAATCTTCAAGTTCCACGGTGTTGATTACGTCCAGGCCTTTAGGCATCGTAACGATATCTATCTTGCCATTATAAGGTTTTCCGTTAAGGATGATATTTCCGCCGGCAAGGGGCAAGACGCGCACCCCGCCCGTGGTAATCTTAACTTCTCCCTGCCCGGGTCCTTTTTCTTTCAGAAACTCGCCCGTTTTAATATCGTATACTTTATAACCGTTCCGCGCCGCGAGCCGTACCGCCTTCACGTTATTCACAAGACGAACACGTATCATGAACGGTTTCTCCGCGCCGGGCATTGCCCCGGGAAAAACAAAAAAGAACCTAAAGAGGGCCGCGATTAGCGCGCCTGCTGCAATAATCCAAATGATTGTTTTTTTTGACATGGTCGTTTTGCCGGGCTGCCGCTAATTATCGCCGACAGCGCTATACTGGCCAGAATACAGGCAGCTAATGGGAAACTCGCAGCGGTTACAGGTTAAAATAATTCTTTCTGACTCACGCCCGTTTTCTTACCGAGATATTCAAGGGCCGCTTCCGTCAGTTCGCGGCCGCGCGGTGTCCGCTTTAAAAACCCTATTTTCAGAAGATACGGCTCAATTACATCCTCTATGGTATCGGTTTCTTCGTTAAGAGACGACGCGATGGCCTCTATCCCAACCGGCCCGCCTTTATACGAAGAATACATGATATCCAGCATCCGTCGATCTATCCGGTCCAACCCCTTTTCGTCTATGCCGTGAACGCCCAGAGCGTTAACCGACGCTTCATGCGTAATTCTACCGTTTGACTTGACCTCAACCCAGTCCCTCACCCTCCGCAAAAGACGGTTGGCGATACGCGGTGTGCCTCTTGAACGCACCGCTATCCCGGTAGCTCCGTCATCATCTATCGGTATACCGAGTATTCCGGCCGACCGTTTGATAATCGTTACGAGTTCTTCGGGCGAATAAAACTCAAGATGAAAAAACATACCGAACCTGTCCCTGAGTGGCGCGCTTAAAAGCCCGGCGCGTGTCGTGGCCCCTATAAGGGTGAATCGTTTAAGATTGAATTTTATCGTCTTCGCATAAGGGCCCTTGTCTACCAGAAAATCGATTTGCGCGTTTTCCATTGCCGGGTAAATAAACTCCTCTACGACCTTGGAAAGACGATGGATCTCATCAATGAAAAGTATATCGCCCTCGGCGAGATTCGTCAGAATACCTATAAGATCGCCCGCTCTTTCAATCGCCGGGCCGCTCGTAGCCGTTATCTTTGCTTTTCTTTCGTTCGCGATTATATGCGCGAGGGATGTCTTGCCCAGACCCGGCGGTCCGGAAAGAAGCACGTGCTCCATGGGCTCGTTTCTTTTCATGGATGCCTTGAGTGCTATCTCAAGAGAATCTATGACCTGCCTCTGGCCGACAAAATCCCTGACCGAACCCGGCCTCAGAGACATGTTCATTATGCGATCGTCTTCGGTCTCGCCCTGCCGGACGACCTCTTCGCTTTTATCTATGAATTTTTTGCGTTGGTTGTCTGTCATCTGTCATCTCTCATCTCTCTGCCCTACGCGCTACACGTCCTCTGACGATACACCTCGTTGAGCAGCTCTTCACTGGTTTTTATCTCCGGCTCTCTCTCAAGAACCTTCTGTATCATTTCTTCCGCCTCAGACCTTTTATACTGCAATTGAAGCAACACGGCAAGAGCTTCTTTTTTTACGTTGTCACCTTCCGGCTCTCTGCCTGTGTCCGCGCCGGAACGAATAAGCCCGTATTTGCCGACTTTTCCCTGCAATTTCGCCACTATGAGCCGCGCTCGCTGTTCTCCTATGCCCGGCAAGCGCTTGAGAAACTGAATATCACCAGAATCAATCGCGCCGGCTACCTCCGAAAACGGCTCCGCGAGAGCCCTGCAGGCGGCCCTGGGGCCGACCCCGGAAACCGAGATAAACTTCTCAAAAAACTCTTTTTCAATATCGTTTCGGAACCCTATAAGCATCGGTACGGCGCGCGACGGCTCCATCTGATAATAATGATATGTGACAAATTCCACTTTTTCCGTGAAAGAGTTTTCCCGTTCCAGGCTCCTCATGACGGCAAGAGGAACCATCACTTCATAACACATAGAACCGGCCTCTACAAAAACCGAATTTTCTCTTCTGCCCGCAATCGTTCCGGATATTCGCGTTATCATTCTATCTCTCTCCTTCTATGCTTG
>CAZGOZ010000014.1:19204-23100 GCA_964528025.1 uncultured Planctomycetia bacterium
TCTATGCTTGCTGTCCGCACATAGCTTATTGCCATGGCAAGCGCGTCACTGACGTCAAAGGGCTCGGGAAGCGTATTTAAGCCCAACAACGATTTGACCATACGCTGCACCTGATGTTTTTTCGCCCTGCCGTTTCCGGTAATGGCTTTCTTAATATGCGTGGAAGGATAGCTGACCAACTCTACCCCTTTTACCCCGCACCCGAGACAGATAACCCCTCTGGCATGCCCCATGAGAATAGAAGTGGCCGGATGTTTATAATGCGAATACAGTTTTTCTAAAACAAGAACATCGGGCGCGTATTTATCAATGATATCTGTCAGATTTCTGTATATATCCGCAAGGCGCACTGAAATGCCGCTATCGGGAAGCGTTTCTATCACGCCGGCCTCTATCATCTTCATACAATCCGGGCCCCCGGCCTCAATTAGCCCGTATCCCGTTCTCTGTAATCCCGGGTCAACCCCTAAGACCCTCATGATTTTTACTCTACCTCTTTAAGAATCTCATCCGGAATATCAAAATTGGAATAGACGTTCTGCACGTCGTCATTATCTTCAAGCTCTTCAACAAGCGTCAGCACCTTTTTCGCTATTTCGGCATCCTCTACCTTAACGGATGTTTTTGGAACCATGCTGAGTTCGCCCGACTCTATTTTCACTTTCCCTGCCATGAGCGCAGATCTCACCTTGTCAAAATCCACTAGCGCGCAGGTAACTTGAAAAAAATCCTCGTCAGAAGTGAGGTCTTCCGCGCCGGCGTCCAGCACCGTTGTCAAAAGGCTTTCTTCTTCTGCGTCCTCTTTTTTTATCAGGAAGACACCTTTTTTCTCAAACAAAAACGCTACCGATCCCGTGCCGGCCATGTTCCCGCCGCGTTTAGCAAAAATACTGCGCACATCACTCGATGTTCGATTTCTGTTATCGGTAAGACTTTCCGCTATCACGGCTACGCCGCCCGGCGCATACCCTTCAAAAGATATGGATTCATAAGACGTCCCGGCAAGCTCGCCCGTGCCTTTTTTGATACCGCGTTCTATGTTGCCTGCCGGCATGTTGGCATCTTTGGCTCTTTGAACAGCCAAACGCAGCCGGGCGTTGGCATCCACTTTTCCCCCGCCTTCTCTTGCCGCCACGGTTATCTCGCGTATCAGCTTGGTAAACATCTTGCCGCGCTTGGCGTCCGCGGCGCCTTTCTTATGTTTAATACTTGACCATTTTGAATGTCCCGACATTTATTTATTCACCCTCTTTTTTAGGTTTTTTACTTTTTTCAATAATTTTCTGAGCAATATTCGACGGAACCGCCTCATAATGTGAAAACGACATTGAATATGTAGCTCGGCCCGCAGTAATGGATTTTAACTCGTTGGCGTACTTATACATTTCTTCCAACGGCATTTTTGCCTTTACCACTTCCATCGCGCCTTCCGGGGTCATTCCCTGAACCCTGCCGCGTCTGGAACTCAAGCTGCCCGTTATATCGCCCATATTTTCCGCGGGCACGGTAAGTTCAACGTTCATTATCGGTTCCAGGAGCACCGGTTTGGCCTTCTGGCAAGATTCGCGAAACGCGTGCGCAGCCGCTATCTGAAAAGCGATATCCTTGGAATCCACGGGATGCGTCTTGCCGTCATAAACGATAACTCTGACATCAACCATGGGATACCCGGCAACCGAGCCTTCGGACAGCGAGTTTTTCACGCCTTTTTCGCAACTGCCGACAAGCTGTTTCGGTATAGCGCCACCGACGACCTTGTTGACGAATTCAAAACCTGCGCCGCGCGGAAGCGGTTCAATCCGCATCCATACCTCGGCGAACTGCCCCGCGCCGCCGGACTGTTTTTTGTGCCGATACTTGGAATCTCCTTCAGCCGTGATAGTTTCCTTGTACGCCACTTTCGGCGTTCCTATATCAACTCCAACACCAAAACGGGTTTTCATTCTGGATATCATTGTCTTAAGATGCAGGTCACCCATGCCGGAAACGATAAGTTCGTTGGTCTGTTTATCCAGAGTCATCTGAAATGTCGGATCTTCGGCTGAAAGTTTTGCGAGCACGCCGGATATTTTATCCTCGTCGGACCGGGTCTTGGGTGTTAGCGAAAGGCTCACGGCCGGTTCGGGGAAATTGATATTCTTAAACTTCACGCATTTCTTTTCATAGGAAAGCGAGTCGCCCGTATGCGTGCTTTTAAGTTTTGTCACTGCCGCTATGTCGCCGGAGATTACAGAATCGGCATGTATCTGATCTTTCCCTTTAAGGTAAAACAGCTGTCCGACCTTTTCCGTCGTGTCGCCTGTCGTGTTCTTGACGGACTGGTTTGAAACGGCCTTGCCGGATCTTACCCGAAAAATAGATATCTGTCCCGCATAAGGGTCGGATATCGTCTTGAATATCTGCGCGGAAAAAGCGGCGTCCGAGTCCGGTTTTATGCTGACAGTATTATCCGCACCCTCCTCGGCGGCGGTATGATTGAGGGAATCCACTTCCTGCGGCGGACGGTCCTCGGGAGACGGCAAGTAAGCGCGTATCACGTGCATGAGCTCACTCACGCCTATATCCTTTGCCATGGACGCCGGTATCACGGGAATAATCTTCCCCGAGACAACACCGGCCCTGAAGGCCTTTCTGATCTCTTCCGTTGACAGCTCGCCTTCTTCCAGATATTTTTCAAGAAGCGCGTCGTCGGATTCGGCCACGCCTTCGGTTAATTCGCTTGAAAGACGTTCGGCATTATCTTTATCGTCTCCGACGAGTTTATCCATGCCTTCTTTTGTCAGAAGATTGACAACCCCGGAGAAAGACGCGCCGCTTCCGATGGGATAATAAAGAGCCACGCAGTTCTTGCCGAACCTTTCTCTTATGCTTTCAAGAACTTTACCGAAATCAGCGTTATGCTTATCCATCTTGTTAACGACAATGACCCCCGGGAGATTGAGTTCCATCGCCCTTTTTCTAAACTTCACCGTGCCGACTTTTATACCGTTTACGGCATGAACCAGAAGAACGGCGGCATCCGCGGCGTTCACCCCGGCAATTACTTCTCCGATATAATCCAGGTATCCTGGCGCGTCCAGAAGGTTTACCTTCACGCCATCTTTTTCGTAATAGGACGCGGACAGGCTGATGGACGTCTTGCGTTCTTTTTCGTCGTCGTTGTAATCCGACACGGTACTCCCCTCGTCAACACTTCCTTTTCGGGAAATCGCCCCTCCTTTGAAAAGAAGGTTCTCAACCAGCGTGGTCTTCCCAACGCCTGAATGTGAAATAAAAACTACATTACGGATATCTTTAGTTGAAAGAGACACCTGACCCTCCTTGTTAGCTCGTGGAACCGTTTTACAAACAGCCATCAGAAGACGCTCCTTTCACATTGGCGAGATATCGTTTCGAAGAGATCGGGAATGCGAGAAGGTATAGCATTGTTATTATAATATGCGTAGAATTTTTGTCAAGCGGTTGGTTGAGGATGAAGCAAATGTTCTCAATAAATTAAAAAAGCCCGCAGGGATTACCTGCGAGCTTTTTAATTAAATGGAGCACCGTTCTACTCTCCCGCGCCGTTGCCAGCGTAGTACCATCGACCACGAGGGGCTTAACTGCCGTATTCGGAATGGGAACGGGTGTTTCCCCCTCTGCAAGGACACTCCAAAGTCCTGATTCTGTCATTAACAGATGTAAATAAAGGTATCCTCTGCGAAGAAATACATCAATGGTCAAGCCAATCGGCATATTAGTATTCCTAAGCTGAAGCCCTTACAGGCCGTACACTTGGAACCTATCAACCTCGTAGTCTTCAAGGTGCCTAATAGGGATATCCATTCTTGGGGGGGGCTTGGCGCTTAGATGCTTTCAGCGCTTATCCTTTCCGGACTTAGCTACCCAGCTAATGC
>CAZGOZ010000015.1:0-22623 GCA_964528025.1 uncultured Planctomycetia bacterium
GAATAGCGACATACATTAAAAAACCGGTGTATACATACCCACTTTTTGATGTCAGAGACTGCAAATATTCCGATAATGCCGAAAACATTGCGCACGAATCTGCTCTTTTGTGCACACGGAAATATGACTAACTAATGAGCAACTACCCAACTACTCTGGAAAACAAGCGTGAGGCCGGGGGGCATGCCTCCGTACAGGGAGGATCCACACCGGGCGGAGGGGCCCTGGTAGGAGGCATGCCGACCGGCTTTGTCACGAGCTATCTGAGTAGTTACATTGATGAGAATAATGATAACAGCATACAATCTTAAAATAACTATTTACCTGACGGCTATGCTGAGCGTTTCGCTTCTTCCGATTTACCTCTACAGGAAGAGTTGGAGAGAAACGGCCGTTGTCGCTCTCATCATGGGATGTTTTCTCTTCATGAACAGGGACTTTATCTGGGGTAGTATCGGGGTTTATCATGACACCGGCGGCAGAGAAATGATGATGCTTACGATCAAAGAATGGATTGGAAAGGGTATCCCGCTCGGCTGGAACCCGTACATGAGCGGCGGGGAACCAATTTATTTATTCACCAATAGTTTTCTCAGTGCTCCATGGGTATTGTTCTGCTGGGCGAATAGAGTTCTTACGGTCGATCCCCATGTGCTCTTCAATCTGTTCTGGATCTTCAAGTTTCTCGTTTTTTACACCGGAAGCATTCTCTTGTTTTTGCTTTTATACGGTGATTTCAAAACAGCACTTTTGCCTTTTCTTGCCCTGGTATTCGGGGGGATGTTTGTTGTTAGTCTGGTGCAGCTATCCGGTCTGACCACGATAGCTTTTTTTCCGTATGTGCTTTTTGGGATTATCGCGTTTTTTCGGAAAAAAAATGTCTATGGCGCGGCACTGGCTCTTGTTTTTCTGGGAATAGCCATGAATTATTATCTCCCGCATTACGTTTTTCTGTGCACGGCTGTCTTTACCTTTTTTATCGCGATATTCCATGTAAAAGAGATACCATCCCTCTTGCTGGTTTTAAAAGCCCGTTATAAAATTGTTTTTGCCGGTCTCTTCATTGCTCTTCTTGCGGCATCACCGGCATTGTTTCTGAGCACAGAGCTTTCAGATTATGTTTCTCCGACAAGAGGCGGGGAGATATCCGTCTCTCCGGAAGATACAGGAGAGGAGCCGTCCGTTAATGCCGCTTTGCGGGATTACAGGATCCTGCTGGAAAAAGCCGTTCCGGTTTATTCTAATCACCACGCGTTCTATTTCGGCATTATTCCGCTTCTTTTGATTCCTGTCGCTTTAATGGGGTGGAAAAAAGAAGGTCTAATTCCCGTTTTTGTTTTCAGCGCGGTGGTATTTATATTTCTCGGCACCGGTAACAATTTCTGGGGATATCGCCTGCTCACACGGCATGTTCCGAAGTTTGACATGCTCCGTCACTCTTTTGTTTTCGCCCATTTTGTCTCTTTTTCCCTGATAGTACTCGCCGGTTACGGTTTCAGGGAATTGATGAGGAATTTTTCTTTTCGGGCAGTCAGCCTGAAGGTAACAATTCTTATCTTTTCCGCTTTTGTGTTCATGCTTATCTGCTCGCCGAAGGGCAACGTAATCCGGTTTGGCGCATCAGGTGTTCTCGCATTGATATTTTTAGCCAACGCGTGTTGGATATTTTCCGGCAGGGCCACGCGTTACATCTCCGGGTTTTTTTATCTGCTTGTCATGTTTCTTTTGTTTGTGGACCTGGCTTGGGCTTATAGTGAAAGGCGCGACGGCCGGTTCTCAGGCATACGTCCGCCAACGATAACCGCCATAGAGTATCCCGTCAGGAGGGATTTTTATCCCGCGGCATCGCGCGTAAAACCTCTGGATTACAGCCCGCTCACGAATAAGCGGGCATCTTTGACCCACTGGAACGGAAATTTCATAATGTTCCGGGATAGACGCCTAAACGACATGCTCAGTCGTTTTAATCCCGGCGCCGGTCGTGAAAAGGCCTTGGGTGCCGGTCCGACCGTTTATTTTACGCCCGAAGCCGTAATGGTGCCGAAAACTGTTTCAAAGGAACAGTTTATTGATGCTGTTTACGCGGGGACATCCGTCCGGTCCGAAGAAGGGGAAAGGCCGGTTTTTTTCAGTGAGGGGGATATTGATTTTACCGTGTCTGCCCCGGCGGGGAAAACTTCCGGGAAATGGACAATTGTATTTCCCGCGGAAAGACCGGATCCGAATAGCGTCCGGGCGCGTGTGAATGCCCCCGAGGACGGGTTCTTCGTGCGTCTGGAGAATTTTCATCGCGGGTGGAAAGCGTTCATTGACGGAAAAGAAACTCGTCTCTACAGGGCGAATTACGCTTTTCAGGCCGTGAGGGTGCCGGCAGGCGAACATACAGTCACCTTTAAGTTTTTCACGATATACCCGTGGCTTTTTCATATTCACGTGTTCTGCGTAATCCTGTGCTGGAGTTTATTTAATGTGTACCTTTTTAGGGCCGACAAATAGAGGAGAAATGGATAACTACGCAGGTATCGCGGGAAATAGCTTAAGACCGGTTGGCATGCCTCCGTACAGGGAGGATCCACACCGGGCGGAGGGGGGCCCTGGTAGGAGGCATGCCAACCGGTCTTGTCACGAGCTACGAAGGACTCTGGTAGGAAGCATAACGGACGGACGAGTCACGAATTACCTGAGTAATTAGATTGATTGAAGAATAATGATAATAGCATGCGATCTTAAAATAATAGTTTATCTCGGAATCATGCTGGGCATTTTGCTCCTTCCGGTTCACCTCTTCAGGAGGAAATGGAGCGAGACGGCCGTGACGGCTTTAGTCATGGGCTGTTTTCTTTTTTTGAACAGAGAAATTATTAATGGTAGCATCGGGGCCTATCATGATACGGGTGGAACGGAATATTTGATGCTTGTGGTCAAGGAATGGCTTGAGAAAGGGATACCGTTGGGCTGGAACCCGTACATGAGCGGAGGCGAACCGTTCTATATGTTTTCCAATAGTTTTCTTCGCGCGCCGTGGGTGTTTTTCTGCTGGATGGATAAGGTTCTTGCGATAGACCCCCACGTATTGTTTAACCTGTTCTGGACTTTTCGGTTTTTATTTTTCTGTTCGGGAAGCATGCTTTTGTTTTCGCTTTTGTATGATGATTTCAAAACAGCGCTTCTTCCTTTTCTGGCCCTCGTGTGCGGCGGGATGTTTGTGATTAGCATGGTGCAGCCATCTGATCTGGTAACAATAGAATTTTTTCCATACGTGCTTTTCGGCATCATTTCTTTTTTTCAAAAAAAGAACGTCTATGGTATAGCGTTGGCTCTTGCTTTCCTTGGGATCGCGATGAACCATTATCTTCCTCATTACATTTTTATAGCCGCGAGCGTTTTTACTTTTTTTATTGTGATATTTCGGGTAAAAGAGATCGCTTCGCTGCTCGTGGTTTTGAGAACTCATTATAAAGTTGTTCTTGTGAGCTTGTTCATTGCCGCGCTTGCGGCGTCGCCGGCCGTCTTTATGTATGGTGAAATACGTGATTATGTTTCCCCTACGAGGGGAGGAGAAATATCGGTTTCCCCCGGCGATATGGGAAAACAGCCGCAGGTCAATGCTCCCTTGGAGGGATACAGGATTCTCCTTGACCGGTTTCTTGCGGGTGATATAGGGGTGCATCACGCGTTCTATTTCGGGATAATCCCTCTTCTTTTGATTCCGGTCGCTTTACTGGCATGGCGGAGCGACCGGTTCATACCTGTTTTCGCTCTCAGCGCGGCGGTATTCGTGCTTTTGGGGCTTGGCAACGATTTCTGGGGGTATCGTTTGCTCGTGAAACATGTCCCGAAGTTTAACATGATAAGGCACTCTTTTGCGTTTGCTTGTTTTGCCGCTTTTTCGCTGATCTGTTTGGCGGGTTATGGTTTCAGAGAGATATTGAAGAGTGTTACGTCCGCGAGATCCGGGGTCAAGGAAACAGTTCTTGTGTTTTCCGCTTTTGCGCTCATGCTTCTTGTCTCGAGGAAGGCCAACGTGGTCTTGTTTGGTTTTTCAGGCGCTCTCATTCTGGCATTTTTGGCCAATAGAAAACGGATATTTCCCGGAGAGTCCGGCCGCCTGGCCGTGAGAACGCTTTATTCTCTTGTCATCTTGCTTTTATTCGCGGATCTTGTATGGGCCTATTCCGAAAACGGGAAGGAATGGCTCCTTGAAAGGTATCCCGGAAAAATAACCGCTATAAGTTATCCTGTCCAAAGAGATTTTTATCCCGCGGCAGCATCGCCTAAACCCCCGGATATCGGCCCGCTTATTTTTAAGAAAGCGGCTTTGACCCACTGGAATGACGATTTTATGATGTGCCGGAACAGACGTCTGGATGATATGCTTGACCGTTTTGCTCCCGGCCGAGGCTATGAAAAGACCTTGGGCGTTGACGGCGACATGATCTATTTTACGGACGAAGCCGTGATAGTGCCGGAAGACATTCCAAATGAACGGTTTATTGATACTGTTTATGCGGGGACATCCGGACGTCTTTCGGGAAAAGGGAGGACTGTATTTTTCAGAGAAAGTGATGTTGATTTTACTGTTGGACCGAAAAATAGGGCCGTGGTAAAATGGAAAATTAATTTTCCATTTCACCGGCCAGACCCGAACACTCTTGAGATGCGAGTGCATGCCGATATGGACGGTTTTCTCGTGCGTCTGGAAAATTTTCATTATAGATGGAAAGCGTTTATTGACGGGAAAGAAACACGTATTTACAGGGCTGACTATGCGTTTCAAGCTGTAAGAGTCCCGCAGGGGGAACATAAAATAGTTTTCAAGTTCTCGAGTATTTATACTGTTCTGATGTATGTTCATGTTCTTTGCGCATTTTTGGTATGGACGGCAGTTTGTTTCTATCTTTTTTATTTGAACAGAAAATCCAGATCTCATTTCCGGACCGGTTTTTTTTCTCAGAGAGGTCATAAGGGCAGGGATGACGTATGCGTGTTTTAGACCGGATAAACGAAATGAGGCTGGATTTTAATCTTCTGATGAAGGTTATATCGGCCGGGACGTTCAAAAAAAGAACGCCGCTTTTTGTCAATCTTTTGGTAACGAACAGATGTAACATGAAATGTGTTTATTGCATAGTGAAATGCAATAAGTTGCCTGTTCTGGATATGCCGTTGGGTGACCTGTTCCGGATAGTGGATGAATTGCATGCTCTGGGAACGCGGTATATCTCCATTCAGGGGGGTGAGCCGCTGCTCAGGGACGATATAGGCGAAATAATAGATTATATAAACCACAATGGCATTATTACCGATCTGGTAACGAATGGTCTGTTGATTAAAGAAAAGCTTGAGGAATTGAGAAAGGTGAGACGGTTGTGCGTGAGCTTAGACGGTCGCGAGGAATATAATGATCTGAATCGGGGAAGAGGGACATACCGGCGTGTAATGGAAAACCTGGAATATGCCAGGGAAAACGGGCTGAATATTTACCGTATTGAAGCGACGTTCACGAGAAATAACGCCGATTTGGATAATCTAAGGTTTTTATTCGCGTTGGCGGAAAGGTTTGGCTGCATGTTGACGCCATTTCCCGGGTTAATAACGGAATATAATATCTCCGATGAATTTCGTGCCGTGGCCTTACAAAAGCGCAGTGAATTGATCGAATTCTGGCGGAAAGTGGCGTTGCTGAAAAAAGAAGGCCATGTTATCCATTATGCCGATGATATTATTAACAACGTGGTAAATATGCCGGAGACGGTGTGCGAGAGATATGACGAAACGACAACAAAAAAACTCGGTCTTCCTTTCTGCACCTTAGGACGGATGTCATGCTATATTGATACAGACGGTGAGATGTATCCCTGTGTGCCGTTGTTCGGCCTGAAGGGCCGGAATGTCTACAAGAACGGGGTGGAAAAATGTTGGGAGTCATTTGATGATCTTTCATGCCGCTATTGCTTTATCGGAGGGTTTTGTTCATTTGCCAGAATAAACATTAAGACCGTGGCGCATCTGTGGCGAGTTTTTGTGAAATATCATATGAACGGTAAAAAATACGGCGCGAAGGCCGATCAGAGAGGATGAATGAGGCTTTTTAATCACGCGGTTTTCGCGGGCAGGATGATAAGCGCCGCTATTACGGGGCGCCGCTTTCCTTTGATAACAAGCTTGGCTGTAACGAACCGATGCAACATGCGGTGTATTTATTGTTATGGTTCGTATTTCGACCGTGATATTAAGGATTTCCCGTTTGCGTTCTGGCGGGGTCTTATAGACGAAGCTGCCGGCATGGGAACGGCGCTGATACAGTTAGGGGGAGGGGAGCCGCTTTTAAGAGACGATATCGGTGAGTTTATCACATATATCAAAAGCCGGGGAATGATCTGCCGGATGAATTCAAACGGTATCCTGGTGCCGGAGAAAATAAATGTTTTGAAAAAACTGGATTCTTTGTGTATAAGCCTTGACGGGGACGAAGAAAGCAATGATAAGAACAGGGGCAAGGGGACTTATAAGAAGATAGTGGAGGGTATAAGGGCGGCCAAGCGCTGCGGCCTGCCGGTTCTGACCAGCACGGTGTTAACGGCCAATAACGTTGCCTCTGGTGCGATTGAGAACATTCTCTCACTGGCGAAAGAGATCGGGTTCGGCGCGCAGTTTAATTTTCTTTATGAGCAAACAGCCGCACTCATGGATGACGAGGCCTGCATTGTGAAAGAGAGATCTCTGAAAGACGCGGTTGCTAAACTCATCCGGTATAAAGAAAAGGGTTGGCCGGTGTTTTATTCAACGGCCTCGTATGCCAACGCGCTTAACTGGCCGGTCTCTTACGTTGTGAAGAAGTTTACCTCTGAAACTCCACCGCCTGCGGGTTTTAAGTATATACCGTGTTACATGGGAAAATTCATGTGTTTCGTGGATGGCGATGGCAAAATATATCCGTGCGGGGAGCATATAGGTACGTTTCCCGCCTTGAATGTCCTGGATGTCGGATTTAAAAAGGCCTGGGAAAACGTGTCGGCGCGGAAGGACTGCATAACCTGTTATAACACGTGTTTTAACGAGTATAACCAGCTATTTGATCTAAGGCCGGGTGTCGTGTGGAATAATCTCATGAATTATATGAGGGGTGGGGGTATTTTTGGAAAAAATACCCCCACCCCTCATCCTGAGGAACGAAGTGACGAAGGATCTATACAAGTATAAAAAAAGGAAAGATAAAGCATGAAACCCAGAGTTGTTTTAGTTTCAGTGTCCCTGAACTGTAACTATCTGCTAACCAGGTATTATTACAGATTGCCCAGCCTGGGCATCGGATATATGGCCGCGGTCTTAAAGAAGAACGGGTATGACGTTCATATTATTGACAGGATGATAGCAGAAGATCAGATAACTGCCCTGGCCGATGAAATAGTGCTCATGCACCCGGCCATGGTCGGATTTTATGCCGTGTCCGAAGTATTTAAGGTTGTCATGGGGGTCATGCGGACCGTAAAAGAAAAGGATGCCTCCATAATAACGATGATGGGCGGACCTCATGTATACGGTCTGCCCGAACGGGTAATGGAGAATGAGTGCGTGGATCTCGGGATACGCGGTGAAGCGGAGGAGTCCTTTTTAAAGCTGATAAACAGTAATTTTAACCGTGAGGGATTCAAGGATATACCCGGTCTGATGTACAGGGATAACGGGGAAATTAAAATCAACCCCATGGCGTTGATCAAGGATCTGGATAGTTTGCCCTTTCCTGCCAGGGAGCTGTATCCTCCCATGGAAAGCTACCGGCCCAGTCTTTTAGCGTATAGGCGGCTTCCGGCCACCGGAATAATTACTTCACGCGGTTGTGCCAATAGATGTATTTTCTGTCACAGCGGCAAGGGGCATTTTGGACTGCGTTTCCATTCCGCGCGTTATGTTCTTGATGAAATAAAACATCTAAAAAAGGGTTTCGGGATAAATGAGCTTATAATCTTTGACGATACTTTTTTGATAAATAAAGACAGGGCCATGAAGATCTGCGAAGGCATGATAAGAGAAAAAATGGATATGAGCTGGTCCTGCAACGCCAGGGCCAGAGATCTGACGAGACCTCTTCTTGAGGTCATGAAAAGGGCCGGGTGCTGGCTCGTGCAGATCGGCGCGGAATCCGGACGCCAAGAGATACTTGATACGATAAAAAAAGGTGTCACGCTGGATGAAATACAAAAGGCCTGTCGCCTGGCGTATGACACCGGGATTCAGGTGAAGCTGTATTTTATCCTGGGCCATCCGGGAGAGACCGTTGACAGCATGAATGACAGCATAAGGTTCATGACGGGCCTTCCGGCGCATTACGTATCCATTAATTTCATGACACCTCTGCCGGGAACCGAACTGTGGGATACGGCCGGACAATACGGGACATTTGATAGAGAGCGGTTTGAATGCCTGAATTGCCTGTCGGACAAGCCCGCGTTTATCCCTTTCGGACTGACCGAGTGTATCCTGATGCGTAAACGCAGGGAGGCGTATCTCAAATTTTATCTTAACCCGGGCACGGTCATGCGATATGTCGGCGCGATAAAAACATTTGAGGATGCGAAGAAAATGTTTAAAGCCGCGGCGGTATTGTCCGGGGTCGTTCGTGACGGATTGATTACAGAAGGAAACAGCGAAAAATGAATATGAGAAAACGATATACGTATCTAAAATCGTGCGTGCGGCTCTTGTTAAACATTCTTAAGTGCAGATTGACACGTGTCTACAAGCCGCTTGTGGTCCTTTTTTATATGACCGATAGATGTAATCTCCGGTGTAAATACTGCGAAGGGAACTTTTCCGGCAGGCAGATAAGGGATTTTACAACGGATGAGATCCTGAAGATCATAGACGAATGTAAAGAGCTGGGGGCGTGTCATTTTATCATTCACGGCGGTGAAGTTCTTTTGAGAGACGACCTCGGCAGGATCGTGGATTATCTGAAAGAAAAAGATTTGTACGTTAACCTGGTCACTAACGGTGTTTTATTGCCGGATAAAATTGATGAGATAAGGAATATTGATAGTTTATGTATCAGCTTAGACGGGAGGGAAGAGAATAATGACTTTACGAGGGGCAAGGGTTCTTATCGGGCAGCCATGAAGGCTATAAGAGTTGCAAATGCAAACGGAATAAAACTTGTCGTTCAGACGACGATTACAAGAAGGAATCTTGGCGACATAGAATATCTTTGCGAACAGGCCCGGAGCATGGGATATTATCAGCAATTCAGTTTATTGCTTAAGCCCTTGAAGCAGTTTCAAGATGAGCTGACGTTGAACGATGAGGAGATCAGAACGGTTTTGCGCGAGATCATCGGATTTAAACGCAAAGGATATCCCGTGTTCACTTCCCGCAAGGTGCTGGAAAACGCTCTTAATTGGCCGTTTGCGTTTGAGAAATCACGACTTAATAAAGATGAAATGCCGCGTCGAAACCGCCTGATAAAATGTTTTTTCGGAAAAAGCAAGATCGCTATTGACGCGGACGGCTTCGTTTATCCGTGTTCGTCTCTGAATAATACCTTCAAGGCCTTGAATGTGAGAGAACACGGCGTTAAAAAGGCCTATGAACATGTTCTCAAGAACAATGACTGTAAGGCCTGTTTTTATCTCACGCAGAATGACTGGAGCCTCTTGCTTGGGGGATCCATGGAGCAGTTCCTGAAACAGGCGCTGATTCAGCTCAGGAGGATTTTTTGAACTTTACCGCCGGTAATGAGTTAATGAACGAGTCATTCGCGCCGCGGAAGAATAAATGGATGTTTGTCTTTTCATCTGAAGCATTTTGGATTATCGCGATAAGCGTTTTGTTTCTTTTCAGTTTCTTTTCCGTCCTCGTAACGCGGCAATACATGCTGACACATGATTCCATCAATTGGTACGGAATTTCTCAATATTTTTCCGAGTCCATATACAATGGCCAGTGGCCTCTTTGGAATTCGTATACCCATGCCGGCGAACCGTTCTATTACAATTATGTCCATGCCGGGCATCTTAACCCGATCACCCTCACGGGCATTTTTATCGGCAGGTTAGTAGCCCTTGATTCTCTCACGCTTTATCATTGGTGTTTTTTTGGACGGATATTTTTCATGCTCCTCGGCGCATATCTGTGCTTAAGACGGTTTTATAAACACACATTCACAAGGGTCACGTTATTTGTGGTGATCGCATTCTCATCACTTGTGGTAATATCCCTGCGTCTGGTGGGCATTCTCGAGGTTTTACTGTTTGTCCCATGGATACTGTTGTTCATGTTCAGGATTTTTGAGGAAGAGAGCGCGTTCAACTGGATATTACTGGCAGTTTTTTTGGGGTTAGCCTTTTACCAGTATGGTGTGGTTTACGGCGCATTTTTCCTCTTTATCTTTTTGTTGACGCTGCTTATTAACAGGAGGGAAGATCTTAAGGCCTTATTTTCGATTTTTCGGTGGAAGAACATTAAGGTAGCATTACCGTTCGTTCTGATAATCGTCTTTCTAAGCAGTCCTTTCTGGACGATTATTCTGTTTGACAGGGATAAGATTGTTCCCGTGGTAAGGACGATAGAGGGGACGGTAAAAGGGGGGCTGTTTTTGTCTTTGGAGGAGATCTCTAATGGGGGATTTTTTTGGAGAAGCGCGACGAATCCACGGGATTTTCTAGGTCTTGTAAATCCGTTTTTTCCTCATGCGTTTATGAAGGGATGGTACGGTGGTCCTCTGGCCGCGAAAAAATTGACCGAGTCTTTTTTTTATATCGGTATCCTGCCGTTTTTCCTTGCAGTGTATGGGATAATATTCGGCAAGAATAAATATAAACTCAATTTTTTGATCCTTATGATAATCATGGCAGGTGTGATGCCGGGAATGAAGTCCGTGATTTATATAGTGTTTGCTGTCCTGTGTCCCTTCATAAGGTTCGCCAGACATACGATGGTATTTTATCCGTTTTTTTTGCTGACACTTTTCTATTTCGCGGGTCTGGGGCTGGATAGTGTGGTTGATAGATATGAGAGGCGGAGAACACAGTTCAAAGCCGAAGAAGAAAAACACCGGTTTGTTTCCGGAGGCCTGGCAGGGAAAACAGTGTTTCTATTTTTTGCGCTATTTTTCTGTCTTTACGGTTTAAGGGAGATGATCGGTCCGGACATAAGGTATCTTATGCTTTTTTACGGCCTGTGCGTGTTTTTCTTTCTACTGTTGGCGCGGGCCATGTCGATCGCGAGATTCGGGAAAACGATCCTGCTCATTTTTGTGATAACGGATCTTTTGATCTTCAACTATTTTAACCGTCCGCTGATGCTCATGAAAAGGGTTATTCCCTTTTCCACGGCGGCACAAAGATGCGTGTTTTCCGACAGAAGGGTTTTTGACGTGGCATACTGGGCGCCCATACCCCGTTTTAAAGCCCTTCTATTCAGAAAACCCGCCATTGAGAAGAGTGTTAGGTCGGGGCACACCTCTTTTTTTGATATGAAAAATTTCAATAAACTCAAGTATGTTCCCGACAATAATATGCGCGTAATAGCCGGGGTGAGCCAGCCGATAATAGGGTTCTATCGGAAGGCCGTGCCGTATCGGGATGAACATTTCAACATGTATTTCATGAACCCGGCGGCGGAAGGCGTGCTGAGAGAAGTCCTTTTTATTAATGATGTGGCGGCTGTGGACAGAGATCTCTTATGGGACGCTCGTGTGGACAGTGTTCCCAATGATGATCTGCCGCGGTATAAGATGCTGAAATACAGCCCCTCCGATATTGAAATAGAAACACAAACCCAACGCAAGAGTTTTCTGTATTTCAGCGACGGTTATGATAGCTACTGGAAAGCGTATGTGGATGCCGCGCCCGTTCCCCTTTACAGGGCGAATATTAATTTCAAGGCGGTTAGAGTGCCTCCGGGAGAACATACGGTGAGGTTTGTTTATAGGCCGGTATTTCACATAATCGCGATATGGCTTTATTTTCTGACGCTTTTGGCGGTGTTGATTTATGTCTTTTTGTATCTGATAATGCGTGCGATACCGCGGCGCAAAAAGAAGGACGGTATTTTTTGAACTTCACCGGCGGTAATGAGTTGACGAACGGACTATCCGCGCCGCGGAAAAATAAATGGACGATTGTCTTTTGTTCCGAGGCATTCTGGATCATCACGATAAGTTTTTTCTTTGTTGTCAGTTTCTTTTCCGTTCTCGTAACGCGAAAATACATGCTGACGCATGATTCGATCAACTGGTACGGCATTTTCCATTATTTTTCCGAGTCCATCTACAACGGTGTGTGGCCCCTCTGGAACCCGTATATCCATGCGGGAGAACCCTTTTATTGTAATTACGTGCAAAAAGTTCTACTGGATCCCGTTACGGTCGCCTTTATTTATACGGGGAAGTTTTTTAGATTTGATCTGCTATCTCTTTATCACTGGATCTACATACTTCAACTGCTTTGTATGAGCCTCGGAATATACGTGTTTTTGAGACGATTTTACAAACACGCCTTTACGAGAATTGTTCTGTTTCTGGTGGTTGTTTTCTCATCGCTTCTGTTGACGTGTCTCAGGGCACAAGGGGTCTGGGAGCTTTTTCATCTGGTGCCATGGATGCTTTTCGCTTTATTCAGGGTTCTGGATAAAAACAGCAGGTTCAACTGGATAGTGCTATCGGCATTTCTCGGGCTTTCGTTTCATTACTACGGCACGGTGTATGGAATGTTTTTCTTATGTATTCTCCTCTTGACGTTTTTGATTAATAACAGGGACGGGCTGAAAAAATTATTTTCAATTTTCCTGAAAAAGAATTCTATTACTCTTTGTCTCTCGGTCATGACGGTTGTATTTTTAAGCAGCCCCATGTGGGCCACGGCCGTTTTTGATCTGGGCAAGATAGCGCTTCCGGCAAGGACGCTGGACGGAATAACGAAGGGGCTTTTTTTGTCTCTGGATGAGATTGCCAAAGCAGAGGTTTTCTGGCGGACCGCGGCAAGTTTCCGGGATTTTTCCGGTCTTATAAATCCGTTTTTTCCTCACGCGTTTCTGCGCGGGTGGTATGGCGGTGTTCAGGCTTCGATGGAACTGACCGAAGCGTTCCTTTATATCGGTATCCTGCCGTTTTTTCTTGCCCTATATGGGGTGTTGCGCGGAAAGAACAGATATAAGCTTAATTTCCTGATCCTCCTGGCAGTCATGGCGGGTATAATGCCTGGAACAAAGTTTATTGTTTTCAGGGTATTTGTTGTTCTGTTTCCATTTATGAGATTTGCAAGAAATTCAATGCAGTTCTGGCCGTTTTTTCTGCTGACACTTCTCTATTTTGCGGGCCTGGGCCTGGATAGCGTGGTTGAAAAATATGAGAAACGGAGAACACAGTTCAAGGCCGAAGGAGAAAAACACCGGTTTGTTTCCGGCGGCCTGACGGGAAAAACAGTGTTTCTATTTTTTGCGCTATTTTTCTGTCTTTATTGTTTCAGTGGGATGATCGGCCGGGATATGAGGTATCTTGCGTTTTTTTATGGCCTATGCGCCTTTTTCTTTCTGCTTTTGGCGAGGGCCATGTCGATCGCAAGATTCGGAAAAACGATTCTGGTGGTGTTCGTGCTGGCCGATCTTCTGATCTTCAACTGTTTTGACCGTCCGCTGATGCTTATGAAAAGGGTTATTCCATTTTCCACGGTGGCGCAAAAGTGCGTGTTTTCCGGTAGAAGGGTTTTTGACGTGGCATACTGGACGCCTATACCCCGTTTTAGATCCGTTCTATTTAGGAAACCCGCCATTGAGAAGAATTTTAACACGATGCAATGTTCCTTTGTTGAACTGAAAAATTTCAATAAACTCATGTCTATTCCCGACAATAATCTGCGCGTAATAGCCGGGGTGAGCCAGCCGGTGATAGAGTTTTATCGGAAGGCCTTGCCGTATCGGGATGAACATTTTAACATGTATTTTATGAACCCGGCGGCGGAAGGTGTGCTGAGAGAAGTTCTTTTTATTAATGACATGGCCGAGATAGACAGAGATCTTTTGTGGGACGCTCGTGCGGACGATGTTCCCGACGATGATCTGCCGCGGTATAAGATGCTGAAATACAGCCCCTCCGATATTGAAATAGAGACACAAACCAGCCGCAAGAGTTTTCTGTATTTCAGCGACGGGTATGAGAATTATTGGAAAGCGTATGTGGATGCCGCGCCCGTGCCGCTTTACAGAGCGAATATCAATTTCAAGGCGGTTATAGTGCCGCCGGGAGAACATACGGTGAGGTTTGTTTACAGGCCGGTATTTCACATAGCCGCGTTATGGCTTTATTTCCTGACGCTTTTGGCGATACTGGTGTACGTTTTGCTGTATCTAATAACGCGTGTGGTATCGCGGCGCAAAAAGGAGGCGACATGAAGGTCTTTATAAGCGGGGTCTCGGGCGGACTGGGACTTGCGCTGGCGGAAGAGTTTATCCGCCGCGGCAACGCCGTTTGGGGTATCGGGAGGCGTGCGGCTGATACTTTTCGCACCGAAACACTTTCTTCCGAAATTTTCAGATATTTTGAGTGCGATACGGCCGACGGGGCTCAGGTCAAGAATGTTTTCAACAAGATGCTTGAAGAGGATTTTATTCCGGATACGGCCGTCTTTTGCGCCGGAAGCGCAACAGAAGATATTACGGGAAAATATTTCAGTAGAGACAAATTCATGGAAAATTTTAATGTTAATCTGTTCGGGACTTTGTGCTGGGTAGAGCTGCTCTTGCCGCATTTTATTAAAAGAAACAAAGGAGTTTTTGCCGGTATTTCCAGCATGAGTATTTATCGGGAAAATCATGAGAAGAGGATCGGCTATTCCGCTTCTAAAGCGGCCCTGAATAAATCCTTTGAAAATTTACGGATGCAATACATTAACACGGCGGTAAAATTTGTGGTCTTCAACATGGGCAGGATGCGTAAGAAGAAAAGTTTGATTGGAACTAGCTATACCGAAGCTGCCCGTTTGATATGCAAAGATCTCAATACAGGAAAAATTAACGGCACGGTAAATATTCCTTTTTCGCAGTACCTTTTAACGCGCATGACGGAGTTTCTTCCGGATAAAGTTTATCACAATCGGTTCATGGGGCAGAGGAAGATCTAAAACAATGATATTAATCAACGCGCAGAATGACAGATCTGACACGCTCGGCCTTTTTTCCCGGTATGTTCCGCTTCCAATTCCCCGGAACATAGCGGTCCTAGCCGCGTATCTGATTGAAAAAGGCCATGAGGTCAGGGTCTGGGATGACGCCATCAAGCAGCTCGGGCCGGAGGATATCAGAGAATTGGTAAAGGATATGAAAAAACCCTATATCTTCGGCGTTTCATGTCTAACAGCCAGTATAACCAGGGGATATAGTATAGCCGGAATGATAAAATCCATCTATCCGGATGCCGTGGTGATATTCGGCGGCGTGCATCCGACCGTTCTGCCGGAAGAAGCGCTTGATACTGGGCTTGTTGATTTTGTTGTAAAAAAAGAAGGAGAAGTGCCGCTGGAAGCATTGCTACGCGCTTTAAAGAACGGTGAAGATCCTTCGGGTATCAACAACCTTTCATTTAAGCGGAACGGCAAGCTTACGCACAATCCAGCCGTTCCGGGGCCTGATTTTGATTCCCTGCCGACTTTTCCGTATTATTTATTTGAAAAACACCGCGAGAGATACGACTTTGGATTCGTCGTGAATTCCAGGGGGTGTCCTCACGATTGCATATTCTGCAGCCCACGAAGCATAACCGGGAGAAGAGTTACATTCGGAAGCCCGGAAAGAGCGGTGAACGAAATAGAATTGCTGGTGAATAAATATAATATTCGTCTCATAACTTTCAGCGACGAAAGCCTGTTGATGAATAAGGAACACGTCAGAATGGTATGTGAGCTTATCCGGGGAAGAGGACTGCATAAGAGGGTGTCATTTCAATGTCAGGCGCGCGGTGACGAGGTGGATGAACCCATACTGAAGGTTCTAAAAGGGGCGAATTTCATTTCAATCTATGTAGGGCTGGAAACGGCTTCGGAACGCCTCATGACTCTGATTAACAAGAAAGAAACAGTTAAACAGAATATTGAAGCCATGAAGTTGATCAAAAAGCACGGTTTTGGATTGTCGGGGGCTGTAATACTGGGATTACCGACAGAAACAAAAGAAGAGAGATTGCAGTCATATAGATTGGCTAAGAAATACCTTGATTATGTCAGATTCAATAACGCGACACCGTATCCGGGGACTAAATTATACGAGATAGCCAAAGAAGAGGGACGGCTCAATACGGGAAAGGACTGGCAGAATCTTAACGCGTGCGGGACTCTCGTAGAGGGGATTTTCAGGAGCAGGCGTCTGGCGTATGTGCCGGCAGGCACTTCGGAATTGGAGCTAAAAAGAGACATCATGAAATATAATCTGCTTTTTTCTTTCAGGGCCAAAGTGATTCGTAAACTGTTGCAGCAGAGAAGCGGCACGTCAGGGTGGTTCAAGATGCGTCCCGGCTGGTATCGTAATCCGGTAGAATGGTTTTATCTAATCCGTCTGGGATTAAGGGTTGTTCGATCTTGGATTGAGCTGGGTGTTATAACGGTTGTTTTCCGTTTCAAGGGGGAGACAATGGGAAAAGGAATGGAATAGGTGATATATAAAAATTTTAATGATATCGATATCGACAACAGAATGGGTGTTTCACCGGTTGGTAAAGATACTGAATTGATCGCAAAACATGCCGAGAAGTTAATGCCCAAATCGGTTTTAGAGGTTGGGGTCGGTACAGGTTTTATACCGATTTATCTGAAAACTCGCGGTTTTAATTGCGATGGGATTGATATAAATCCCATTGCAATTGATTGCGCGGAAAAAAATGCGAAAAAAAACAATATCAAAGTTAATTTTTACATTTCAGACCTTTTTGAAAATGTGCAAGGCAAATTTGATCTGATAATATTCAACGTCCCTTACGGAAATGCGAAACATGGTTTCCTTGCGAAATATTTAGAAGTTCTAAAATCATTTCTACCTAAAGAAAATCCGATTATTGCGAAGCCATTTTTTTTGTTAGTCAAAAAACAGAGGATACAATTGATTAACCGTTTCTTGGAGGAATCAGTTGGTTTTCTTGAGAAAAAAGCCAAAGTTATAATGTTGTTAGATGCATCCGAATTGTGGTTAATAGAAAAATACTCATTTGTTATTGTTGATAGATGGGGAGATAATGGAAGAATAATTTTGGTTTCATTAGAATTTGAAAGATAAGATGAGATGAGAAGGTTTATACTTACCTAACAATGAAATTATTCAGACGAAATTACAGATTCAGGGAAATATGGTGGTTGAGGAAAAAACTCTTCAGCATTCTTTTAAATAAAAAAAAGATATGGAACTTAATGCTGGTAAAACTGTCAGGAGCGCTAAAACTCAAGAGGTGTCTGGGGCTGCCATTAAATATATTGATTGAGCCGACTGCCGACTGCAATTATAAATGCCTTAAGTGTCCGCGGCAATATGGATACAAGGATGATGGGTTGATAGAGGGCACGAGGAATATTTCTTTTGAGCGGTATAAGAGCGTCATTGACGAAGTCGGCGATACGATGATAAGTTTGCGCCTGTGGCATTACGGCGAACCTTTTCTTAACAAGGATATTTTCCGCATGATTAAATACGCGAATCAAAAGAATATTATCACTGCGGTCAGTTCTAATTTATCCCTTTTAGATAAGAACATGGCGGAGAAATTAATTGATTCCGGACTGGACTATTTATTGGTTACTTTTGACGGGGCCACGGCGGAAACTTATAATCGTTATTCCCGCAAGGACGCGTTTCACACTGTCATAGGCAATATAGATGCTCTTTTAAAAACACGGCGACAGAAGGGCAAAAAGGCGCCTCTCGTAGAGTTGCAATTCATTATCATGAAGGAAAATGAGAATGAAATCGGCGAGATGAAAAAGATAGCCGATAGATTAAACCCGGATAAGCTGAGTTATGTCATGCTTGCCCCGAAAAACGGGCCCGATGTTCTGTATGACGAGATGCCGAAAGAGAGCAAATACAGAATGCCGCTGGCGGAGATCAACCGGATAAAATCCTGCTGCCTTCCGTGGGAAGAGGCGGTTGTCCGGTATTCCGGCCTGGTGTTGCCCTGTTCAAACGATGTTCTCCAGGCCTACAGAATGGGGGAGCTTTTTCACGATAAGGATGACAGTTTTAAGAATATTTGGAATAATGCTCTTTACCGCCGTTTTCGCGAACGAGCCGCCGGAGATATTAACGGTATAGATATATGCTTGAATTGCGGCAAGCGGGACAACAATGACCACGGTCATGTGAGGATACTATGAACAAATATAATCTTATATCATCCGAGAATATTGACGATCTGTCTCGAGAGGAAATAACAAAATATTACAGGAATCATATTTCGCCCGGTCTGGCTAATTTCATGAAGATCCTGGGGTTTGACAAGGCGGAGATTAAGCGCGCCGAGGGCATGTATCTCTATACGGCATGCGGCAGAAAAATACTGGATCTTTCGGGAGGACTGAGCGTTCTGAATCATGGACACAACCACCCACGTATTTTAAAGGTCAGGAAAAAATTTAATGAAGAGAGGCGTCTTGAGATTTGCAAGGCCTTTATTTCTCCTTATCAAAGCGTGCTTGCCAAAAACTTAAGCGAAATATTCCCGGGGGACCTCAAGTATACCTTTTTCTGCAACAGCGGCGCCGAAGCGAATGAGGGAGCGCTGAAAAGCGCTTTGCTGTATCAGGGGAAGCATAAAGATAAGATCGTGCATACGGATACCGGATATCACGGAAAGACATTCGGCGCGATGTCGGTTTCGGGCCTCGGCGCGTATAAAGAGCTTTTCAAAACGATTGACGGCTGTATTGAAGTACCTTACGGGGATATAAACGCTGTTAAAAGATTATTTGAAAAAAGAAGCCAGGCGGGCGTGAATGATATTGCCGCCATAATATTAGAGGCCATTGACGGTGATAGTGTGATAGTTCCGCCTGAAGGATATTTAAAGGAGTTGGCGGCATTATGCAGGCAGCACAAAGTTATCATGATAATAGACGAAGTTTTTACGGGTTTCGGCAAAACGGGCAGAATGTTCGCTTTTGAGCATGAGGATGTCGTTCCGGATATCGTTACGTTCTCCAAATCATTGGGCGGTGGAAAAGCCTCAATCGCTGGATATATTGTTACTTCCAAAATTTTTAAGGCAACGTACGCGTCAATGAAAAGATGCACGGTGCACTCAACGACTTTTGGGGGGCTTGGAGAGGAATGCGTTACGGCGATAGAGGCCCTGAACATAATAAATGACGAAGATTTGGTGGACAACGCGCGGGAAAAAGGGTGTTATCTATTGTCCAAGATGACCCGTCTTAAAGATAACTATCCTGCATTCATCAAAGATGTCAGGGGTATCGGCCTGTTATGCCTTATTGAATTTAAGAAAACAACTGAGATACTTGATAACTCTCTGATAAGTAAGATACCTAATCTTGACGGCGCACTGGCCGGCTTGGTTCCGGCAATGGTGATTTCTGAATTATTCAGGCGGTTTGATATCCTGGTTTATTCGGGCGCGCGAAACGACAGCTTGTTAATAAACCCGGCGTTGATCGTTACTGAAGATGAGATTAACGTCTTTGCGGACGCATTGGATAAAGTGTTGGATAAGAATTTCATTAAATTACTGTCAAGTTTCATCATGAATCTTAAATTGTCGTAAGGCGGCAAGAATGAGGGGATTAGGAAAGTATGTGGAATAAGGTAAGATTTGCCGCACAGGTCATTATGGCCAGATCTTTCGGAAGAAGAGTGCCGCTCTGCGTTACTATGCATGTGACACCCAGGTGTAATTTTAACTGCGTATACTGTTACGGGGGATACGCGGAAAAGAACAAGAAAGAATTCACGCTCGGTGAAATTTTCAGTCTTGTAGACGAGTTAAAAAAAAGAGGGACGCGCTGGATTACTCTCAGCGGCGGAGAGCCGCTCATCCGGAAAGATATAGACGCCATCGTGGACAGGATAAAGAAGAAAAAAATTATCTGCTCCATAAATACCAACGGTTCTCTGATCCGAGAAAAGATAAAAACCGTGAAAAAAGTTGATTTTATAACCGTGAGCTTGGACGGCGACGAGGCCGGCAATGACATGAATAGAGGACGGGGGACTTACAAGAGGATCATGGACGGGATAGAATGTTTGAGGGGAAATAAGATTGCATTTGACGCGGTGTCCGTATTAACTAAATCAAACATGCATTCTGTAGATGCTCTGCTTGACTTGGCAGAGAAAAAGGGTTTTCCGGTAGAGTTTAATTTTCCGCAGGATCAGAATATAGATCAGCAGGATCAGTCGCCGTTTCGCATAGAGGACATCGAAATGAGAAGCATCTTGACGAAGCTCATGGAAGCAAAGAAGAGGGGGCGGCCCGTTCATTATTCCGCCGGCGCGCGCCGATATGCGCTCAGCTGGCCGGTAAGCTATAAAAGGAAAGTTATATATGAGGATATTCCCGGGTTTAAGGCCGCCCAGTGTTACATGGGGCGCCTGATGTGCCACATAGATTCGGACGGGCGGGTGTATCCCTGCACCGTGCTGGCAGGGAAGTTTCCCGCGCTCAATTTTTTGGAAGAGGGATTCGGGAAAAGCTGGGATAATCTGAGAGATAAAAAGAAATGTAAAGCCTGTTATGCCGTCTGTTATGCGGAATTTAACAGGTTTTTCGCTCTGGCCCCCGGGACGTGGTTCAACAACATTAAAGAGACTGTAAAAACGGTAAGGATAAAGAAAAATTTATGCTGAAACAGATGTTGCATTATGCTGATTTTGCTCTGAATGTGGCCAGGGCGCGGCTTTTTTCCGAAAAAAAGCCCCTGGAGGTCTGTCTCAAGGTAACCAATCGATGTAATCTGAGATGCCCGTATTGTTACGGCGCGTATTTTGACCGCGAAAGTAGAGATTTTACAAAAGAAGAACTTCTGAGCTTGATAGATGAATTGCATCAGATGGGAACGCGTGTCGTGGATCTTTCGGGAGGGGAACCTTTATTGAGAGATGACATCTCGGAAGTAATAGACAGGGTGAAGACGAACGGAATGTTCTGTTTCATGAACACAAACGGTATTCTTCTTCCGGAAAAAATAGCGGCGGTAAGAAAACTGGATGCGGTTACGATAAGTCTTGACGGCGACGCGAAGACCAACGACACCAACCGCGGAGAAGGCACGTTTAAGAAGATTGCTGAAGCCGTGAGGACCGCAAAAAAAGAAAAACTGCTTGTGAGCACCAATACGGTTATTAACAGAAACAATCTGGGTTCCATAGACGGCATAGTTTCTCTGGCGGAAGAGTGGGGCGTTACGGCGGGATTCAATCTTCCGTATGCGCGCCCGCCGCACAGCATGGAAGATCCGTTGATATCCCTTAAAGATGAAGAGATCAGAGAGGTTTTGCAAAAACTGGTGGCGCACAAGAAAAGCGGCGCGCCGATAGCGTTTTCTCTTGCTTCACGCGAATACACTCTCAACTGGCCGTGGTCGTACGGAAAGAAAATCATTTATGGGGATCTTCCGGCCGGGTTCAAGGCCATTGACTGTTACATGGGCCGTTTCATGTGCCTCGTGGACTCCAATGGTCTGGTCTATCCGTGCGGTCAGCTCATAGACAATTTTCCGGCCTTGAACATCCACGAGGTCGGCTTCAAAAAAGCATGGGATAATCTTTTGCAAAAAAGAACGTGCAAGACGTGTTACTCCATGTGTTTTAACGAGATCAACCAGGTATTTGGCCTAAGTCCGGGAGTGTTTTTTTCAAACGGATTGCGTTTTTTGAATAATATGATACGGCGGCAATAATGGATTTATACGATCCTAAAATATTGTTTTTCTTAGCTCTTATTCTGTGCGTTAACTTATTGCCGGTTTATCTCTTCAGAAGAAAAGTATCTGAAACTCTTCTCGTTGGCGCGGTAATCATTTGTTTCTTCGTCTTATCGCGGCGATTTATCGCCGGAGACGCGGCCGCATATCACGACACCGGGCACCATGAATATTTACTGACGATATTCCGACAGTGGCAGGACGCCGGCGTTGCGTTTGGGTGGAACCCCTACATGAATGCCGGAGAACCGTTGTATCTGTTTTCCAACAGTTTTCTGCGTGCTCCGTGGGCGCTTTTCTGCTGGATTAACGGGCTCATCGCGGCCTCGCCGCATGTGTTATTTAACCTGTTCTGGGTATTTCAGTTCACGAGTTTCTGCGTCGGCGGGTTTCTCCTTTTTTCTCTTCTTTACGATGATTTCCGGGCCGCATTTTTCTCCTTTATAGCGCTCGCCTTCAGCGGGATGTTTGTCATGAATCTCGGACAGCCGACGGGAATGCTGACGTTGTACTATTTTCCATATTTGCTTTTTTGCTTTATCCTGTTTTTTAAGAAGAAAAACGTTTATGGAGTCGCGCTCGCGATGATCTTTCTCGGCGCGGCCATGAACCATTATCTGCCTCATTACATTTTTTTGTGCACGGGAGTGATTGTTCTGTTCATTCTTGCGTTCCATGCGGAAGACTTGCGGAGCGTGTTGGTTGAGGTGAAGAAGCG
>CAZGOZ010000016.1:0-7793 GCA_964528025.1 uncultured Planctomycetia bacterium
CGCGTCAAAACAGGTTATTTTCGTGCTCAGGGGTGTCCCCAAAAGGCATGTCCCCCGCTCTATGCTCTCTGCCCTATGGCCAGCACCGCCATTACTGTCACGTTTATCATGGCTGTCAGGTAACAGGTCTGGAAAACACCCAGGATGGGAACCAGGAATGCTGCCGCCAGCAAAGCGCCCACCGCGGCGCCGAGAAGGTCAAGGCCGTAACACATTCCCGCAACGCGCCCCACCGCGAGCCGGGAACACTTCCCGCTCACGGTTTCGGACCCGGCAAGACATATCTTGCCGGCAAGGGGAAACTGCACCCCCCCGATAAACCCCGCAACAGCCGGTAAAAGCGGAAAAACAAGGTTCGCGCCCGTCCATGCCGCGGCGGCGGATGTTGCCCCCGCAAACCATAAAAAAATCGGCGGCAGAATAAGCGGGTAAAGGCATATTGCACCCTGTATCCACCTGAAAGACCTCATACTGTCTTTCATGCGCGGGGTGAGTCGGGAAATCGTCCATCCGCCGAGAGCCAGCCCGACCATGAATGACGTGATCATGATTCCAAGCTTGTAAAAGACATAGCCGTATATAATCTGAAATGACAGCAACGAGGCTATTTGAAAATTTATCTCCGAAAACCCGGTCGTTGCGACCGCGAGTTTCACCGCTCTACGGTTGTTTTTCTTTCCCGCGCAGACAAAAAAGATCAAGATCAGCGCGCAAAAAACAATCGCCAAGAGCCATATGTTTTTCGGCGTTATCAGGCGAAGTATCCGCCGGAAAAAAGGCGCATCAAACTGCGTTCCCCAGAACACTGTCGCGTAATAATACGATACGGGCCGGAAATCCCTGTTCACCGCGACCGGTGGACCTTCTTCTATTTCTCCTCTGGCATATTCCACGCGTTCGTCCGAAAGTTTGTCTCTGATGTAACCCTCTCGGACATACCCGGCGTCTATGTTCCTCTTACGCATCCTGCTCATGAGAATGTCGCTGTCATGCGTCAGAACGCCGGCGGTGTTGGCCGCCAGAAAGCACGCAGTGTCTCCCGGGACAATAAGCACCTCCGGGAAAATCTCTCGCGCGCTGAGATACACCGACCGCAGATAATCCCCGAGTTCTTCGCTTATATAATTTGCGGACGAAGTAAGCGAAAACGATACGACAGCCTTCTTGTTCAATATTCTGCTAAGTTCCCTGAAAAACCCGGTGGTATAAAATCTGTTAATCTGAGCCGTATACGGATCGCCGAGATTTATAATAACACTGTCGTATGCGCGGCGGGTCCTTTTGACAAAAAAGCGACCGTCTTCATTTATAATGTTCACTTCCGGCCGGCTGAGAAAAGCGGAATCTTCAGCGCTGAGATGCCGTTTTGCCATATCTATGATCATCGGATCCAGTTCTACATAATCAACTCTTCCGACAGGGTGTTTCAGTATCTCTTTAAGAAGCCCGCCGGCCCCTCCGCCTATCAGGAGCACATTTTCGGGGTTTTCCGTCTCCAGAAGATTAAAGTGAACAGCTTCTTCGGCTGAAAGACGATCGGGCACCGTGTAAAGGTGCAGTCCGTTCTCGTAAAATGAGAGTTGTTTCCCCTTACCGGTAACCGTGATATTACCGTAGACAGAATTCTTTGATTCAAGAACATCAAACCCTGCCCACAGACGCTCCTGCGAAAAACGCGCAAGCTGCCGGCCGGCGCCGAGAGTTACCGCCAAAAGCGCAAGAAGAACCAGAACCATGGTGACGTAAAAAACCGGTTTTTTAAACCGAAAGGGCTCCCCTTGCCTTTGCATCGCGAGAGATGCAAAGGCATTGAGAAAGGCAAAAAGAAGCACCACGCTAAAGGAAGAAACGTGATAAAACATCAAACAGGTCGCAAGAAGCCCCCCGGAAAGCGCCCCGACCGCTTCCATTACATAAATACCCGCTATGCTCTCGGCAGAATGTCCGGTAATATCGCGGTATATCCGACACGCCAGGCTGAACATGAATCCCATCACGGTACAGGGAAGGCAAAGCGCCATGAACGCCGACAGTATCATCGGAAGATATCCGATAATTTCGCCGGGTAGTATCCCCATCATCGTTTTTGATGATCTCACGATAAGAAACGCTGCGAGCAGAACAACGGCGAGAACAAGCTGGCACATCGCGAATACACGGATCCGCGGACCGATGCGATCGGAAAAACGGCCGAGCCCCCAGCTGCCGAGAGCGCCCCAGATAAGCCAGGCGGCGAGAACAATCCCGATGGATATTTCGTTCCCGTAGGACACCACGAGAAACTCCCGCATGAACACTATCTGAACCGCCACTGCGGAAGCGCCGGCAAGTATTACAGAGAATATTGCGGTTTTCTTCAGGGCCATATTCCGGCTATTCTTTGTTTGCAGAATTTACACGCGCCGCCGGAGACATTATTCTCCCGCACGATATACCCGGTTCTTTTAATAAGTGTCTTTCCACATCCGGGACATGTCGTCGTCTCGGCCGCGGTGTCCGGAACGTTTCCCATATACACGTAACGGAGTCCTTCTTCCAAAGCTATCTCTCTTGCCCGGTTCAGCGTTTCTATCGGTGTGGGATAAAGCGTCCGCAGCTTATACTGCGGCCAGAACTTGGAAAAATGTAAAGGAACATCAGGCCCGAGATTATTCCGGATCCACCGCGCCATTTGGCGAATATCTCCGAAGTTGTCGTTCAGCGTGGGAACTATCAGGTTGGTTATTTCAACCCATACGCCTTCTTTCTTCAGGATAACCAGCGTCCGGAGAATATCCTTGAGACGCTGCGCGCAAATATCTTTCAGATATTTATCGTTGAAGGCCTTTAGATCAACATTCGCTGCGTCTAACACCCGGCACAGCCGCTTCAACGGTTCAGGATTGATCTTGCCGCCGGTGACCGCGACATTGAGAATACCGTTTTCCCTGGCGATTTCGGAAGTCCGGAGCATGTATTCGTAAAATATAGTGGGTTCCGTGTAAGTATATGCTATGGAATCGCATCCGTTACCGGAAGCGTTCAAGACAACGTCTCGGCAGCTTAATTTGCGATTATTTACTTCCTCGGGCTTTTTCTGCGAAATAGTCCAGTTCTGACAGAACTTACAGCGTGAATTGCATCCGGCCGTGGCGATTGAAAACGCCTTGCTGCCCGGCCGGACATGGAACAACGGTTTTTTCTCAATCGGATCGATATGCGTAGTGCATGTCAGCTCGTATACCAGCGTATAGAGTTTTCCGTTTAACGGCTCACGGGCTCGGCAGAACCCCCTCTGCCCGTCTGACAGCGTGCACTGATTCGGGCACAACAGGCATCGCACGGCACCCTCGCCCGTCTTCTCGTAAAAGAGGGCTTCGCGCATGCCGCGTTTTTCGCCGATAGCGGCATAGGCCTCGTATTTGGACGCCATATCAAAAAGATACATCGACGCGCCCACGCCCACGCCCACAGCAAGGCATTTCTTTAGAAATTCCTTGCGGGTCACTCTCCTCTGCCAGAGCTTCCCAAGCTTTTCCAGATTCTTTATCATCCCAAGCATTTTTACTCTAAAACCAGAGAAACATATTCAAGAGCGTCCCGACGATCACGGCGGTTGCTATCATTATGCATGCTGCTTTTATCATATCCCGGATGCCGAGTTCGCGGACCATGACGATAAACGTCGCCATGCACGGAAAATAAATAGCAAGAACAGTGCATGCTATGACCAGTTGTTTTGTCGTTAATTCCAAAGGCCCCAACATGCCCACCGCAAGATCTTTCCGCAAAAATCCCATCAACATGGCCCCGACGGCATCTTTTGGTAAGCCCCAGGCCCCGGTAAGAAAAGGCGAAAAAAGAACGGACAGACGTTCAATTATACCGAAATAATAAAGCATGTTTACCGCGAAAATTCCCATCAACACAAATGGGACGGCTTCAGTCAGAAAACCTGATATTCTCATCCAGAGTTTTTTCAAGACCGCAACGGGCTGCGGAAGCCGGTAAGGCGGTATCTCCCACAGGATTTCCGGACTTTTCCCTTTCATCACCCGGTTCATCAAAAGGCCTTTTACAACAAGCAAAGTAAAAAGTATCCCGAATATAAGTAAGACGTATCTGCCGCCGCGCTGCCCGACAAGTCCGGTAATCATCGCCGTCTGGGCAATGCACGGCACCGCCACGGCCATGAGGGTCGCCGCGATAAATTTCTCTCTTCTTGATTCAAGAAGACGCAGGGCCATCGCGCCGGGAACATTACAACCAAGCCCGAGTATCATTGGCACTATAGCGTAACCGTGAAGGCCAAGGCGATGCATGAGGTTATCCACCTGTGTCGCAAGACGCGGCAGATATCCCAGATCCTCAAGTATCCCGAGTACCAGATAAAAACTCAAAATATATGGAAGCACCGCGACTATGGGGATATACAGACCCGTCGTCAAAATGCCGAAAGATTCTCCGAAATTTATGCTCCCGTCTACCAATTTTCCGATTAGAACTTCGTGCAAAAATCCGGTTGAGCCGAGCATCTGGCTCAGCCTTTCCATGAGAGGCAGCCATATCCGGTCAAAGAGCGGTGTAAAAACATGGTTTATAAGAGCTTCTCCCATAAACCGCACCACGATAAAAGACAGATAGAGGACCAGAACGGCTATCGGCAGACCCGTGACAGGTCTGGTGCTGATATCTTCCATCCTTTCCAGAAAAGTATGATGATGATGTCTGAGAACCTGGACGGCACTCACTATTCGCCCGATCTCTTCCCATTTATGCGCCTTCGTCAAGGTATTAAACTCGCGCCTGCCGAGCTTTTCCAGATGCAGAACGAGTTCCTTCACCCCGGCACCTGTCAGGCCGCAAATCGGCACTACCGGCACCCCGAGCTCTTTCTCGAGTTTCTTCACGTCAATATCTATTCCCTTATGCCGCGTTTCGTCCCACATGTTAAGCGCGACGATCATCGGGATACCTCTCTCCCTCAGTTCCAGCGCAAGAAAAAGGTTTCGTTCAAGATTCGTGGCATCAATGACGTCAATGACAATGTCACCCACATCCAGCATCTCCACTGCAACTTCGTCCGCTCTTGCGAACGGCTCAAGGCTGTATACCCCTGGCACATCCAAAACTACACCGGAACCCGCTTTTCCTAATTTAATATATCCCTGGGTAAGCTCAACCGTAGTTCCGGGATAATTTGAGATAGTAACTTTCGCTCCCGTCAATCTGGAGAATATGGTGCTTTTCCCGACATTGGGATTTCCCATGAGAAGAATCTTTTTACCCGCGTTCTTTACCATTAAGGTGTCTCCAATATGATCTTCCGGGCCATGCCATGCCCTATGGCCACTTTCGCGTTGCCTACCTTTACCGTTACCGGCCCTCTCCAGAAATGAGAACTGATTTTGGTGATCGTCTTGCCGCGCCGTATTCCCAGCAACTCAAGGCGGCGGACGGTGTCTTGGCCGCCGGTTATATCCTTCACCACCATGAGTTGTTTTTCTTTTGCTTCCGTCAAGTTTATTTCATTACTTTTCACTTTTTTTATATCCTCCATGTATATTTTTCTGACGTTGTTAAAAAAATCTACCAGCTCTTCGGATGCATAATCCGGATACGTCCATGGCCAGCGCCTGAAACTCCCTTCCTGAAAAAATAATGTTGATTCGGCGAATATAGATCCGCCTATGTGTATTCTGTGTGTATAATCTTTTGTGGTCAAGAGAACAAGCTTCGCGTCATTGACATAACCGGGGTCTATATTGACCGTTCTCTTACCGTTAATCCTAAACCGGTCCTCAATCCTGTTAGTTTCCAGTTTTATCCTGAAGATCTTTTCCTTCGGGTAAAGGAGCCGAAAACATATTATTTTTCGCTTTAGGCGACTTCCCAACTCGTCGGAATAATAATCAGTCCATTCAAAGGGCTGCCTGATTTCAAGAGTTTCCGCGGCCCCATACAGTTTCAACAGGCGTTTTTCAGCGCGTTTAAGGGTCTCGACTTCTTTAAAAATTATGCTAATTATCAGCTTAACCGGTCTGTGACCGACAGTGCTACGCATGACCGCCTCTCAATCTCCCATTATTTGAACCACTAGTTGGCGCCGGCGCGGACGGGTATCAAAATCACAGAACACGATCTGCTGCCAGGTTCCCAGAGTCATCGCGCCTTCAACGAACGGAACGGATATTGAAGGCCCTATCAGGGACGCCCTGATATGCGCGGAGCCGTTGTCGTCATTCCATGTTTTACCGTGTTCGTAAACCTTATCCGTGGGGGCCACTATTTCCAGGGCATTCTTGAGGTCTTTAATAAGATTCGGTTCGTATTCAATCGCAGTCAGAGCCCCCGTTGAACCGGGGCTGAACACCACAACGATTCCGTTGTTCATTCCCGTTTCTTTTATTATGCTTGCGCATTCCGGAGTTATATCAATTACGTCTGTATTTCCTTTGGTTTCAAGAGGCAGGTATTTTGTTATAACCGACATTGTGAAGGTCTATTTCGTTTTCACTGACTGTCTGTCAATGTATTGCATGAGCTGTTTTCGCTCCTTGGGCAGAAGCGTATTGAAAAAGATAGCCACGTCATAATATTGCACTTCGCCGTCTTTCTTCACGGGATGTTCCCTCACGACGATACCGTCCACATTCATCGTTATGGAAGAGACCGAACGGGTTTTACCCGGTATTGAAAGCACGACCTGCACCCTGGTCATCACAGGCATGTGGCGTGAAACCTTGCAATAGATGCCGGAAGCGCTGACATCAAGGCTCTGTGTTATCGTATTAAACCCGTCACCCTGCAGCTTTATGGATATATTTTCATCCTTAATCCGTGGAAATCTTCGGCGTTCAGCTCCTTGCGTCATTTTATTCCTCCATCATGTTCGGGAATCATCCCGGCGGCCATGAAAAATTTCTGCCTCCGAGAAGGTGCATATGCAAATGAAAAACTTCCTGTCCCGCGGCTTTATTACAATTGACCACTATCCGGTATCCTTCCGCGGCAATATTATTCCCGACGGCAATTTCCCTGGCCACATCAAACATCCTGCCCAGAACCGCGGTATCTTTCCCTGAGATATCGTTCAGAGTCGCTACGTGCCTTCTCGGGATAAGCACGACGTGCACCGGAGACTGAGGTCGGATATCCCTAAAGGCGAGTATCTCCTCATCTTTATACACTATATCAGCCGGTATTTCCCCTGCGGCAATACCACAAAAAAGACAGTTCTCTATCATGTCAGTTCATTATAACATTTACGCGGTATTTTTCAACTGAATCTCACGGACTTACGTCGTGGAGACCTTCGCCCCCTCGACGCATTATATTTGCTCAGGGTCGACCTTGAACTTGTCGAAAGGCCGACGCGCTCCTCACTATGTTCGTCGCTTGCTCAGGGTGGTTCGCCGCAAGATTCAATGGTGAGCAAGGCCGCTGAAAGCGGCCGCGCCGAACCACAAAAGGATACAGCTTCACCTATTGGGGGATCTTCCTCTGTGAAAATGCGGATGGTTCAACGCACTACGCGGACATTATGCCTTCTCTTCGGTATTTTCGTCCGCCTTTTTCTTCTCCGCGGCTTCTTTCTGCGCCGCTTCGGCTTTGCGTTTATAGCACTTTTTCGTGCAATAGAACCCGTCATTGCGATAGTACCACAATTTCTTCTTTAACGCTTTGCCGCAGTGGGCACACTCGGTAGGGGTCAAAGGTTTTGTGCTTTTGGGCTGGTTTGCATTACCCTTAGGATTTTCTTCCGCTACGGGCTTCTCTTCCGCTACGGGCTTCTCTTCCGCTACGGGCTTCTC
>CAZGOZ010000016.1:7893-21138 GCA_964528025.1 uncultured Planctomycetia bacterium
TCATCTGCTACGGGTTTTTCATCCATCGGGACTTTGCCCTTTTCTTCTTCTGCGCTCATTTTGCCTCCGTTGTTGGTTACTTGGTTTTGTCACGCGAGGGCCTCAGCCACTTCTGATAAATATACTCCATCAGCCTGCCCCTGTCACCGCTACTGAGATTTTTAAATTGAATCCCGCCTCTGTATTTCGCGCTATCAGAAACTGAACCGCTTACCCAGGCGATTTTTCCTTCAAAAATGACCGGCATGTTATCTCCCGGAATCATTAATTCTACTTCAACGTCTTCCCCTTCGTCAAGCGATTCTTCACTCAGCACGCCTATTCCTTCCCGGCTGAAATTGTTTACTTTAAATTGCTTTGATGCTCCGCCTTTTCTGAATATTGCGTCCATTAACACGTTGAAACGCATGTGTTTTCTTTTTTCCCCCATTATTCCTCCCTTTTAATACAGAAAGGGAACGACCGAAATCGTTCCCTTTCCATGTAACCTACTTATATCAGCGCAATTATTCGCTGAATACGAATTCAGGTTCCATAACAGGCTGATAATCCTCAGGTATCGGAAACGGGAAAGTCACCGTTTCGTAAACACCCGCGCCGGTTCTGACCACTGTCATACCAACGCCTTTTGCCAGCCCCATCGTGAGACCCGAAAGGACGTTTTCTTCAACACTGGTGTCATAGATGTTTTTAGGAAGTTCCACCCAACCAGTCAGGATATTAGCAAGACCTCTTCCGAGTTTCTTAAGAGGATCCTGAGCGTAACACTGAGCAGCCATTCCTACCATCGCTATGACAACGCAAAACACTAACATTATCTTCATTGTCTTTTTCATCGTTTCACCTCCTTTTTCGCGTAATTTTACATGAGCCTTAAATTCAAGAGAAGTATATCATCGGGTTTTCCTTTTGTCCAGTTTTCGTCCCAATTTTCTTCTTCTCTACCTGGCTCTCTACTAAAATATACATTACCTACGTGTCAAATACAAGTCAGGCAACAAATTTTTAATCTACCTTTTTTGGCTGCCATATCCTAACAAGTTTCAGAAGGTCAATGGTCAAAGGTCTGCGAGACTTTTCACTTTACATACCTTCCCGGGGGTGTATAATATGGGATAACAGGAGGCAAACGCCTATGTATTTGGAGTTTTATGGTCTGAAGGAAAACCCTTTCAATGTGACGAGTGACCCCAGCTTTCTCTATCTAAGCAATACCCATAGAGAAGCGCTTGACCATCTTTTATACGGCATAAATCAAAAAAAAGGATTCGTAGAAATTACGGGCGAGATCGGCGCCGGGAAAACCACCCTTTGCAGAGCCCTACTGACGCGCCTGGATTACAGTGTAAAGACATCGTTCATTTTCAATTCCAGTCTTCCGGAAACTCAGCTTCTGGAAGCGGTGTTACACGATTTCGGAATCGTACCCGAGCGAAGAAGAAAAGTGCTTTTTATCCGGCTGCTGAATGATTTTTTGCTGGAGCAGCTTTCACAAAATAACAATGTAGTCCTGATTATAGATGAAGCGCAAAATCTGCGTTCGTCCACTCTCGAAACCATCCGGATGCTGTCCAACCTTGAAACAGAAAAAGAGAAACTTCTACAGATAATACTGGTGGGGCAACCGCAACTCCGCGAAAAACTGAATTCCCCCCAACTGTTACAATTGCGGCAGCGCATAAGCGTTCGTTTTCACATAAGAGCCCTTAATAAAAATGAGATTCTGGAGTATATCAGACACCGCCTGAACGTCGCCAAGCCGCGCGAACAGATTGTTTTTGAAAATGACGCTATTGAAAGCATCTATGAATACTCCGCCGGCATTCCCCGCGTCATAAATGTTATCTGTGATAAATCTCTTCTTCTCGGTTTTGCCACGGGCACGCGGATCATTGGGCAGGAAATAGTCAAAAAAAGCATAGAAGAAACGGAAGGACAGTTCAGTCTCGTAACCGTCTAACCTCTTAACCTACGGAGAAAACAATGAGCATTATAGCCACGGCCTTAAAAAAAGCGCAGGATAAACGAGCGGAAAATCATGTCAACAAAAACGCCAAGTCGGTTTTTATCAAGCACCTCATACCCGAGGCCCAAGCTAAAACACATTTTTCTCTTCCTAAATTTAATCGCGATTTATTTCCGACAATGTCCGTAGTTCTTATCACGGCCGTGATACTTGCGGCGCTGACGGGGCTTTTTATCTATTTAGGTCTTCCCCGAAACGGGAAAAACCCTGTCCGTTCTCTTTCCGCAAAACAATCGTCCGCTTACGCCAGGCGAAACAGGCTTCCGATACTTAACGGCATCATGTTCTCACCGGTTCTTTCACAGGCCGTTATTAACGGCACAACCGTAGCCGAAGGTGAAAATATAGCCGGCTTTTCTATCCTCAAGATATTCCCGCACAAGGTGAAAATCGCGTCTACCCGCAAAGAGAAGAAAGAATTTGAACTGACGGTCTGATAAGAGCATGGTTCATGCTTTATGAAAATGCTTTTAGCACATGGCTGGGAGCAGGGATGGGTTTTCCTTTGCAGTTAATGAAGGCATGTTTTGTTCTTCCGACTGCCGCGGTTTTTCCATTTGCGCTTACTTCATAGTCAAAACTCATGCGCGTGGCGCTCATCTCCGCGAGAGACGTATCCACGGTAACCAGGTCATCATATCTCAATGGTGATTTGTAACGGCAAAAGGACTCAACGACCGGAACGTAAATCTTATCCCGTTCTTCCATTTCGCGATAACCGACGCCCATGACGCGAAAAAACTCCGTTCTCGCGACCTCAAACCAGACCAGATAATTGGCGTAATATACCACTCCCATCTGGTCAGTTTCCGCGTATCTCACGCGCAATTTTATTGAATGTTTTTTCATGAAAGGCGTTCCGTTTCACAAACTTCACTCGGTGTATTTTCTCAAAACGGTTCTGAGCAGCAAGACCGGTATATCCTCAATAATCTCAACGGAACCGATTTTTCGGGGAAGAACAAACCGGTTGACCCCGGACATGAATTTCTTATCATATCCATAGGAATTCATTATGTCCTTCACGGACACACCGCGTATCCTGGCCGGGAATCCCACCTTTCTGATAAGATTTTTCATCCTCTCAAGATCCGTTTCACTGAACATATCAAGACGCACGGCAATCTCGCCGGCCAGTATCATACCAATGGCCACGGCCTCACCGTGACTGTAGCGTCCGGAATACCCGGAAGCGGCCTCCACCGCATGCCCGAGTGTATGGCCGAAATTCAACGCAATTCTGATCCCTTTCGTGTCCCGTTCGTCTCGCTCCACTATCCGCGCTTTTATAGCCGCGCATTCGTATACAACTCTTTCTATCCGGTCCGTTTTTAAAGACATTATCTCGCCGATATTGTTTTCCAAAAAATCAAAGAAACGCCTGTTTCCAATAACCGCATACTTGATCACTTCAGCCATACCGTTCCGCACCTGACTCCGCGGCAGGCTCTTTAAAAACTTGGGATCCATTAAAACGGCTCTGGGTTGATAGAACGCGCCGACGAGATTCTTTGCCTCGGGGAGATCAATCGCGGTTTTCCCCCCTATGGCGGAATCCACCTGCGCCAGCAGGGTTGTGGGGATCTGCACCAACGGCACTCCTCTTCTATACGTCGCGGCAATAAATCCGGCAAGATCGCCTACAACGCCTCCGCCGACGGCCACAATCAACGGACAATGTGTCCTGGTGCGAGAGCTTATTTCGTAAACTGTGTTTTGAAAAACTTTCAAGGACTTGGCCCGCTCCGACTGGGGAACTACAACTCGCAAAACTTCATTGGGCAATTGCCTGAAAACCGGCGCCGTGATACGGGCTGTTTTCTTCATTACGGCTTTATCTGTTATCACCACAATGGGTCCGGCAAAAGACAGGCCTTTGACCACGCGCGGTAATTCCGCCGCCGCGCCCGCGCCCGTCAGAATATCGTAACTTCTATCCCCAAGATTTACTTTAATCTTTTTCATTTTCCTGTCAACTATATCACATGGATGTGGAAAAGGCAAAATCGGTGTTTTATGGGCATTTGAGAACTATAAAGGCGGGTTTTAAGCGGTCTTACCCGTTGAGGGCTTCTTCAAGCAGAACGGAAGGAAATCCAACGTTTCTTGTTACAATCTCTCCGCAGACATGTGGTCCATCCGCGATAAAAAACCCTTTTTTAGGCAAACCAAAAGTAACAGTCTTGTGCGCCTTGATACAGGACTCGGCCGCTGCACCGGTCGTCGCGTCCAGCCCGGAGGGAATATCAACGGCGTATATCTTCATATCGGCGGCGTTTACATATCTCCATGCCTCAACGTATTCTTCCGGCAACGCCCCTCTGAATCCGGTCCCGAATACCGCATCCACGGTCACCGTATAATCCTCTTCTTTTTCCCGTTCCTGAAGAAAAGACCTCATCGGCCGGATATCAATCCCCATTTTTCGGATAACCCGGAAATTATCACTCGCCGCGCCGGGTTTTATATCCGACGCATCCGGAGCGTATACGACGAGGCATCCCAGATGTTCGTTAAAAAGATGACGCGCCGCCACAAAACCATCTCCGCCGTTATTCCCCTTGCCGCAAAAAAGAGCTATCCGTAAGGTTTTTGCCGGACTGTTTTCGGCGAGAATTATCTCGGCTACCGCCCTGCCGGCATTTTCCATAAGAACGATTTGCGCAATACCAAAATCGTCCTGAGCCCTTCTGTCAATTTCCGCCATTTTTTCGGCAGTGACACCATTACTCTTCATGATATTTTTCTATCGGACCGGAGTTCCTTCAGGAACATCTTTTTCGGGAAGCAGGACAATGGGAGAATTTTCATAGTTAGCGGCGAGCACCATGCCTTCTGATGCCTCACCTCTGATTACGGCGGGTTCTATATTGTTGACAATTACCAGTTTTTTGCCGATTAACTCTTCAGCGGTATACTGAGCGCGTATGCCGGCCACTATCTGCTTTTCCTGATCGCCGACATCTACCCGAATCACATATAATCTATCAGCGTTTGGATGCTCTTTAACCTCCAAAACCCTGGCTATACGGATATCCAGCTCCTTAAAACGATCAAATGGCAACATATTGTCCTTTCACGTTACTGTAAGGCCTCTAAAGACGTACTATTTTTTACCGCCTTTTTTAGCCGGGGCGCCTTTCTGCGCAGCGGGTGCTTTCTTTGCGGCGCTTCCGGCATCTTTCTGACCGGCGGCTCCGGGAGCAGCGGCTACTGCGCCTTCGGCTTCACCCGTTTTTTCTTCTTCGGCGGCCTTTACCTTCTTGACCTTGAACTTGACGCGCTTGATCTTCGGCAAGCGATAAACGGAATCTTTTTCCTCTTCCCATTTCTCCTTATCCGACAAATCCTTTATCTTCTCATATCTTTTTAAAACCGATCGGAATTTTCCGTCTTTTTGGCTTCCCTTTAAACTCGGATGCTGTGTCATTGTTTTCCTCCTAGATGAAATTACACTTTTTCTTATAGCTCAAACTGCACGCCTCGTTACCGAACCCTTCTTATGTAACAACCGCTGTAGCTCTCAGAGAATCCCTGTTTTGCTTCCCGCACCTCGTCAATGGTTCGGTATCCCCCCACATAAACCTGAAACCAGTCCCCGTTTCGCTCCATGTTGGCCCCTATCCCTTCGGTCTTCAGTTTATCCGCCATTTCCTGCGCGGAAACCCTGTTCTTAAAAGCGGCCAGTCGTACAATATATTCCTTATCGCCGCCAATTTCAACTTTTTTTTCTGTTTTAACCGGGTCCGGCGCTACAACAGTTTCCGGGACTTCCGGGGCTTCCGGCTCCTGAATGTCTTCGTATTTTTCTTCCGTATCAGCATCAGCATTAACGGAAACAATCTCTTCGGGCGCTTGCGCGGCGACAATCACCTTTTCCCGGATACTCAGGTCTTCGTGAGGCCGAACGCGTTTCCCATTTTCAACACCAATGGCATAAGCGACAATTACCAGAACCAATACGCCTATAGCCGCTATGACCGAATACTCTACCGGCATCTTTATATATGGCAGAAACCTTTGCCCGGAATAGCCAAACCCGTCTCCAGAGCGAGGTTTCCCGCCTTTTTCTCCGCGAGATCGGGCCTCAAAAAAATCGTCTTTATAATTACCGGCGTTCATATCGGGCTATATTTTAACACATTAGCGTGAAATGGCAAGAACGGCTTTTGGCCAGCCGCCGGAGATGAAAACTACTACGCGTATAACGCCTTGAGCAGCAATGCGTTTCCCTTATAACTGATTACCGTGCTATACCACCCGTCTTCGTCCCGGGACAAGACATTCTCTTTTATAGCATCATCAAAATCCGCCGCCATATCCGGCGAAAAAGATATTTTTAATTCCAAACGAACTTCTCCACTCCCCCGAAAATGGGCGTAAGAACCGCTCATTCTCACGTTTTTTGAATCCGCCCGCAGATCTGAAATCTCAAGAACGCCGCTTCGGGCGGTTATCCTGAATGACACGTCTCCGTATTCCAGTTCCGAACTGAATGGTATCATGAGAACGTCATCGTAAAAAGGAAGTGACTCTTTGTCGTCCCCGCGCGAAAATGACACTCCCTCCATTTTGCAATCCAGAACTATCTGTCTTCGCGTTAACAGACGATGCGTGTCAATCTTGAAAAAACATTTTTTTCCCTGCGCGGCAAACACCTTGCCGGGAAACTCCAGCCGCATACCTCGTATCTCAGCGCCGTTAAAAACGGTGCCGCTCCATTTTTTATAAGTCACGCCGCACTTGGTAAAATGATCGGCATAAAAAACCGCCAGTTGTCCGGCGTAATAAAACACCAGAGAACCGACAAGCGCGATAAATAAAAAATAAGGAAGAATTCGCAGAAAACGCGGGCGGGGTTTAATCTCAGACATCTCTCATCAGTTCCTTAACAATCTTCATTACCTTTTTATCCCGTGTATAGCAGTATCCTTTTGTAGCTTCGGTTGAATCCTTCTCCAAGACACCCAACTTAACCAGTTTGTCCAACGCGGACTGGACTTTACTGCGCTCGTCATTCACCCAGGCCGATACGCCGCCGACACTGTCAATGCTTCCCTGATTCTGATAGAAAAAAGCCACGATATCCCTGCTAAGCTTATTCTTCAGCGTCTTCTTTAACTTATCCTTCATGTTTTACGCAACTCCTTTTCCAGAAGTCTTCTCACGTCTTTCCTCTGGATAGCTTCACAAAATACCTTGACAACATGCGGGTCAAACTGAACTCCCGCGTTTTTCTTCACTTCTCTTACGGCATTTTCAATGGAAAGCGCCCTGCGATAAGGTTTTTTCGTTATCATCGCTTCAAAATCCCCCACAACGGCCAGCACTCTGGCCGCCAAAGGAATATCCCTGCCCTTCAGGCCTTTAGGATATCCAGTTCCGTTAAAATTTTCATGGTGATACAGAATTATCGGAACAATAGGTTTCAACGGTTTAAATTTTGATAATATCGCCGACCCTTTCAGCGGATGGGTTTTCATTATATTATATTCGCGGCCTGTCAATTCTCCCTTTTTCATCAAAACTTTCTCCGGAATGCTTATCTGGCCGGCATCGTGCAGCATCGCCGCATATTGGAGCATCTTTATTTCGCTTTCGTTCATACTGAGCTTGGGGCCCATAATATTGATTAGTTTGAGTGACGACGCCTCCGCTCTCTGGACACTGTGCGGCCGGTCTTCCAAAAGCCGTGCAATACACCTGATACTTGATAGGGTCAAATCTGCCTGTTCCTTAAAAAGCTGCGCGTTTTTAACCGCGATGGCTGCCTGCTCAGACAGGGTTTTCATAATCTCTTCATCAAACTGCGTGAACGCTTTGCCGTCAATCTTATCATAAAGGGTTATTACCCCGACCACTTCTTTATCTATCATTGGCGATGCCAGATAATTTTCGCCGCGGACGGGAACTTCTTTTTTTACCGCTCTTCCCGGGGCATATTTTCCTATCCTGACTTTTTTTAGACGCGTCTTCTTTTTTCTGAGATCAATGGTTGCCATCGGCAGGAGTATCTTTCTTTTTTTATCCACAAGCTTTATTGAACAGCGGTTCGCTCTTAATAATTGCAGCGAAAGCCGTGCGATTCTGGGAAGAAGCTCCGAAATATCAAGCGTTGAAGCCATCAATCGATGCACCGTGTGAACGGTGGACAGCGCTATGGCCCTTGGCTTCACCCTCTCGTTCATTCTTTCAAGCTCAACTTCTCTTCGGCTCTCATTGACCAAAGTATCAATAAGCGCGGCAAACATGTCCTGTGAATCACCTGACAAGGTTTTTTTTAATCCGCACAGTATAACAAACCCGAAAACCTTATCTCTTAAAATAAGCGGATAACATAACCCCTGCGACTTTTTTCCGCAGCAGAACTGTTCCGGGGATCTTTTTTTTTGGGATTTTTTCAGAGAGGAGAAAATAATCGCGAGACTCTTCTTGTACTGTTCTCTGAAAACGCCTGAAGCTATTATCTTTTTTGCCAGATCGGTTTCTTTCAGTTCTTTAAATTTGGCGGGAACCCGCGGCAAAACAAAACAGACAGCTCCGTTTAGACACTTGTTAAAAACCGATGCCCCATTCCGGGGTCCGAGATTGCTCTTAACCTTTAAAAACAGTCTTTCCATGCCCTACCCTTCGTTTTTTTAGATTTTCTCCGTTATACCCGCTCATACGGTTCAAAAAGCTGTTTATACTGATCCAACGCATAACGATCGGTCATGCCGGCCATGTAGTCGCAAATAACCCGGTGCTTTCCTCTTTCTTTAATCTTCTCCGCGATCCGGGGTGGAAGCTGCCCGGGGCTATCAAAATAAACCCGGAAAAGGTCTTTTAAGAAACGGGCGGCCTTATTTGACATGCGCACCACACGGTAATGCTTATAAAGTTTATTTTCCAGGATTTTTCTAATCGGCGCCCGTTTTGCGCTCAATTCTCTGCCGAAGGCAACTATCTTTTCCTTGCGGCCGGAAAGATCAGAAACATCTTTTATTCCGAGAGCTTTTATCCTGTCAATCGTGTTCTTGACAACATCCGATACCTGAAGATTTATCAAATATCTTATCATCTGGTATCTCCCGGCCTCGCTGTCAATATTAGAAAACCTCTTACCAAGATCGGCCGCGGCTTCATCCCACATCGGTATCCCCGCAAGGTCTTTTTCTGCCAGAAGGCCGCTTTTCAGGCCGTCATCCAGATCGTGATTATCATACGCTATCTCATCGGAAATATCAACCACCTGTATCTCAAGAAGCCACGGCCCGGGAACATCAAATGAGCCCATTCGCTTTTGGTCAAACGGAGTTGAATGTCTTATAATACCGCGGCGGACTTCCTGCGTCAGATTAAGCCCGCAAAAGTCGTGATACCTCTCCTCCAGTATATCCACAACACGCAACCCGTGAGTATTGTGGTCAAACCCTCCGTGATCTTTCATTAGAGTCGCGAGCGCCTCTTCGCCGGCATGGCCGAATGGAGTATGCCCGAGATCATGCGCCAGCGCAATCGCTTCAACAAGGTCTTCATTGAGCCCGAGCACCCGGGCTATGGCCCTGGAAATCTGAGCAACCTCTATCGTGTGAGTGAGCCGGGTGCGGTAATAATCCCCTTCATGATTGACAAATACCTGGGTTTTATATTCAAGCCGGCGAAAAGCCGTGGAATATATAATTCTGTCTTTATCACGCTGATAGGCGGTGCGGTAAAGATGTTCTTTCTCTTTATGCTCGCGCCCTCCCGTCATGGCGCTTTTCATCGCATACGGGGCCAACAGTTTTTCTTCCTGCTTTTCCATCTCTTTTCTTGTGATCATTTTATTCCCTATCCGCCATTCGTGTTTTACGTTCTACTTGATGAAATATAAGAGTACGAATCCGACAAGCCCGACTGCAAAAACCAGGCCGGTATCCCATCCAATCCTCCGGCGGGCGTCTCTTCTTATAAACAAACCCGCAACAACAATAACTGCCAGAGCCAGAGCGAACCCGGTGGCAAGAACCTGACCCGCCGTCAGCATGCCCAGAATCGGACTCTCGCTCAAGACATCCAAGAGGGGTATTATGCAAACATCAAACATGTTACTACCGAGTATATTCCCCACCGCCATATCCACGGATGAAGCCCTCAGCGCGGCGAAAGAAACAATTATCTCCGGGAGTGATGTCGCCGCTCCGAGAAGAAGCGTTCCCGTAAAGGTCTGACTCAATCCGGTCACCAGAATTATCTTTTCGCCAATCCTGGCCATCCACATGCCGAGAAACATGACTACAACCAGAAACATCAGGAATTTAGACCAGATCTTCCAAAAGGATTCACGCTTGGAAGGTGAACTCACGACGGCTTCCTTGTGCATCCGGTGCATGACCCGGAGATACATGAAATACGCAGTGATTATCAGTATGCTTTCGACTCCTACCATTCCTATCCGCGGAAGCGGCATTATCCCCAATGACCGCGCTACCGCAGCTCCCAGTACGATAAAAATTACACCCAATACAAAAAGACCCGTTACTCGGTTGGAGTGAGAAACCTTCGAGAGTATCCTTCCCTTCCCATAATAATAGTCCAGCCCCATCAGAATCATAAAATTGACCATGACCGAACCTATGATATCTCCGTATCCAAGCCCGATCCGGCCGAGGGAGAATACCGCCGTAGAGGCCGTTATAATCTCGGGAAAGGACGTCGCCACGGCGAGAAAAAACATTCCTATGACACCCTCGGAAATATGCGTCTTTTCCGAGATAGCCACTCCCTCCAGGCACAGACGGTAGGCAAAAAACGTCAATAATCCCGCACAAAATAAAAACTCAAACCAGACCATAGGTTTATGTCCAATCGGGAAGTAGGCGGCTCAGCATGTAATGATTTCCGCCCGGATCTCATCACCGTTAATCTCAATTATGCCGAAAGAAGGTTTTTTTGAAAGCATGCTGCCGGTCGCGCTTCCGGGGTTAAAAAAAAGAACACCATCTTTTTTCTCGTTAAAAGCAGTATGCGAATGACCGAAAATAATTATATCAAGTTTCTTTCCAAAGGCCTTGCTGACCCTCGTGAACAAATTAAAAGGCGCCCCTTTTCCGTGTATGACCCCGATCTTTTTCCCGGCTATATTCAGAACCATTTTTTCAGGCAAACTCTGTTTAAGCTCATTGCTGTCCATGTTCCCCTGAACCGCTTTTGTTTCGGCTATTTTCCCGAGCTCGTCAATCACACTTTTTTCTACGGCGTCGCCGGCATGAATTATCAGATCACACTCTTTAAAATAATCATAGATTTTTTGCGGCAGGCAGTCGGCGGAAATGGGTATATGGGTATCAGAGATAACGCCGATTCTCATAATGTCAGCTCAAACTTCCCGAATAAACGAAGTATCTTGTTAAGCAGCTGCACATCCCAGACCCATATATTCTGTTCTTTAGCCAGAAGAAACGCGTTCTGCTCTATACCGTTAAGCGGAACGAATATCTTCCGCACGATCTTAGACTTATCTCCGGTCCCCTTATAATCCCATAAAGCGCAGATGTCCTGTTCCTCGGCGATATCGCCGCGTTTGAGCCGACATGCCCATTTCTTGTTTTGGATACTGCCTGTAATCTGGAAAACATTTTCGGAAAGAGCGCTGCTTTTTACAGCATCAAATTTCGGCATCTTACGGCTATTCATCCTGACCTGTATCTTTTCATTGTTAAAACTCCTGAAAAGATCGCACATGACATCGCCGACATCCTTGGCGTCAAACACGCGATAAAGTTCATAATCTTTAGCCATGGAATTTTTGAACTCCAGATATTTTATGTCCATATCGTCCGCGATTGCGCGCGTTCTCAGGCTGTAAACATGCTTCAACCAGTATTCAAAAAGTTTTTCCGTTATCTTATAGAAAACCCCGCTTGAAAAAACGAGATCCATCTCCTGAAGCGCCTGCAGTTTGGCTCCTATTTCCCCGCCGGTCGTATCAAGATCTTTTTGTATTGATTTAATCGTGCTGTTGCCTCGCGCGAGCGACAAGAGAACTGGGAGAAATTTCGTTCTGGCTTTTTTCTCCAGGAAAAAATTCACGGTATTTTCAAAATACTGGTTGAGCACCCCGTCCGACGCATACAGAAGTTCCGCGAAAGCGTCTAAAAGACATTCTTTAATATCGCCCTTACCGTGTTTTTCCTTTACCAGCTGCGAGAACCGGGTTGACAGGGCCTCAAGATAAAAAGGACTGCCCTGTGAAACCTGTATGAGATAGTTCCGTATGCTCCCGTCGGGATCAATATCCTTTACCCTGTCGGAGATAAAGGAACGGGCTGTCTGGCTGTCAAAACCGTTCACATCAATAACCTCAAAATTCCCAAAAAGCAGAGAAAGCCGTTTTGAGAGTATTTCTCTCAGAAGCGTTCGCTGTGAGCTTGAAACGATATACATCGTATTCTTCTGCACCATTATGTATTTTCCGAAGACACCGAAAGGGTTTTTGAGACGAAAATTTGAAAGGTTATGAAACTCGTCAAGAATTACAACGCAGCATTTCCCGGTTTCCGACCTGAACACCGAGGTTAAATCCAGAAGTTTTTCGTATGCGGCATCGTTCTTTCTGCGGCCCAGCAGCTTTTTGACCTCATCCATGCAGCGCACAGTTTGTGGGATTCTCGACCGGCACGCCTTTTTCATCTCATCAAGTTCACCGGAGGCCTTTTCTCCCATTGAGGCCATGTACTGATACAAGAGAGTGGCCATGAACCGCGCGCAAAATACCCCGAACCCTTCCCCACCCATCTCGGTATAAAGAGAAATAACGTCGCGGTCTTCTATTGTTTTTAAGAAATGTCTGAGAATGGAGGATTTGCCGGCAAGCATCGGCCCGGAAAGGGCAAGATTCTGCCGGTAACCGCCCTTAAGGGCAGTAACCCGCTTGCGAAGAGTGCCTATCACTTCTTCGCGCCCGAAAAATCTGTTTCCAGAAACTGGCTCAATAAACATGGACTAAAGATACTTCGTGTGAGGGAACAAATAAACCTAATATATATAACCCGGCATTCCGATTAAATTAAGCTTTTTATATTGCGAGAGTATATTATATAGCGTTCCGTATTGAAGTCAATAATAATTAAGAGCCGTGGGGACGGACAGAAGACGAAATGGTCAAAGGAAATATCCCCGCCAATGAAAACGCAAAAAACATGAAAAACGGCTGATTTTCGTGCTCAGGGGTGTCCCCAAAAAGCATGTCCCCCGTT
>CAZGOZ010000017.1:0-16728 GCA_964528025.1 uncultured Planctomycetia bacterium
GGATTTTGTTTGGTCTTGTTTTGTGCTTTGATATTTGTGCTTATTTTGTGCTTTGAATTTTGTCATTTGACATTATTTGTATCTTGTGACTTGGTTATTTACACTCAGCGCTAAAAAGGAGCTAAAAACAATGTCGTCTGTAAAGAAAAAGAAAACAGTTTCGGAAAAAATAAAATGCCTGGTAATTGTTGAATCACCGGCGAAATCAAAAACCATAAATAAGATCCTGGGGAAGGGATACAAGGTTGTTGCGAGCATGGGGCACATCATTGATCTTCCTGTGGACAGAATGGGGATTGATTTTGAAAACGGTTTCAAGCCCGAATATACGGTCATAAAAGGCCGGAAGAAGTATCTGACCAGCCTGAAAAAAGACGCGAAAAATGCCGAGGCGGTGTATCTCGCGGCCGACCCTGACAGGGAGGGTGAGGCGATTTGCTGGCATATCAAGAATCAGTTCGCGAAGAACAAAGCCAAGATATACAGGGTGAGTTTTGAGGAGATAACGGAAAGAGCGGTAAAAAAGGCATTTGAACATCCCGGGGTGATGGACATGAACAAGGTGAATGCCCAGCAGGCAAGGCGCCTCCTGGACAGGATAGTGGGCTATTCCATAAGTCCGGTCCTGTGGCGTAAGATTACGCGCGGCCTCAGCGCGGGACGGGTGCAGTCCGTGGCGGTAAAGCTGATAGTTGAAAGAGAGAACGAGATAAAAAAGTTTAAACAGCAGGAATATTGGAGTATAGAAGCCGTTCTTGCGAAAAAAACGGGCGGGATCTCTTTTAAGGCCAAACTTGTAAAATATAAAGAGAAGAAGGTGCATATTCCCGACAAGGAAAATGCCGACAGAATTATTTCCGAACTCGGGGACGAAAAATTTGAGATTAGCGCCATCAACCGGAAAGATAAAAAGAGTTATCCGCGCGCCCCATATACCACGTCATCCTTGCAGCAGGACGCGTTCAATAAGCTGAATTTTTCGGCTTCAAAAACCATGAGGGTAGCGCAGGGGCTATACGAAGGTAAGGAACTGGGAAGTGAAGGCAGTGTAGGGCTGATCACCTACATGCGTACCGATTCCGTCCGGATATCGGATGAAGCCACGAAGGAGGTTCGCCTCTACATAAACGATAAGTTCGGCGAAAAATATTGTCCGCCCGCGCCGCCGAAATACAAATCAAAAGGAAGGGCTCAGGAAGCTCATGAAGCGATACGCCCAACGCTTACTTCCAGAAGTCCCCGGGAAGTGGTCGCGCATCTCAGCACGGATGAATACAAGTTGTATAACCTGATATGGAAGAAGTTTGTTTCAAGTCAGATGACAAACGCCCTTTTTTCGGTTTTGGCAGTGAATATAAACGCCGGCGATTACGGGTTTCACGCCGGCGGCGGACGTCTTATTTTTGACGGATTTTTACGCGTTTACAGGGACGACGGCGAATTCGGACAGGAAATGCCGGACATGCCGTCCATTGAAAAAGGAGAAGAACTTGACGCGTTGGAGCTAATGCAGCAGCAGCATTTTACGAAACCTCCTCCGCGCTATACAGATGCTTCTTTAGTTAAAGTTCTTGAGGAAAAGGGCATAGGCAGACCGTCCACGTACGCGCCTATCATACGAACGGTTATCACGCGGAACTATATCAAACGTATGGCCAGAAGCTTGTGCCCTACGGAGCTGGGGGAATTGGTTAATACCCTTCTTGTTGAGAACTTTCCCGACATCGTAGACGATGCATTTACAGCCAGAATGGAAGACGCGCTGGACGAAGTAGAAGACGGAAAGATGGAATGGGCTGCGCTCTTGAAGGATTTTTACGGTCCTTTTCAGAAGAAACTTGAAGAAGCGAAAGAACGGATAAAAAGCGTGAAATACCAGTCCGTAAAAACGGATGAGATATGTGAAAAGTGCGGAAAACACATGGTCATTAAATGGGGACGCCGAGGAAGGTTTCTCAGCTGTTCGGCATTTCCGTCATGTAGAGAGGCGCGATCTATAACAACAGGTGTGAAATGTCCGGAGGAAGGTTGCGAGGGCGAGCTTATTGAGCGGAGATCAAAAAGAGGCGCGTTTTACGGATGCACGAAATATCCCAAATGCACTTACACCTCAAGGAAGCTTCCATCGGAAACGAAAGACGGTCAGGACGCGAATGATTCCGTAGAAGAAGAATAAACATGAAACGATTCATACAGAAATTTTTAAACTACCTGGAGATTGAAAAGAACTGTTCAAAGCATACGCTGCGGAATTACAACTCAGATCTCCTGGCCATGGAGGCATTTTTTGGGGATAAAGCCCCGAAGGATGTTACGCGTCTTGATCTCAGAAGGTATCTGGCGGAACTCAAGAGAGCGGGTCTCGCGAAACGGTCGATTGTCAGAAAACTCGGTGCGATACGTTCCTTTTTCCGTTTTCTTTCCCGAGAAAAATACCTTAAGGCTAATCCGGCGGATAGTCTGTTTACTCCGAAACTGGATAAACCGCTTCCGATATTTCTCAATGTCTCGGAAATAACAAAACTGGTTACCGCACCGGACGCTACCGTTCTGGGGCTCCGGGACAGGGCTCTTCTGGAGATTTTGTATTCGGCGGGCATACGCGTGAGCGAACTGGTCGGCATTAATATGGATGACATTGATCTTATTTCAGGGGTTATTAAGGTTCGCGGAAAAGGAAAAAAGGAAAGGCTGGCGATGCTGGGCGCTGAGGCGCAGCGCGCCGTTCGTGATTATTTGAAAGAAACGTCCCGCGCCGGCAGCTCCGGGGCAGGAGCGTTCTTTCTTAACAGAAAAGGTAAGCGCCTTACCGACAGGAGCGTAAGACGGGTCGTGGATAAATATGTGCGAAAGTGCAGCATCGAGCGGAAAATATCTCCGCACTCAATCCGTCATTCTTTTGCGACACATTTGCTTAACAACGGCGCCGATTTAAGAAGCGTGCAGGAACTCTTGGGGCATAAAAATCTTTCAACAACACAGATCTATACGCATCTTGGTTCACGCAGAATCAAGGAAATGTATTCCAAAGCGCACCCGAGGGCGTAGTAGGGGCGGGGTTTCCCCGCCCTGGACGTTGCGAAACGAAGGGCTGGGGAACCCAGCCCCTACGAATTTCATTTCCGACAAAAAATAAAAAACGTAGGGGCGGGCCTTGTGCCCGCCCGGCGAGCTGTGATCAAAAGAGAATATTATGAAACTATTGTATGATTTATTTTTTCTGACGTTTGGCCTCATGTATCTGCCTTATCTTTTTGCCAAAGGGAAGATGCATCGCGGTTTTTCGCAAAAATTCGGATTTATCCCTTCTGAGGTAAAGAATCTTAAAAAACCTGTATGGATACACGCCGTAAGCGTTGGTGAAGCCGTTCTGGCTGCAAAACTGGCCGCCAAAATTAAAGAGCGATTTGGGAACATACCTATAGCCGTTTCCACGACTACGCAAACAGGCCGCGATATGATAAAGTCCTCCGGCAAGGGAAACGTTGACGCTGTCTTTTATTATCCGATGGATCTAAGTTTTGTGGTCTCTCGGGCCGTCGGCGCGATAGATCCGCGAGTTTATATAATGATTGAGACCGAATTATGGCCGAATCTTCTCCGCGAGCTCCATTCAAAAAATATTCCCGTCATACTTGCCAACGGGCGGATATCGGATTCGTCGTTCACGCGTTACGCGCGGATAAAGTTTGTCATGTGGCGCGTTCTTCGGTGTATTGACCGTTTCTGTATGCAGTCGGAGAAGGATGCGGAGAAAATAGAACAACTGGGAGCGTTGCCTCAGCGAATATTCGTCACGGGAAACATGAAATTCGACGGTCAAGAAGAAAGTTGCGAAAATAGATTTGCCAAGGAATCTCTTGGATTTGAACGGGATGATGATATCGTTGTGGCCGGAAGCACCCATGAGCCGGAATGCACTATCATGCTGGATATCTATAAAAAATTGCGTAAAGATCATCAAGGCGGATTGAAACTGATTCTTGCTCCGAGACATGTAGAAAGAGTGGATGCGCTGAAGGGATATATAAAAAAATCCGGGCTGGATTACCGCCAGTTTTCCCATGTTTTGAAGGATGAGGCTTCGTTTCACAGGCGATGTGATGTTCTTCTGGTGGATACCATAGGGCATCTCAGGGAGTTATACAGCGTTGCGACGGCGGTTTTTATAGGCGGAAGTCTCACGGCAAGGGGAGGACAGAATCCCATAGAAGCGGCGCGGTGGGGAAAGCCCGTTATTTTCGGACCGCGGATGTCTAATTTTCGGGCGATCTCAGAAATTTTTCTGGAGAATGAAGCCGCCGTGCGAGTGAAAGATGCCGGCGGGCTTGAAAAGGCGCTGAAATCGCTCTTGCAGAATCCGAGCCAACAGGAACGAATGGCGGAGAACGCCAAAAGAGTTATAAAGAACCATGCGGGAGCCGTGGCCAAAACGGTGGAAGGCCTGAAGGAATATATGGGCGACGAATAAAGCAGGGCGTAGTGAACAGTGAGTAGTGAGCAGAACAGAGTAATGTCAAATGACAAAATTCAAAGCACAAAACACCAGATAAAATTTAGTGTTTTGTTATTTGGATTTGGGATTTTGAATTTATTTTGGATTTTGAATTTTGTCATTTGAATTTAACTGTTGGTCTGTATTTTTGTCTTTTAAATTTTCTAATACACAATCGTCCTACCTTAGGATCTCATTATGCTGTCATGTAGATCGTATATCTTTTCGTTGATGCGGGATAAACGCGTCGGGTTTCCGCATATCATGGTGAAGGCCGTGTTACGTTTTTTATCATGGATATACGCTCAGGCGGTGCGTTTAGTGGCTCTTGGCTACAAAACGGGTCTCCGCCGCCGATACAGGGTAGGCGCGCCCGTGGTCAGCGTGGGGAACATAACTCTCGGCGGCACCGGCAAAACGCCGTTTGTCATGTTTATTGCCGATTATTTTATTACCCGCACCCGTAAGCCGGCGGTGCTTACCAGAGGATACGGCGGCGACGAGAACAGAATGCTCGCGGCCGAGCTGCCTGAAGTGCCGGTGTTTGTGGGACAGGATAGGGTAAAAGAGGCCCGGGGCGCTGTCAGAGCAACGAGAGATGTTCTTGTTCTTGATGACGGGTTTCAGCACAGGAGAATAGAGAGAGATCTTGATATTCTTCTTTTGGATGCTTTTTCTCCGTTCGGCAACGGTTGTCTTTTTCCGCGCGGAGTGTTGAGGGAGCCGATTTCTTCCGTTCGACGGGCGGATATTTTAGTGCTGACAAAGACCGACAGAATCAACACCGAGGACCGGGAAGATATTGTCCGGCGCCTGGCCGTTCTCGCGCCGGGAAAACCTGTTGTTTTGAGCCGGCACAAACCCTCATTTCTTTCTGATATTACCGGCGCCGTTTACGCGATAGACACGCTGCGGCATAAAAGGGTGCTTCTTTTTAGCGGCATAGCGGATCCGGATTATTTAGCTTTTTTGATAGAAAAACAGGGCGCCGAGATCGTGTCGCGGCATGATTATGACGACCACCACCGTTATTCCGATGCTGACATCGGTGTTATACGGGCGTGCTGCGTGCGGGAAAAAGCGGAGATTATAATTACAACCGCTAAAGATTATGTGAAGGTCAAGGACCTGAACCTGTCCGGGGTAGAAGAAAAAATTTTTGTAATGAACATTGAGATAGATATCGTAGAGGGGAAGGAGAACCTCGTTGCTGGACTTAATAGCGTCATTTCTTGTAAGAGGGCTTAACGCGTTTTTTCACGTGATGCCGATACAATTCAATTTGTGGTGCGGTCGGCGTCTGGGAGGAGTGGCGCGTCTTTTGAGCGGCAAGAGGCAGAGAATTGCCTATGCCAATCTGAAAGCGGCTTTCTGCGCCGAAAAAACACCGAACGAGCTCAAACGTATCGCGAATAACGTGTACCGGCATCTGGGACAAACTTTTGTGGAGATTCTCTCGATGACAAAGGTGGACAAGCGGTATATACAGAAATTCGTTAAAGTGCGTGATTTGGAACGCATAGAAAAAGCGTCAAAGAACCCGAATGGGATGATTCTTATTTCCGCCCATTTCGGAAACTGGGAACTCTCGACCGTTACCAGTGTCGCGAAGGGATTCCCCCTGTATTTGCTTGCCCGGGACCAGAAAATGGAACGGCTCAATGAACTTTTAAACATTCTGCGGGAGTCAAAAGGCAACCTGGTTATACGCAAGGGCGCGGACATTAAAAACCTGTTCAGGGTGCTGAGAGACGGTAAAAGTATCGGTATACTGGCGGACCAGAACGCCGGGGCTTCCGGACAGCTTGTAGACTTTTTTGGGAGGCCCGCGTCCGTGGCGGTGGGGCCGTATCGTATTGCCCAGAAAACCGGTGCGTGGCTTTTGCCGGCGTTTATACACAGGACGAAAGGCCCATATCATGACCTCATTCTGGAACCCTTGATGATCATAGAGAAAGGTGATGACGTTATCCCGTACATGCGGGAGTATAACCGTTTATTGGAGAAGCATATACGCGATTATCCGGAACAATGGATGTGGATGCATAAGAGATGGAAGATGACCCCCCTGAAAAAAGTAATGGTTCTTGACGACGGAAAAAAAGGCCACCTGAAACAGTCTCTCGCCGTGGTGGAACAGGTAAAACGATATCGTGAAAAGGAAGGATGCGCGCCGGAGGAGACAGAAATCGAAGTTGTCAGAATTCGCTTCCGGAGCAAAATAGCAAAATTTTTATTCAATGTCATGCGGCCGTTTTTCGGTCCCGGATGCCAGGGACGTCTCGGGCTTCTGAGAATGGCCCTTGATCGGGAAAGCTATGCGAATGCTGTTGGCCGGTATGCGGATGTGATTATAAGCTGCGGCAGCGCTCTTTGCGGCGTCAACATCATCCTGAAGATGGAAAATTACGCGCATAACCTCGCGGTTTTGGATCCGGGATTTTTATGCCGCGGGAAGTTTGATCTTATAGTGTCACCAAGGCATGATCTTCGCGGAAGGCGGGTTGAGGAGAAGATGATAGTGACGCACCTGGCGCCTAATACTATCAAACCTTCCAACAACAACGCCGGCGGGAAAAATAAGCCCTGCATTGGGCTGTTGTTCGGCGGGGATAATCGGCATTTTGCTTTTGATGAAGCGCTAACGCGTTCAGTGGCCGAAGAGGTAGAAAAAACATGTGATGCGATAGACGCTTCTTTTTACGCTACCACTTCCCGCCGAACGCCACAGGCACCTGAAGAGATCCTGAAAACCGCGTTTACCGGTAACCCGAGGTGCGTGAAGTTCATTTCCGGAAAGAACGACAAAGACGAGCACACTGTTGAGAAAATACTTTCTTCAAGCGATGTCGTGATCGTTTCGGGAGAAAGCATCTCAATGGTTTCGGAAGCGGTCGCTTCCGGAAAACCGGTTCTGGTATTCATGCCGAAGAAAATAACTTCAAGACGCACGAAATATGAGCGTTTTGTTGACGGCCTGGATAAGAGTGGATACCTCAGCCGCGTGGAACCCGGAGAGATTTCATCTTGCGCCTCTCGCGCGGTGCGTCAAAAAACGCGGACTGTTTCCTTGCCGGACGATAACAGGCGTATATTCGAAAAAATGTATAAGTTATTTTAGGTTTCTAAATATGAATATTTTGCAGCTTGTTCCCAGACTTGGTGTCGGAGGGGTGGAAAAAAGCACCGTTGAGGTGGCCCGGCATCTGGCACTTAACGGCCATAAGGCAGTGGTTGTCTCCGCCGGAGGCGCGTTTGTAAAAAACCTTACCGCCGCGGGTGTGCGTCATTATGTTTTGCCGGTAGGACAGAAGAATCCGGTCACGATGCTCTACTGTTTTTTTCGCCTCGCGAGTATTATCAAAAAAGAAAATATAGATATTGTTCACGCCAGAAGCAGAATACCGGCTCTTACCGGTTATTTCGCTGCCCGGTCCACGGGTAGAATATTCATGACCACCGCGCACGGCCAGTATAAGCGGCATCTTATCAGCAGGGTCATGGGGTGGGGCAAAAAAGTTATCGTTGCCAATGAAACCATGATGCGTTACATGAGGGATAATTTTAATGTTCCTTTTCAGAGAATGACGGTTATTCCGCGCGGCGTTGATCTTGAAAAGTTCTCGTTTGTTCTTCCGGCGGAAAGAGCCGGCGGTGTTTTTCGTGTCGGAATGGTATGCAGATTCACTCCGCTGAAAGGCCACCTTGATTTTTTGCAAGCCATGTCGTATGTTGCGAGAAAAAAGCAGAACATTGAGGTTGTGCTGATGGGGGATATTTCTTCTGCTAACGAAACCTATATGAAAAAAATAGAACTGGCAATACGGCGCCTTACCCTGGGGGATATTGTAAAGTTTATTGACAGCGATGAGAGTGTTTTGAAGGTCATGAAAACTCTGGATGTTCTTGTTTCGGCAAACAGGGAGCAGGAGGCCTTCGGGCGGTCTGTTATTGAAGCTCAGGCCTCGGGTGTTCCCGTGGTAGCCACGAAAGTAGGAGGCGTCGCGGAGAACGTCATCGGAGGGGTTACGGGCCTTTTATGTGAAGGCGCGGCGCCGGCGGAAATGGCGGATGAGATTCTGCGTTATGCGGAAGATCCTTCTCTCATGGAAAAAGTGGCCGTCGCCGCGAGAAAACACGTGGAGGAGAACTATTCTCTGGAGAAGGCAATGAAGATGACGATTCGGGCTTACGAGGACGTCCTGAGCCGGAAAAACATCCTTATTTTTAAAATAAGCTCCCTTGGCGATATAATTCTTGTTTCACCTTCTATCCGCGCTATCAGAAAAAGATTTCCCTCCGCGTGTATAAAAATACTTGTGGACGTTCGTTTTCGGGAAGTTCTGGATAACTGCCCTTATGTAGACGAGGTCTTGACTTGTGATTTTGAGAACAGGGATTCCGGAACGGGTTTTTTGCGTCTGGCGGGAAGGTTGCGGCGAGAAGTGTTTGACATGTCCGTGGATTTTCAGAATAACCGTAAAAGTCACCTGCTGGCCTTTCTGGGGGCAATCCCGAAAAGATACGGGTTTAATAACGGAAAATTGAGTTTTTTGCTGAACCGCAAGGCCGTTCTACCCGCCGCTGACAAAGGTCCGGTAGAACACCAGGGATACGTGCTGTCTCTCATGGGAATCACCGAACCGGATAAGAAGCTTGAAGTGTGGCCGGCCGCTGATGGCAGGTCCTGGGCGGAAGAGTTTTTAAAAAATAGCTGGTTGAAAGAGCAGCAAGAACTGATTGCCGTGAGCCTGTCGGCGAGTAAGCGGTGGAAAACTAAAAATTGGCCGCTCTCGTCCATGATAAAACTTACCGAGATGCTTGCTCTCTCACGCGGCGCACGGGTAGTTCTTTTGGGAACGGAAGAGGAACACGCGCTTGCCGCGGAATTCGTTAAAAAAACAAAGGCCAAACCCATTAATGCGGTAGGAAAAACCAATGTTTCCCGTTTTACGGGCCTTATAGAACGGTGTGACGCGCTTGTTACCGGGGACAGCGCTCCCATGCATGTTGCCGCCGCGGTGGGAACGCCGTTTGTGGCGCTTTTCGGGCCCACGAACCCGCTCAGACATTTGGGGCCTGCGAAAAACCGCAAGGTTATACATAAACAACTGAAATGCGCGCCGTGTTATAAGCCGTCATGCTTCAGAGGCGTGTGGTGCATGAGGTCTATAACGCCGGAAGAGGTGTTTGACGCCGTAGTGGAAGTGCTAAGAGGCGCGTAGGGGCGAATAATTATTCGCCCCTACGATTATTACTATGAAAATACTACTCCTAACCACTCATCTTAATATCGGCGGTATCGGTATTTATACCGTAGGTTTGGCCAAATATCTCAAGGCCGCCGGCGTTGAAGTTGCTGTTGCATCCGGAGGGGGAAAACTTGAAACTGTTCTAAAGCAGTCAGAAATATCTCACTTCACTTTGAATATCCGAACAAAGTCCGAGTTCGGGATAAAGGTATGGAGGGCATTGCCCGAGCTGGCGAAGATTATTTCAGCCGGCGAGTTTCAACTCGTGCATGCGCAGACACGTGTAACACAGGTAGCGGCCCGGTTATCTGAAATAACCACAAAAGTACCATTTATATCAACGTGTCACGGTTTTTTTCGCCATCGCAAGTTTTCACGCAGGATCTTTCCATGCTGGGGAGAAAGAGTTATCGCGATAAGTAAAAGCGTTCGGACTCATCTCGTGGAGGATTTTCGTGTTGATCCGTCAAGGGTTGTCCTGATATATAACGGTATAGAGTTGGATCGGTATCTGCCGGTCTCGGCAGAGGGCAAGGATCGTATCCTCCTACAGGAGACTGGGCTTGATCCGGATGCCATGATAATCGGGTCGGTGGGCAGGCTTTCCCCAGTCAAAGGGTTTAAATATCTTCTCCGCGCTTTCAAAGACGTTATTTCGCGTTTTCATGGCAAAACCCAACTGCTTGTCATGGGAGAAGGCCCCGAAAAGGACTCTCTTCTGCATCTGGCGCGGCAACTCGGTATCGCAGACAATGTTTTTCTGGTTTCGGCCGCGGCACCTTTGGAAAAATATCTTGCTCTCATGGATGTATTCTGTCTGCCGTCACTCAAGGAAGGCCTGGGGTTGTCGCTTATGGAAGCCATGGCTGCCTCGCGTGCGTGTATCGCGAGCGATATAGGGGGACTGTCGGAACTTATCACGCATGAGCATGACGGCATTCTTGTTCCGTCCGGCAACGTTGGCACATTGAGCGCGGCGATATTGCTTCTTGCCGAATCCCGCAATATGCGTCAGCGCCTGGCCGAGAAGGCCCGCGAAAAAGCCGCCGAAAAATTTTCTATCAGGGACAGTGTTGCGAAGACAATAGAGGTGTATGAGGGAATCATAAAATGAAACGTATACTCGTTTTTGAATTGAACTGGATGGGGGACATACTATTTTCGTTTCCTTTTCTGCGTGCCTTGCGGAAGGCTTTTCCGACAGCCCATATCGCATGCGCGGTTGTAGGAAGGTATAAGGAGCTTTTGGACCGCAATCCGTTAGTGGATGAGGTCTATGTTCTCTCGGACAGACGGGGTGTTGTATCATTGCCGGAGAAACTGGAGTTTATCAGGACTCTGAGAAAGGCGGGCTATGATGCCTGTTTTCTTCTCAAACCGTCAAGAACAAAGGGCATTATCGCGTTTCTTTCGGGAATCCCACGACGTATCGGATTCGCCGGCAAGAATGCCATGCTCACGGAACAAGTCGAAAGTGTCTCACCCGGGTGTCACAGGGCGGACACCTTTTCCGCTCTTGCCGCGAGGGCCGGCATTGCGGTTCAGGACGGTACCTATGAATATTTTGTCGGCAGGGAGGATGAAAGACGCGGCAACGTGCTGCTGGAAGAATTTAATAAAAACATGCGCCGGATCGTGGCTGTTAATCCCGGAGGGAACTGGGAAGCAAAGCGGTGGCCGGCGGAAAGATTTACGGGCCTCGTAGAAAAAATACTTTCTCGTTTTGAAAACGTCAGCGTGGTAGTAACCGGTGCCGGAAAGGATGCCGAGCTTGCGGAGCGGATAGTTTCCCAAACCGACCCGCGCAGGTGTTATGCCCTTGCCGGCAGAACGCGTCCCGCGGGACTTGCCGCAATATTCAAAAAATGCGCGCTTGTCGTAAGCGCCGATTCCGGCCCCCTGCACCTGGCTTCGGCCGTCGGAACGGCAACAGTGGGACTTTTCGGCCCGACAAGCCCAAAAATAACCGGCCCCCGAGGCAAAGGCGTAAATGCAGTTATTATAGGCACTTGTGATTGCATAGTGCCGTGCTACATAGAAAAATGTGAAAAGAATTACGTGTGCATGAGGTCAATTACCGTAGATGAGGTATTCGCCGCCGTGGTGAAGGTGCTGGCGTAGGGGCGGGGTTACCCCGCCCTTCGTTTCGTCCGTCCAGGGCAGGGAAACCCTGCCCCTACGATTATTATGTAAAAATGAAGATTAATAAAATCCTATTCATTTCGCTCAGGAACTTAGGCGATATTATACTTACTACGCCGGTTTTGGAAAAACTGCATGAGGAGTTTCCCGAAGCGGAAATAGATGTTATTGCCGGTCGGCCGGGCAAAGATATTTTTACCGCGCATCCCGCTGTAGGCAGATTTGAGCCGGACGAAAGACGCAAGAGCATGTGGACGAGACTAAAACAGGTTGCAGACCTCAGACGCCGGCGGTATGATTTGGTCGTAGATATGAAAAATTCACTCATACCGTATCTTGTCGGCGCGCCGCGCCATTCCCGTCTGGCCATTTGCGGGCGGGCTAACAAGCACAAGAAAGACGAACATCTTTCACGGCTGCGTGGTTTGGTGCCGAACCCGTTTTCCGACGTGAAGTTTTTTATTCCTGCCGGAGATGCGGAAAAAAAATATATTGAAGATATAATGAATCAAACAAGCGGTAAAAGAAACGTAGTGATCGCGCCGGGATCAAAAAGTCACATGAAGAGATGGGGTGCCGGCAAGTATGCTCTTTTGGCGGATAGACTCATCTCTGAACTCGGGTGCACGGTATTCATAACGGGTAATGATGACGACAAAGAAGTTGCCCGTTGTGTTATTGCCGGCATGAAGCACCACGCGGAAGATCTGACGGGAAAAACTTCCGTAGCGGCCCTTGCGGAACTGATGCGGCATGCCCAGCTGGTGATAACCAACGACAGCGCGCCGCTGCATGTCGCAAGCGCGGCAGGAACTCCCACTGTCGCACTTTTCGGGCCTTCCGACGAAAGGAAATACGGCCCGCTTTCCGAACGAAGCAAAGTTATTACGACGTCTGTTCCGTGCCGTCCGTGTGAAAATGCCCGTTGCGGCAGAGCCCTTGAGAAGGGTTGCATAGCGCGGATAACCGTAGAGGACGTCTTCCGCGCGGCAGTAGAGTCGCTGGGGGGATGCGGAGGGCAGAGAGCATAGGGCAGAGAGCAGAATTTGCTTATAGCTGTTGGCTCATGGCTCATGGGGCAGAGGGACAACCAGCAAACGGCCAAGAGCAGAGAGTCGTTGAACTTATAGATCACTGTTCACTGCTCACTATTCACTGTTCACTATAATATCATGAAACGCATACTAATAACGAGAACCGACAGATTAGGTGATGTGGTGCTTTCTACGCCCGCGATACGACTCGTTCGCCGGCAATATCCCGACGCATATATCGCCTTCATGGTAAAGCCGGAAAATCGTGAGATCGTTGCCGGTAATCCTCATCTTGACGAGGTCATAACTTATGATAAACGCCGCACGCATAAAGGGCTCTTAAGAACGATTATTTTTGCGTTGAAACTCAGAAAAAAGAAGTTTGATACGGCAATAGCTCTGCACCCCACGAACAGAGTGCATATCATGTTGTTCGCGGCGGGTATTCCCGCGAGAATAGGGTATGACAGAAAGATGAGCCGACTGCTCACGCGGCGCATGCCGCATCGCAAACAGGAAGGCCTCAAGCATGAGGTTGATTACAATTTTGATCTTTTGGCTTTTGCCGGCATCACCGTGAAAGATGCCGATAGGCGGCCGTATATAACGGTCTTGCCGGAATATAAAAAACGGGCAGAACACATCATGGAAACCTCCGGCATCACGGACAACATCGTTGCAATCCATGCCGGAGCAAGCTGCCCGTCAAAACGGTGGCCTCCGGGAAGATTCTCACGGGTAGCGGATGCACTCGCCGCGAAACGCGGCGCCTGCATAGTTCTGGTAGGCGGCAAAGAATCCGGCACATTCAACCATCTGGTAATTTCCGAGATGAGACGCCCCGCGATAGACCTCACCGGCAAGCTGACTATAGGGGAACTTGCCGCCTTTTTTACCCGATGCCGACTGCTTATTTCCAACGATTCCGGTCCGGTTCACGTGGCGGTAGCCGTAGGAACCCCCGTAATCTCAATTTTCGGCCGCCGGGATACCGGCCTTTCACCCCTGAGATGGGGCCCCCTGGGCAAGAAAGACGTGGTTTTTCACAAAAACGTAGGGTGCACAGAGTGCCTTGCCCACAATTGCCTCAAGGGTTTTGCCTGCCTAAAAGCCGTAACAGTAGATGAAATTTCACGCTCAGCAGAGCGATTTTTCTAATTATCCTCCTCTTTTCAACCTTTTTCCCTCACAAAATAGACTAAACGGATTATAGCCGATTCAGTGTAACTTTTTGTTGACTTATTGTAAGCAACGTGTTATTATAGGAGCGATTTAGCTTTTTATTGACCTATCAAGAATGGTGTATTCTGGTTTTGGGGTGTGTTTGGGATATATGTATATAGCAATACCAAATCAAAGGTTGAAAGGCGGATTGACATGAAAAATCAAACGATGAAAATAGCGATAAAGGCAGTAAGTTGCGCTGTTGTGGGCATCTTTTTGACTAATACTATTGCCTATGGGTTGGGACCCATGCCGGCGTCAAACTGTCCTGCGACGCAGAAGGCGATGAATGCCCTGGGGGATAAACGATTCGGCATCGATAAGGGGCCGGGAAGTATAAATTTCACGCCTACGTCTTTTGTAGAAGGCGGCGAATTACAGCGTGCGCGCGAGAAAGCCGTCAATACCGGGTATGATGCCGAGTTTGTATCAGCCGACTACGACAACCCGCCAGAAGCGTGGGAGAATAATCCCATCCTTAAAGAGACGGATTTGATAGAAGCGCTTGAGACCTTTAGAGACCGCGAAGCAAAAATCCCGGCTGAGAATCTTGAAATAAGAGCGGGGTATTTTCCGGTAGACGAAGAAGAAGGGAAGTTGCCTATATCTCAGATAGAAAAAACCGGTGAGGACAAATATATCTTAATTGTTCACACGAAGTTTGTCCAGATGTGGAATCATATCCGAGAGAATGACACTTGGTTTGAAGTTGATCTGGAAGATGGGAACAAGAGAACCGTGAGTGTGGCGTGGGGGATATTTTATCGTCTCGCGAAACATGAGATGAGGGATTTACAGAAAAACAGCGCCACGAGCAAAGGCGGAGGGCATGTAACGTTTTATGATGATAAAGTTGTTGCCCGGGATGATGAAACCATGGCAAATATGATAGGAGGCAGATATCATGATGCAAATGATGCTATATGGCTGTGGTTTTTAGGAGCGTATTGTTTTAGGAATACAACGCGATATAACAATGAAACGCTTTATCAGAGAATAAATTGGATATTTGAGGATAGAGAGGCCGAGGAATTACAGCTTAATGATGAGTTTCCTTTCTTGTCTTCGGTGCTGAGCAAAGATCGACGCCTTGCCGTGGCAATACTGGCCTGCGACATAAATCGTAATTTTTTTGGCAGTGGCAGAGAGAGAATAGCGGTTCCTGAGACGAAAGTAGACGAGCGCTTTATAGAGGAATACGAAGATCGTGAAAGAATGCGCAACCAATCCATTTCGCAGCATAAGCACAAGGTGGATATACTCCCCAGCGGCAGTAAATCGGAGGAAGGCGCTCTTATCAGGAGGCAACCGGAGGAAGATATACTCATAGATGAGGCCGCAGTGATGGTCATAGAGGAGATAGCAGAAAGCTCTGATATAAACCCAGAAAAAAAAGTAGAACTTATAAAAGAGTGGCGCAAATTTATCGCGCGTGAAGGGGCAAGGCTCAATAACCTTTCAGGGATGACCACCTTTGAAAGGATTAAAGAGGGATTTAGGCGGGACATCAAACATGATAAACGGCAATCCGTCATGGGAATAATTCTGGAATTAATGGGTGTGGCGGGAGCTTCCGTATTAATTCGCCAGGCTTATCTTTTCGGAATGAATATAGAAATCGTAGTGGCCCAGGGGATGATTATAGGGATGATTCTGCTGAGTAATAGTCTAATTGTTTCCAAAGGAAAAGGAGTAACATCTGCAATTAAGAAAGCTCTTGCAAAAACCGAAGCGAAACAGGAAAATTCTTCGGCGGCGGCGGAATCTTCGGCAGAGACAGTGTCTCATCCTTTAGTTAAGTTGATAGCCGAGACAATCGTAACACCCGGATATAACCGGGGCCCGGGTGTGGACGAGCTCACTCTGGAGGAAACGGGGAGTGTTTATATCACAGCAATGCTCTTAAAGCAGGAAAGGATAGAACTCTTTATCCCGCAGGCGCTTCAACTGACTGAAAAAATGCAAACTGCGATCAAGGACATAAAAAGTAAAATAGGTAATAATGTTACCTACAGGATATACTCGGATTTTAAATGTCTTACAACAATGCTTGAATCAACGCCGAATGGTAAAAGAATGATTATAACTGCGAATGTTGCGGAGAAAGAAGAATTAGCATTGGTGCAGTATGTGAATGATACGCCGCGTGCTTTTCAGGGCGCGAGATTCCTGAACATGGAACTTCCTGCCGATTATCCGGAGATGAGAGAAAGAACAAAGGTTATCTGCCAGGCAAAAATAGTAACTATCGCCATTCTGGCCCGGCTGCTTGACGGAAATAAGACGCCGAAGGTAGAAATGTTCCTGCGGTATATGCTTGAAGGGCGTATTAATCTTGACGAAAAAGAAATGGATAGATTTCTTAAAAGACTGGGAGATCCAAAGGAAGATGCGAGCTCAAAAGGTAATAAGCTGATAAGCAGGATACTTTATTTATTGAAACACCCCATCAGGCTTGTAGAGGAAATAGAACGGGAACATCGTCTAATGAAAGTATTCTGGAGATCAGCCTAAAGGGGCAAAAGACGTATTGACATGAAAAATCAAGCAATAAAAATAGCGATAAAGGCAGTAAGCTGCA
>CAZGOZ010000017.1:16828-18939 GCA_964528025.1 uncultured Planctomycetia bacterium
CGTATTGACATGAAAAATCAAGCAATAAAAATAGCGATAAAGGCAGTAAGCTGCATCGTCGTGAGCACCTTTCTGACGAATACTATTGCCCATGGGCTGGCCCCCATGCCGGGGTCAAATTGTCCCGCAACGCGAAAGGCAGTGTATGCCGTGGGCGAGAAGCTCTTCGGCGCCGAGGTAGGCCCCGGAAGCATAGATTTCACACCGACGTCTTTTGCAAAAGGTGACGAATTACAGCATAAACGTGACGAAGCCGTCAACGCCGGGTATAACACCAGGTTTACACCCGCCGACTACAACAACCCGCCCGAAGCGTGGGATAATAATCCCATTCTTAAAGAGACTGACTTGATAGAAGCGCTTAAAATCTTTAGAGATAACGAGGCAAAAATTCCCGCTGAAAATCTTGAAATACGGCCGGGGATTTTGTCCGGATACGAGGCAGAAGGTAAGTTACCGACATCTAAACTGAAACAAATCGATGGGAACAAATATGTTTTAATTGTTGATAAGAGGTTTGTTTCGATGTGGAATCACATCCGCGAGAATGATGTATGGTTTGAAATTACCCTGGAATCTGGTGAAAAAAGAACCGTGAGCGCGGCATGGGGAATATTTTATCGTCTCGCGAAACATGAAATGTCGGATTTGAAGAATGACGAATCCGGATACAAAAACACGGGGCATCTAACCTTTGTTGAGGATAAACTTCTTTTTAATGATAGCGAAATCGTAGCAAATATGATAGGGGGCAATTATCATGTGGTAAATGACGCCATATGGCTATGGTTTCTTGCGGCATACTGTTTTAGGGATACAACGCGGTATTCCAATGAAACGCTTTATCAGAGAATAAACTGGATATTTGATGACGAAGAGGCCGTCAAATTACGGCTTGGTGAGGAATTTCCTTATCTAGATTTCCCACAGGGCGAAGAGCACCGCCTTTTCGAGACAATACTGGTCTGCGACATTAATTCTAATTTTTTTAACAGAGAAGGAATAAAGGTTCCTGAGATAACGCTTGATGAGAGTTTTGTAACGGAATACAAAGAGGTAGAAAACTCCCGCCCTGACCCCGCGTCTGCTGCCGCATTTCCGAATATGCCGGAGAAAGCCGTCCGCGACGTGCCACCGGCGGAGTCAAGCGAATCCGCGAAAAAGAGCTTCATCCTGAGTGAAATTATAGACATGATTTGGAGCGAGATAGACAGAAACCCAGAGATGAATGACCGCCAAAAAAACCGGTATAAACAATGGAGCGTTTTGTACATTACTAAGCGAAGAATAAATCAGCTTCTTTATTCCGGAAAACTCACTCGTGAAAAGATTATAAAAGCAATCAGTTCCTACGCAAGAAGAAGAAACATAAAGAGAGAGATAAAATTAAGCATTGCGATAAGCGCACTTTGGTTTGGAGTGATCATAGCAGGTGTTGTCATTCTTGATAAGGGTTTTTACTCTCTTCATGTAAATAATTTGGGAGGACTTGGAGGGGTTTCACTTGTCGTTGGTGCAGGAGCGAGAGCATGCTTTAGGCGTATATTCGACAGGTCTCGCAAAAAAGTTTTTGAAACGATACTAACCCAAAAACTCCGCGAAGATGACGAGAGACAACCCACTTCCGCCGCGGAGCAGGCGGAGTTAGATGCAGTCACATATGATTATGATGATGTTGCGGTGATGGTTGAGCGCGAGATAGATGAAAATGAGGGTAGCCTCAAAAAAAGAAAACGGATTAAGGAGACGTGGGACACCTTTTCCATGGCTGAATGGTCAGAGTTAATTGATTCGCATAAAACACTTACCCTTCAAACGGTTAGAGAGAAATTGAACTCTTACAAGAAGAAAATAAGCAGAGTGAACGCGACGGACGTGGTCCTGTTTGTAATGATGTTCGTGTCCGCAAGTATGCTTGCTTCTTTTGTGTACGTAATGTCTACATTATTGCTTCCTTTTATAGGGGGAGCAAATTGGTTTGCCATAGGTGGAATTTCGCTCTCGTTCGGAACCGCAGGGGCGCTTCTACTGGTTCGGGCGGAACGGGATAAGCACGGACGAGGAAAAAGATCTCTTAAAGCGCTGTCAAAAGCTCTTGAAAACGTTAAAGA
>CAZGOZ010000017.1:19039-20144 GCA_964528025.1 uncultured Planctomycetia bacterium
GGGGCGGAAGATCTTACCCTGCCGGAAACGGAGAATGTTTATGTTGCGGCAACGCTCCTTAAACAAGAAAAGATAGAGCTCTTTATCCCGCAGGCGTTTCAATTAACTGAAAAAATGCAACACCTAATCAAAGGCATAGAAGGTAAAAGCGGCAGAAATATTATCTACAGGATATATTCGGATTTCAATCGCCTCAGCGAAATGCTTGAATTACCCCCAAAAGGTAAAAGAATGGTTATAACCGTTGATGTTGAAATTGAAGAAGAATTTGAGCTAACTCCCTATGTGGACCGTAATCCAACGATTTTTCAGCAAACCAGATTCATAAACATGACACTCCCTGCCGGTTATGCGCAAATGAGGCAAAGAGCAAAGATTATCTGTCAGGCAAAAATAATAACCATCGCCATTCTAGCCCGGCTTCTTGACGGGCAAAACACGCCGAAAGTAAAAATGTTCTTGCGGCACATGCTTGAAGACTCTTTGATGGGCCCCGAAGAAGAAGTAGATAAATTTATCGAAATACTGGGAGACCCGAGGCAAGACGAGAATTTGAATAAGGGCGAACTGGTAAAAAGAATATTACTTTTAGTGAGCTATCACATAACCCTCATAGAAAAAATAGCCCGAAAATATCGTCTAATGAAAGTCTTCTTGAGATCACTCTAAAAAACAGGAACGCCCCGTTCTCATTTTTCCCCGTCTGTTCAAACTTGCCCATTTTGCATATTGGGTCTATAATAATACCCTACACAGTCATTATTCGTATAACCAACCGAATGAAAAATGGAGGAAGAATGGAGATTACACTAACCGACGGAAATTTTAAAAAAGAGGTACTTGAATCGGACGTGCCTGTTTTAGTGGACTTCTGGGCCGAATGGTGCGGTCCCTGCCGCATGCTTGCCCCGATCATAGAGAAAATGGCCACAGAATACGAGGGACGCATAAAGGTGGGGAAGTTAGACGTAGACTCAGGCAAGCAAACAGCCTCCGAATACGGCGTAATGAACATCCCAACCCTGCTAATCTTCAAAAGCGGAAAAGAAGTAGCCAGAATCGTAGGCCTGGTAGCCGAACAAGCCCTATCCACCCGCCTAAACGA
>CAZGOZ010000018.1:0-19166 GCA_964528025.1 uncultured Planctomycetia bacterium
CAAAGCACAAAATCCAAAATAAATCCAAAATCTCAAATCCAAATAACAAAACTTTAAATTTTATCTGGTGTTTTGTTCTTTGAATTTTGTCATTTGTCATTAATTAATTTGTTTTCTTTTTGTGCTTTGAATTTGGTCCTTTGACATTATTTATATCATGACGATAACGGAGGCAGTGACATGCGGAGTTGTTCAGGGACTGACGGAATTTCTTCCGGTTTCCTCATCAGGACATCTTGTTTTGATTCACTCTCTGTTAGGATCATCCAGCGTCGCAACTATTTTTTTTGATGTTTGTCTTCATGCCGCGACAGTAGCGGCTGTTCTTTTATATTTTAGAAGGGATATCTTGCAGCTCGTGCGCGAGAGAAACCGTAGATGGCTTTTTTGTTTAACGGTTGGCACGATTCCCGCGGTTATAGCGGCGTTGCTGTTTAGGAGCGAAATATCCGCGTTCTTTGCGAGTCCGAGAAAAACAGCGGCTATGCTGATTGTGACGGCCGTGGTGTTATTTCTTGGACAATTAAGCCTGTGGAAAAAGAAGTCAGGCGCGCGCAGCGCAAATCCGACGTTTATCAGGGCGCTGGCGGTGGGCCTCGCTCAGGCGTGTGCGCTTATTCCCGGAATTTCCAGAAGCGGGATGACGATATCCACAGGTCTGGTAAGCGGCATGAAAATCCGGGAAGCCTTTAGATTTTCTTTTCTCTTGTCCATTCCGATAGTCGCGGCCGCTGCGGTTTATGAAATGTTTAGTTGTGGTTTTAGCGGAGGCACTTCGGGTGAGTTCGTTTATTATGCAATCGGAATGGTTAGCGCGTTTATTACCGGTCTTTTGAGCCTGCGGTTGTTGTGGTGGATTATGAAGCGCAGGAATATGTTCGTTTTCAGTATTTATTGTGTCTTGCTCGGAGCGGGCATATTGTTATTCTGGAAATAACGGGTCAATTTTATGGATGAAGTAAGAAAAAACGAGATTGTAGCCGTTTTACTTTTTGCGGTCGGACTTTTTCTGTTCTTGAGCATATTTACATTCAACGCGCAAGACCTTTCTTTTTATACCACCACCCCGAATGTTATTCCCCAGAACGCGACCGGTATCGTCGGTTCGTATCTGGGGGGTATTCTACTTTTTTTTATAGGGAAAGCCGCATATGTGATTCCTTTGCTGATTTTTGTCTGGGGTATTGCGCGTTTATTCCAGATAAAAACCCGGAAATTTTCTTCCAAATTTTTCGGTACGGCCGTTCTTGTTATAACGGTCAGCGCTAGTCTTAGCATGATGGGCGGGACTACCTCGGGCGCGGCGTTTTCACAAGGCGGGATTGTCGGCGCCGTTGTGTCGGACTTTCTTTTTGAATATTTAGGCAGGGGCGGGGCGGGAGTATTTGTCGCCGCCATGATTGTTCTTTCTGTTCTGGTCGCGACGGATTTTCTTGTTCTGCCCGTTTTGCTGTCTGTACTGAAATTCATGGCCGGGATACCGGCGCATATCAGAAAATTCCTGTCGAAATCCTTAAGATCATCCTCTCTTGACGGTGATGCTCCTTTAAGTCAGAAGGGGGGAACAAGGGCCTCCAGGGCGGAAGTTGCGGGCAAACTTGCCATCATGAAAGCCAAGGTGGACGAAGTCAGGAAAACAGCGTTTGCGGCGCAGTCAGGCAAAAAATCTTTTTTCGGAAAGCCGAACGTGAAAAACGTCGCCGAACCCAAGATTATTGCATCAGAAAAATCACAGAAATTCTCCACCAGACCGGCGCGTATTGCCGGTGTTGCGGATTCTTCCACCGGCGAAAAAATTGAATATAAGATGCCCTCACTGGACCTTTTGCGGATGCCGTCCGCGGAAAGAGGAAAGGAAAGAGATGAAACCCTGAAGAAAAAAGCCGCTATTCTCGGGAAGACACTTGCCGGGTTCGGCGTAGAAGCGTCCGTAGTAAAAATAAACAAGGGTCCCGTTATTACGATGTATGAACTTGAGCCGGCCATGGGGACCAAGGTCAATCAGATTACATCGTTGAGTGACAATATCTCACTTGCCATGAAATCTGCTAACATAAGAGTGGTGGCTCCTCTTCCGGGCAAGGGAACTGTCGGAATAGAGGTGCCGAATGAAGAGAGTGAGCTCGTGCTGCTCCGGGATGTATTGGAGACACCGGAATACAGCGAAAGCGATTCTCCTCTGAAATTTGCTCTTGGAAAAGACATAACAGGAGCACCGATAGTTACGGATCTCGGCAAAATGCCGCACCTGTTAATAGCGGGAGCCACCGGTTCCGGCAAAACAGTATGCCTGAACTGTATTATCACGAGTTTTCTTTACAATGCCTCGCCGGCCGAGTTAAAATTTCTGATGATTGATCCCAAGCGCGTGGAACTCATGATGTTTGAGGGGATTCCGCATCTAATTTCGCCGATAGTGACTAACCCCAAGAAGGCAGCGGCTTCTCTGAACTGGGTGGTCAAAGAAATGGAGAGGCGATACGAGATATTCTCCTCAAAAGGTGTCAGGAATATCGGTTTATATAACGAGAAAAAATCGGCAGCAGAGGAAAACCTGCCGTATATTATTGTCGTCGTGGATGAACTTGCGGATCTCATGATGATTGCCCAACAGGATGTTGAAGGAGCCATAATGAGAATCGCGCAACTTGCGCGCGCGGCCGGGATACATCTGATACTCGCGACTCAACGGCCGTCAGTGAATGTTGTTACCGGTGTTATTAAAGCTAATTTTCCCGCAAGAATATCGTTCAAAGTTGCTTCAAAAGTGGATTCGCGGACCGTGCTGGACGCGAATGGCGCGGAAAAGCTGCTGGGAAGAGGCGATATGTTGCTCATGGAACCCGGCGAAAGTTCTCTTATTCGCGGGCAGTGCAGCCTCGTGGAAGACAGTGAAATTCGCAACATAGTTAAATTTGTCAAATCTCAGGCAGGTCCTCAATATATAGAACAGGTGATTGAAGGGCAGGAACGGAAGGTAAGCGATTTTAGCCGGGAAAAGGACGCGCTTTATAGCGAAGCAGTGGAAATGGTATTTCTGACCAAACAAGCGTCGGTTTCCATGATTCAGAGAAAGTTCCGGGTCGGGTATACGAGAGCGGCCAGAATGATAGATATAATGGAAGAAGAAGGCATAGTGGGGGCATATAACGGGTCCAAACCCCGCGAAATATTGATAGCTGACTTAGCTGACTTAGCTGACTTAAAGGTGAGTGAAGAATGACACAGAATAATACGACGCCAAAAGAAATAGGGAAGATTTTTTCGGAAAGCCGACGAAAGCTCGGATTGAGTGTGGATGAAGCATACAAGCGCAGTAATATACATCCGAAAATAATCATGGACATCGAAAACGGTGTTTTTGAAAGAATCAGCGGTGTATACCTTAAAAGTTTTTTGAAAAAGTATTCGGCATTTCTCGGATTGGACACCCAGGGCATAATGGAAAAGTACCAATCCATCTCTGCCGCGATATCGGCCCGGGAATTCAATCTGGATATCGGAGAAAAAGAAGAAAAGAATGATGCCCCCTCCGGTGGCGACACGGAGACAAAAAAAATACGTCCGGCGACAATAGCCATGTATATCACTATCTTTGTGATTGCTGTTTTCGTGTTTAGTTTTGTCCTTAAAAAAGACAGTCCCTCTTCCGAAAAAAAAGCAGTCAAGCCGGTCGTCATGAATGAAACTGTGGCGCGTCCGGTTACTGTAAAAACAGCCGGGATTTACACCCCTGTCTCGACCGTGAAAGATGCAAAACCTGTGGTTCTTACCTTGAAAGCCCGTGGAGAGGCCTGGGTTCAACTTACAGGAGAAGGGAAAACCCTTTTTGCAGGTATACTCAAGAGCGGCGATTCGAAAACATGGAAAATAAACGGTGTTTTTACGGTGTGGACGGGTAAGGCTGAGAGGCTGGATTTTTTTGTGAATACTCGCAAAGTAGGCAAAGTCGCCGACGGCGTGGTGCGCGACATAAAGGTTTCTTCCAGCGGGATAAAAGTCGGCAATAAGTGGGTTGCTTCTTTTGAGTAGGAACAAAAACAGCAGGAAGAAGATTTATCTTCTGAGCCTTGGTTGTTCCCGGAATATGGTTGACAGTGAGGTTCTCGGGGCTCTTTTAGAGAAGAAAGGATACGACATTCTTGACGAGCCTGAAGGCACCGACGTCGCAGTTATTAACACCTGCGGATTTATTCAGGATGCTAAACAGGAATCTATAGATTTAATACTGCAACTGGCTGATTTAAAGAAACAGGGTTCGATAAAAAAACTTATTGTCTGCGGTTGCCTGGCGCAGAGATTTCCTTCCGCAATTGCCGACCAGATCAAAGAGATAGACGGTATATTCGGCACCTCTGATTTTACTCTGATACCCGATAAAATAGACGCGATTTTTCACGGCAATAAAATCCATAAGGTTACCCGGAAACCGCAGCTTTTATGCGACCATCAGTTCAAAAGAAAAACTCTCACGCCGCCTCATTACGCATATGTCAAGATACAGGAAGGATGTTCCAATAAATGCGCGTATTGCGTCATCCCTGACTTGAGAGGACCATTACGCAGCCGTACCGTAAAATCGGTTCTGGCGGAAGTAAAACGTCTGAAAGACGAGCGTGATTTAAAAGAACTGTTGCTGATAGGCCAGGACACTACTGCGTTCGGCCTGGAAAAATCCGGCTCCGAAAGAATTTCCGGATTGCTGCAAAAACTGAGTCCTCTGATGAAAGATGCCTGGATACGGCTCTTGTATACACATCCGGCGCATTTTACGGACGAGCTTCTTGCCGTGATGGCGGATACGGAAGTTGTATGCAAGTATATTGATCTACCCATACAGCATTGTAACAACAGAATATTGCGTAAGATGAACCGTTGCGTGACAAAAGAGAAAATCGTGAAACTAATCGCAAAATTGCGCAGGAAGATTCCGAACGTGACCATACGAACTTCTGTTATCGTTGGCTTTCCGGGCGAAACCGATGAGGAATTTGAAGAACTTCTGGGGTTTCTTGACCAGACGCGGTTTGACCGTCTCGGCGCTTTTATTTATTCGCGTGAGGAGGGAACGCCGGCGGCCGGGTTCAAGAGGCAATTGCCGGAAAAAGTAAAGAGAGAGCGGTTTGACCGGGTAATGACACTGCAGCAGGGGATATCTTCTGAAAATAATCGCACATACTTGAATAAAAGATTGAAGACGCTTATAGACGAAGAAGATTCGTCCCGACCCGGATGGTTCATCGGAAGAGCCCAGATGGACGCGCCGGAAGTTGACGGAAATATTCATGTTCGCGGCAACGGCCTCGCGGTAGGTAAATTTGCCAGAGTGTTAGTGACAGGGACAAGTGAATATGACCTTGTGGGAGAGGCCGTATGAATCTGCCAAACAAGATAACATTGACGCGTATAGGTCTCACTTTTGTGTTCATGTTGTTTCTTTTTTCGAATTCTCTGGCCGGGAAGGTTGCGGCATTAGTAGTTTTTCTCGCGGCCGCGCTGACAGATTATCTGGATGGATTTATCGCCAAAAAATATAGGATTGTGTCCGACTTTGGACGAATAATGGATCCCGTAGCGGATAAGATCCTGACTCTTGCCGCGTTTCTTGCGTTTGTCGAGATGAAACTCGTGCCGGCATGGATGGTCGTCGTGATCATAATGCGGGAGCTAATCATAACCGCTATCCGGATTATGGCGTTAACACATCACAATGATGTTCTTCCGGCAGGATCTGGTGGAAGACACAAGACGTTTCTACAAATGTTATCCATCCTCGTTATACTTATTTTTATCGTGTTTAAGGAGGCGGGGGTAAGTGTGTTCTATTTCTGGAATCCCGGCTTTGAATACTGGTACAGGCAGTTAATATTCATCCTCATGCTTGTTACGGTTATTTTAACCACCGCGAGCGGCATTTCCTATCTTGCGGGAAACAAAAAATATTTATTTAATGAAAAAGGTATATAAACTTATTGCCACGGTATGCGGAGCGGGTTATTTGCCCTTTGCTCCGGGAACATGGGGAAGTCTGGCCGGTTTGTTTTTTTTTCTGGTCCTTTCACGCAATAGTCTCGCATGTTTTTTGGTTTTTGCGGCTCTTTTTGCGGCCGGAAAGATATCAGCGGATAAGATGGAGACAGAGACCGGCCGCACGGATCCTTCGGAGATCGTTATTGACGAATTTGTCGGCATCTTTTTCGTATTTATGTACATTCCCCTCACCCCGTTTTTCATTGCTACTGGTTTCGTGATATACCGCATAATGGACATATTCAAGCCGCCGCCGATCAAGTCCCTTGAAAAGCTGAAAGGCGGGTGGGGCGTCATGCTGGATGACGTCCTGGCCGGAATATACACCTGCCTTGTCCTGCATCTTTTGCTCTTATTCCGCCATTTAACCCCTTAATAACAATTCCCTCCGAAAACTGTCCACACGCACGAAAACACCTCGTTTTTGCGATTTGTCTTCGCGCTGACGGCACAAAAAAACCCCCCGAGATTCCCTTCCCCAAGTAATCCTTCGTATCTGTTATTGTATAGGACACGTTGGGAGTGCTTCTACCGGAACGAGGTTCCGTACGAAGCACTCCCAACGCGTCTTGTTCGGGAAAACGTAGTGTAAATGCGAGGGTTGTGGTTGTTTGTCCAGAGAGCGCATAGTTGCAAGGCCCTCAGACAATTCTTCGCATCGCCCTTCGAAGGTAACCGCAGAGACGAGGAATCAAGGACAGAAGGAAGTTACGGTTGGCGTCCCGGAAACTGTTCGAAAAACCACCCCTTTCCCCCAAAACACTACTCTCTACCGCGAAAGACGCGTTGGGAGTGTTTCGTACAGAACTATGTTCTGGTAGAAATACTCCCAATGCGTCCTATACAACACAACAGAGGAAAGAGGCGACTCGTCGCCAATCGCCGCTACGGGCTTGACTCCGCGGGATTTCTCATTAAACTCTATTATCACATTGTATAATTGGTATCAATACGTATAAATTGGTAACAAATCACTCGCAGGAGAGGAAAAGATGGTTACATATTATCTGGAAACATTGTGGTTTTTAATGAGTCATATTGCAACACAGAGAACACTGAAAAGAACTGAGAACACTGATCTCAGTGTTCTCAAAAGTTTCAGAGCTTTCAGAGTTGCAAGGTTTCAGTGAATTCAGTGTTGCAAAGGAGCAGGCATGACCACTTCGGTAATGACTATAAAAGAAGTCGCCGACTATCTGAAAATGAAAGTCGTTACGATATATAAACATGCGCAAAAAGGAAAGATTCCGGCGTTCAAGGTCGGGTCGAAATGGCGCTTCAAGAAAAAAACAATAGACGAATGGATTCAAAAACAGGAAAAAAGGTCTAAAAAATAAGAGGGCGGCGATGCAACGGGTAATCAGCATTTTAAGAAAAACCTTTATTTTTGCGGGGCTTTTTGCGGCGATATATGCCGTGTTCGAAGTTTTCCTGCCTGCCGGGCTACCTGTTTTTACGGACGGAAAACAAGGTCCGCTGGTGGTGCTGCTTTTTGTTTTGGTTACTGTTTTTGTTTTCTTCGTGCTGGAGGCCTTTTTTCAAAAAAGTAATGCCCCATATGTGCCTTTCAAACGGGATCCCCGGCAACAGGTTATCAAAATATTCATGAACGAAGCGCGCGGTAATTTTGGCCCGGCGGGGCTTTCCAAGCTTGCGGTTGACTGCGTAAACGGGGTATTGGCCCTAGAGAACGTAACTGTGATGCTCCATGACGCGGCCAAGGAGGGCTTTCGGGTTGCCGCAACATCTTCAGTGAAAAAAAAGGAACAACTACTTAGTGATAGTGAAGAGCTTGTCACACTATTGAAAGATAGCGGATATATCTTGCGCCGGGAACAGAAAAATAACACTGTGAAAAAAAAGATGCGTGAGTTGGGAACTGACGCCGCTTTTCTGATGAAACACCGCGACGATATTATTGGTATTCTTTTTTCCCGGGGAAGCAGGCCAAACGGTTCGTTTTTGCAGGATGACGTGGATGTATTGCTGCTTATCGCAGGGGTTCTTTCCAGCAGGATAGCCAATGCGCGGTTTATTGAAGAACTGTCGGTTATACAGGCCCAGTTGGCGCAAAAGGAGAAAATGGCCGCGATTGGGATGCTGACAACCGGCATAAACCATGACATATGCAATCCGCTGGGAATAGTGCGCGGGCAATGTGAGATGTTTCTTTTAAATCTTGCAGAGGGAATATACAAGGATGTGTCTGAAAAAGAACTGGTCGAAAAGGCAAAGACCGTTATGGAAAAAGTTATCAGTGAAACAGATCGGGCCACGACCATAACGAGAAGGCTTGCTTCTTTTTCTCGTCCGGCGAAAGACAAAAAAACAGATGATGTCCATATTGACCGCGAGATAGAAGAAGTCTGTTCCATCGTGAAGCACGAGCTGGAAATGGACAACATCAGCATAAAAAAAGAGATCGGAAAAGATATTCCCGGTATTGTCGCGGATCCTAAGCAAATACAGGAAATATTTTTCAGTCTCATCAGGAACGCCGCCCAGGTGATTCTTGAGAACGGCGAAATATCTATATGTGTCAAAGGGGAGGGAGAAAGGGTTTCCGTTGAAATAGAGGATTCCGGACCGGGCGTGGATGGGGATCGGCTGCACAGGGTCTTTACTCCGTACTTTGCCGGAAGGTCCTGCGGAAGATGTCCGGGGCTCGGCCTTTTTATAGTGAGACGGATTGTTGAGCGGAATAACGGAAGCATCGATGTTCGCGCGGGACAGAAAAATGGGACGCTTTTCCGTCTGGTGTTTGAGACAAAAGGGAAACAGGCTAAACTGGGGGCGGGACAACAATAAAAGGATGCCAATTATGCCGCGAAAACAACGGACAAAAAAAGGATTTCTGGGGCTGCCCCGACGAAGACGTTCGAAGGCGGCGGAAAAAAGTGGTGTAATTAAACTGCTGGTCGTGGACGACGAACTCGATATATGTTGTTTTGTGAGGACTTTTTTTACAGAAAGAAAATTCAGCGTCCTGGTTACAAATAGCGGAGAAAAGGCCGTTGAGATCGTCCGAACGGAAAGCCCGGATATTGTTCTTTTGGATGTTACAATGCCGGACAAGGATGGAATAACGGTGCTGAAAGAGATTATGGAGATAACGCCCGACGCAAAAGTTATTATGGTCACAGCAGTAGACGACACGGATAGAGCGCGGGAGGCAAAACAGCTCGGAGCCGTAGAATATATAACCAAGCCTCTCTTGCTTGAACAGCTTGAAAGAACGGTTTTTACGATTGCCGAACAAATTCGGCAAAAATAACCAAGATGGGCAAAATAACCAAGATACAAGTTACAAGATACAAACAATATCCAAATTTCAATAACCAAACAGCGCTTTGTTTTGGTTATTTGAATTTGGTTATTGGTTATTGTTTGGTTATTGTATCTTGTTTCTTGTATCTTGATTGAGGGTACCAAGGGAGTTAGAACTATGTCATATGAAGACAGCTGGATGAAATTACAGGACTGGATCATCGGCAGGATAAAGAACTGCGATGGGACGTTGATTCCCATGGAAGAGGTCGGGGTTCAAAAAAGGCAGGAGCCGGAACTGGATTACCAGTTTTTTTTGGAGAACGCTTCGCGCACCATGATACGCTTCAGGAAACCCGAACGCCTTATCCGCATGATAGTCAAGACCATTGATGAACAGGTGAAGGTCACGCATACGGCCATGCTTCTCAACCAGAAAGATAAACATTCCTTTGCGCTTATCGACAGTAAGGGAGCTGAAGGCGTTAAGATACCCATTGGGTTTATACGTCTTACGTTTGATAATCCGCTTATAAGGATGTTTAACGAGCGGCATAATTTTAAGATCTCAGAAACCGGAGCGGTGGAATACACGGAGCTTCTTGATGTTCTTCAGAGCGATGAGGATATAAAAAACGACAAGGAACTCGTCGAATTGATAGATCTTAGCCTCAGACAGATGGAACTTTTAAAAGCCAATGTTTGCGCCCCGGTTTATTACAAGAAAACACTTGCCGGAGTATTTGTTCTCGGCAAAAAACTTTCTAATATCAAATTTTCACGCCAGGAAATAGGCTTTTTTACAACACTCGCTAATGATATCGCCATGGCACTCGCGAATGCCTCGCTAATACAGGATCTTCAGGAAAAAATATTTGAAGTGCATAAGCTCTATGAAAGAGAGCACAGTATTTTTATTCACACCGCGATTTCTCTGGCGGCAGCTATTGACGCACGGGATCCGTATACACATGGCCACACCGAACGTGTTACTCAGTATGCCTTGACGATTGCCGAAGAACTCAAGGATATTCCCGAAGCGCTGGCATATAAAAATTTCCGGGAGACGCTCCATATTGCCGCATTATTGCATGACGTCGGAAAGATCGGCGTTCCGGATAGTGTGTTAAACAAAAAGGGGAGTTTGACCAAGAGCGAATATGAAAAAGTGAAAGAACATACGGTGACCGGCGCCGCGATACTGTATCCCATAAGAGAGCTGGGAGATGTTGCAAGAGAGGTTCGGGCGCATCATGAGAGATTTGAAGGCAATGGATATCCCGACGGGTTGAAGGGGGAGGAGATACCGTTTCTTGCGCGTATAATAGCGGTGGCGGATACTTTTGACGCGATAACCAGCGATAGGCCGTATCGCCAGAAAAAGATGGCCGAGGTCGCTGTCCAGATAATCAAAGACAATTCCGGAGTGCAGTTTGATCCGATAGTGGTAAGCGCGTTTCTTTTGGTTTACCGCAAGGGAAAGATGCAGAGTGTTTCATGATACCGGTGGCGCAATGACCAGAATCGCTCCGGCTTCCGCTCTTGACCGATTCTTAAACATGTGAGGAAGCGACGAGTCAAAGTATAGGCTGTCTCCGCATTTTAGCGAATAGGTTTTCTCTCCAATCACAGCGTCCAGCCCTCCCGAAAGTATATAAATAAATTTTTCCGTTCCGAAGGCGTCTTGTTCCTTTCGGGTTTCACCGCCTATTTTGAGTGTCAGGATAAGCGGCGTGATTTTTTTGCCGGCTGTTTTTGTGACGAGAAGTTCAAGCCGGGCTTTTTGGTCGCGAGCGAAATGTTCCGGACGCATTGATTGAGCGACCGATTCAACAATTTTACCCGCGTCTTCGAGTTGGCGATAAAGTTCGCCAATGGAAGCGCCGAGGACTTTGCAGATTCGGGTATGAGATGCAAGTGTTCCCGCCATTTTATTATTTTCCATGCGACTGAGAGAGGCAAGCGCCACGCCGCTTTTCTTGGAGAGCTCTTCAAGTGTCATATTCTTATCTTTTCGTAATTCATGTAATCTTTTCCCGATTCGCATTAAGTTCCTCCTTTGCAACACTGAATTCACTGAAACCTTGCAACTCTGAAAGCTCTGAAACTTTTGAGAACACTGAGATCAGTGTTCTCAGTTCTTTTCAGTGTTCTCAGTGTTGCAACTTTGTTTTTCTCCAACAATAATATATATTATCACGAAGAAAATTGCAAATAAAAGACGTAGGGGCGGGCCTTGTGCCCGCCCGAAACGCCGGGTGTGGGGCACCCACAAGGGTGCCCCTACGGGGTCTTGTCCCCCTTAGCCGATTGTGTTAAAATAGTGCGCATGGCAACGAAGCATTTAATTATAAAAGGCGCCAGAGAGCATAACCTGAAAGGGATCAATGTTCGGATTCCACGGGACAAGCTGTGTGTTATCACGGGTCTTTCCGGATCAGGAAAATCGTCGCTGGCATTTGATACCATTTACGCCGAAGGACAAAGGCGTTACGTGGAATCGTTGTCCAGCTATGCGAGGCAGTTTATCGAACAGCTTCAAAAACCGCGCCTGGACTATATAGAAGGACTGTCTCCGACGATAAGCATTGAACAGAGAACCGGCGGAAGAAATCCCCGTTCCACCGTGGGGACACAAACCGAAATCTACGATTATCTGAGAGTTCTTTTCGCAAGGATTGGCGTTCCGCATTGCCCAAAATGCGGCAAAACCATATCGGGGCAAAGCTCACAAGAAATAGTTGACCTCATCATCTCGCGTCTTTCCGGCAGTTCAATTTTGATTCTGGCGCCTCTTGTTGCTGGAAGAAAAGGAGAACATGTAGAAGTGATGCGTCAGGCCCGAAAAGAAGGTCTTATCAGGGTAAGAGTAGACGGCCGAATAACAGAGATAGGCGACAGAATACCGTTTTTAAATAAAAAAGTTAAACATAGCATAGAGGCCGTTGTAGACAGTTTAAGCATCAAAAAAGATAAGCGGTCGCGTTTGTCAGATTCTATTGAAATCGCGCTCAAGATCGGATTGGGAACGATAATCGTCGCTCCCGAGGCGCGCGCCGGGAAAAAGCCCGCTGAAGACATTCTTTTCAGCGAACAGAACGCCTGCGTCAAGTGCGGAATAAGTTTTGAAAAACTGTCCCCGAGAAATTTCTCTTTCAACAGCCCCTATGGCGCGTGCCCTGTTTGTAACGGATTGGGAAATAAAATGGAAATAGACCGCGAGCTGGTGGTGCCGGATAAGACCGAGCCGCTCTTGCGCGCTGTTCTTCCCTGGAAACGAGGGGGCAGGGGAATAATTCTTTACTACAGGCGGCAGATAAGAAAACTGGCGCGATATCACGGGTTCTCTCCGGACATACCGTATAAAGACCTGACCGAGAGCCGAAAGAAAAAGGTTCTTTACGGAGATAAAGAAACCGGATTTGAGGGAGTTATTCCCAGCCTGGAACGGCGTTTCAGGCAAACAGACAGTGATTTCGTAAAAGAGATGATAAGCGGTTTTTTGTCGCCTCAGCCATGCCCGGCGTGTAAGGGGCAACGGCTTCGCCCGGAATCATTGCATGTTCTGATCAACAAAAAAAATATTTCCGAGCTATGTGAGCTGTCCGTTGACGAGGCGGAAAAACATTTCTCCGAAATTAAACTTGATCCGATGCGCAAAAAAATAGCCGAAGAAGCGCTGAAAGAGATTTGCACGCGCCTGAGATTCATGGTTAACGTCGGGCTTGGGTATCTCTCCTTAGACAGAAGAAGTAGCACGCTTTCAGGCGGAGAAGACCAGAGAATACGTCTGGCCACGCAGATTGGAGCGGGGTTGGTAGGGGTGCTTTACGTTCTGGATGAGCCGAGCATCGGGCTGCACCAACGCGATAATCAGCGGCTTCTTGACACGTTGGTAGCCCTGAGAGATCTCGGTAACACGCTTATCGTGGTAGAACACGATGAAATGACCATCCGCAAAGCGGATCATATAATTGACCTTGGTCCGGGCGCGGGAGAATACGGAGGCGAGATAGTCGCCCAGGGCTCTCTGAACGATATTCTCGAAAATAAATTTTCGCTAACCGGAAAATATCTGCGCGGGGACCTCAAGATAGAAGTTCCGCCAAATCGGCGCGCCTGTCAAAAGGAAAAATATCTTGAAGTAATAGGCGCCTCGGAACATAACCTCAAAAACATAGACGTGAAGATTCCCCTCGGTGTTTTTAATTGTGTGACCGGCGTTTCCGGATCGGGGAAAAGCACCCTTATTGATGAGGTTTTATACAGAACACTCGCGAAAAAATTTTACAGATCAAAAGAGAAACCGGGAAAACACAAAAAAGTAACCGGCATGCAGCATATAGACAAGGTTATTGTTATTGATCAGTCGCCGATAGGAAGAACTCCGAGATCTAATCCGGCCACTTATACGGGGGCATTTGATCCGATTAGAAAGCTTTTCAGCTCCCTTCCGGAATCGCGCATCAGGGGATATAAGCCGGGGCGGTTCAGTTTTAATGTCAAGGGCGGACGTTGTGAAGCATGCCAGGGCGATGGGGTAAAAAAAATTGAAATGCATTTTTTGCCTGATGTATACGTGCAGTGCCAGGTTTGCGGCGGAAAACGGTTTAATGATCAGACGCTTGAGATAAAATACCGGGGACATAATATTTCAGAAATTCTCGGTCTGAGTGTAAGCGAAGCATTAAAGGTTTTTGAGAATATACCGTCGATAAAAAACAAGATGCAGACGCTTCACGATGTGGGCTTGGGGTATGTAAAACTGGGGCAGGCGGCGACTACGCTATCGGGAGGCGAAGCGCAGAGGGTAAAACTCTCTTCGGAACTGTCAAAAACAGCTACCGGCAAGACCTTGTACATATTGGATGAACCGACCACCGGTCTGCATTTTGCGGATATACACAGATTGTTAGAGGTGTTACACCGGTTGGTTTCTGCCGGAAATACCGTGCTGGTGATTGAGCACAACCTGGATGTCGTAAAATCCGCGGATCATGTTATTGATCTTGGTCCCGAAGGCGGGGATGAGGGCGGTTATCTGGTGGCATGTGGCACTCCGGAGAAAGTGGCAGGAAATAAAAAGTCATATACCGGGTCATACTTGAAGAGAATTTTATGAACACTTCACCGGACATATTTTCAAAAAATAAAAAAAGAAAAATCCTCGCGATATCTTTCATGATCGTTTGGGTTTTTCTCTTGTACGGGGCGAACGGGTCATTCCGCGCCGAACTTGATTTTGCTAAAAAAGCCATTCGAGACGGTTTTTTCGATCAGGCCGAGGGGAAATTGAATTCCCTGCTTCTCAGAAAAGTTCCGCTGGTAGTAGAACGCGAAGCGCATCTCTTGCTGGGAAGGGTATATTACGAGAAAGCCCTGCCGGCCAAAGCTCTCACGGAGTTTGATATTGTGCTTGAAAGGTTCAGGAACGGAGATTTTGAGGCAGGCGCCGTTTACTGGACGGCGGAAGTATATTTTTCGGAAGGTGATTTCAAGCAAGCGCTTGCCAACTACCAAAAAATCATTGAGTCATATCAGACAAGTGAGTATGTTTCCTATGCGCGCTATTCGCTCGCATGGTGTTATGAAAAACTGGGTGAATATCCGATGGCAATCGAGACGCTTAAAGAGGTGGCAAATGACTATGAACAAAATATTTTGGCGATCAAAGCCCGTTACAAGATTTCTGAGATCCTGCATAGGACAGGCCGATACGCCGAAGCGATCGCCGAATTAGAGATTTTTACAAAGGCGTATCCTGTAAATGAACGTATATTTGACGCATACTACATGCTGGGAGACTGTTATTACAAGGTCAACGATTTTCCCGCTGCCCAGAACGTCCTGGAGAAGTCTCTTAATGGCATCCGTGATAGCCGGTTAAAGGCAACGGCGGAATTTAAACTCGCGCGGTCATATCTCAAGACAGGCAACCCCAAAGAAGGCAGAAAATGGTTTGAAAAAGTGCTGCAATCAAGCGCTGATTCGACCTTGCAATGCGCGGCGCTGATGGAAATAGCCGAGGTGTCCCGCGCAGAAGGCGAAAAAAACAGTGAAGCCGCGGCGATTTACAGAAAAATTATACAGGATTTCCCGCTCAACGAATATACCGATGATGCGTATTATTGGCTGGGCGAAGTCCTTTATGAAGATGCCGACACGGAAGGGGCAATAAAGGTATATCGCGAAGGTCTGAACAAGTTTCCGAACGGGGAATTTGCCGCAGAGATGCACTACAATCTCGGGTGGACATATCTCATGGTAGAAAAAGAGAACAAGGCGCTTGAGGAATACCGTATTTCACTGGAATTGTCAAAAGACGAGGCTCTCTCGGTAAACGTGCTGTTCGGCATCGGGGGGATTCTCCAAGCCGAGGGCCGGGACGAGCTCGCTGTAGACATATACGACAGAATCCTCATCGAATTTCACGAAAACATTTTGGCGGACTATGCGCAATATGAGGTAGGGGCTCTTCTGAAAAAAATGAACAGGATAGACGCCGCCATACTCGCTTTCCGGTCGTTGACCGTAAATTTCCCGAAATCAACCCTGTTTGATAAGACATGTTATCAGCTGGGCCAACTGTATGCCCAGAGAGGGGACTATTTGGAAGCAGCAGAGCAGTTTGATCTTGTTCTCGAAAAATCCCTAAATATTCTGCTTAAAGATGAAGCGATTCTGCAGAAAGGGAATGCTTTGTACAATGCCGGCGATTATGAAAGAGCTATAAAGACATACGAGAGGGCTGTTAAAAGTTCCAAAGACAAAAATTTTCTTTTCAGAGCGCACTATCACATGGGATGGGCCTATTACAAACTCGGAAAAGAAAAAAAAGCGCAGGAGATTTTTAAGCGGTTACTAAAAGAGAGCAAGGAACGCTATTTAACGCCGGGAATAAAACTATGGTTTGGGGAATATTTTTACGATAAAGGGGATTTTGAGAACGCCCGGAAATATTTTTCCGAAATAATAAAGGAATTTCCGGACAGCCCTTTTGCGGATGACGCGGCGTATTGGACGGGTTGGGCGTTATACGACATGAATTTGGTGGATCAGGGACTGGCTCAATTTGAAAGCCTGGTGAAGAGCCCTCGTCCCAGCCGATGGGCACCTCAGGCGATACTGGCGTTAGGGGATATATACCGCAAAAACGCGAATCCGGAAAAGGCCATGATTCAGTATGAAACACTTATCAAAAAATATCCCGAAAATGAAATAACAAAGGTCGCACACAACCGAATAGGCGCAATTCTGAAAGCTCAGGAAAAATATGACCTTGCCGTGGAATATTTCAAGGCCGCGCTTACCGGAGAAAACTCCGAGCCGAATGCGCAGATTCAATTTGATATAGCCGAATGTTATGAGAAGCTTGGCCGGGAAACAACAGCAATTGAGGAATATCTGAAAGTAAAATATAACTATCCACGGGGAGAGTTCTGGGTCAAGCGCGCGCACTTGCGGTGCGCCGGGCTTCTTGAAAAGCGGGGAGATAATAAGAGGGCTTTTTTGGTTTATCATCAGTTGGCCGAAGGAAAAGGGCAGGAAGCGGAGTACGCGAAAGAAAAGATAAAGTTCTGGAAAAATCAAGGCGGATAGCGGGGAAGAGGGTAAAGAGCAGAGAGCTATTAATAATTAGCGGCCTTATGGGCAACTAATCAAGTAGCGCCGGAGAATGGGCCAAAGACCGGGTGGTATGCCTCCGTACAGGGAGGATCCACACCGGGCGGAGGGGCCCTGGTAGGAGGCATACCAACCGGTCTTTGGCGCTGATCGGCTAAGTAGTTACTCTTTAGATTTAAATTTTGCATCGTAAAAAGGAGGACACTATGTGGGAGTTTATAATTAAAGGCGGACCATTAATGTTTTTAATCATTTTATGTTCCGTTATTGCGCTTGCGGTGGTCATTGAGAAAATATGGCACCTTCGCCGCGCAGAAATCAATACCGGGGAGTTCATGGAAGATATATCCGAAACGCTAAGGCGGAACCGGATCCCCGAGGCTATTGATAAATGCAACGCTATGCCCGGTCCGATAGCGCATATTCTCAAGGCGGGTATCTTGAAGCATGATCGTCCGAGATCCGAGATTAAAGAGGCGATAGAAGACGCCGGGTTACATGAGGTTCCCCGCCTTGAGAAAAATCTCAGTGTGTTGGCAACCATAGCGCATATAGCGCCTCTTCTGGGTCTTCTGGGAACAGTAACCGGAATGGTCAAGGCTTTTCAGGTCATAGAACAAAAAGCAGGCGCGTTGGTACCTGTTAACCCCGGAGACCTCGCGGGCGGAATATGGGAAGCGCTTATTACCACTGTGGCGGGGCTTGCGGTAGCGATACCAACGTATGTTGCTTACAATTTTCTGGTCAGCAAGGTTGACGGGTTTGTTCTGGAAATGGAAAAAAGCGCAACGGATCTGGTAAACATTCTGGGCACAAAAAGAGGCAACGATGAGATTTAAACGCAAGGCGTTCCTGGAAAAAGGCCGCCTGGACATTGCGCCGTTAATAGACGTGGTATTTCTTCTGTTAATATTTTTCATGCTAACGTCAAGTTTCGTTTTCCAGCCCGGGATAAAAGTGAATCTGCCAAAAGCGGTTACCAGCGAGGTTTTACAAAAAGAACTGCTGATAGTGACCGTTACCGACAGCAACGCCATTTTTATAAATGAACGTCCGGTGGATAATGACGAACTTATTTCTCGGATCACGGTTGCCGCGGAAGACGCACAACCGCTCCTTATAAAAGCCGACAAAAAGGCCGACCTTGGTAAGGTTATAGAAATCTGGGATATTTGCCGGCAGGCAGATGTTAAGCAGATCAGTATAGCCACGACGCAATAAATTCTGTTCGGGATAAAAATGGATAAAAATTTAATAACGGCTCTTCTTATATCGTTAACGGTTCATCTGGCCTGTATAGGCGCGGTAACGATAGTGTCTCCGGAAGGATATGATGGAGTGACGACGCGTCCCAGGATTAATTTTCTGGGGCCGATACTTGGAAAAACAGCGTTTGATATCATGCTTGAAAGCGCGAAGCCTGTCGCAAAAACTATTTACGGGGGACTGCCTTTTCATCTGCGCAACGGGCATCTGAGGGTAAAAATTCCGAGAAAACCGCCTGTAAATAAAATTGATATCGGACAAATGGAAAGAACGATGGACTCTGACATAGAAGGTTTTTTGGCTTCTGCCAAGGCAGTGCCGGGGTTTATTCTGGATCTTATTGCAGAGAATAAAAAGTACGGACTAAAAAGAGACACTCTGCGCGCGGATACAGCTCGGCCGCGAAAAATCGTGTATAGGCCCGCTTTGCCGTTCTTGATGCAAGGAGTTTATGGCGATAAATCTGCTTTCAAAATTCGGGTCAAGGTTCTGGTTGACGAAAACGGCAATGTCAAAAGAACGGAGCCGTTGACCACAACGGGCTATCCGCGTCTGGATATTATCGCCACTGAATATACGAGAAGATGGGCATTTGAACAGTCAGCGCGGCAGAGCGAATGGTTGGAAGTGGAAGTTGTTTTGAAGGCAGGAGGGGTAAAATGATAAAAATGGACATTTCAACGGCTCTTTTTTTGTATCTGTTCTTTTCAACGATATTTGTTCTTATTGTATGGTCATTTTTTGATTTCGGCACGAAACTTAAAACTTTCAGTTCGGACGAAGAATATATCTGGCATTGTCTGATCTGCGCGTTTACGTACATTGACAGCCGTCACGATGAATTTTCGAAATGTCCGAGGTGCGACAGTTATAATCAGAAGCTGAAAAACGGGGCGGAAACAACCAAGATAGACAAAAGATACAAGAAACAAGATACAATAACCAAACAAGAAACAATAACCAAAGTCCAATAACCAAAC
>CAZGOZ010000019.1:0-18796 GCA_964528025.1 uncultured Planctomycetia bacterium
TCAAATGTCACATCGGTCATTTGCTGGGCCTCGCCGAAAACATATAGCCCTTCTTTTTCGTCATAAAACTCACGCGATATCGTTCGTTCGCTGGCATTCCCTCGCGCGTCGAAATGGCTTGTTTGGGTAACTTCCCTATCAATCGGCGCTGCAAAAGTTATTTCGCCTGTCCCGCCTGCCGAGATCTCAGCGCTGCCGTAACGCGTCGTAGTGCTTTGCTTCACCTTTCCTGTTAACGTGATTTCGTTGTTCTCTATCACTTTTACATCAATGAGGTCAGTTTTATCCCGGTCCGCATACGTGGCCACGATTTGCTTCAGCGCCACGCCGGAAGAATGCATGCCAACCGAACGTATCTCCTGAACATCAAGAAACGTGCCCTCCTCGGCATCGTAATCATATGTCACGACCATCTGATTCGTGATATTGTGCTTGACGTCAAACGCCCGATTTGTAAGAACCTGATAAGTCGTTACCATCAGCGACGACTCGAGGCCGAACTCGTCCGTCTGCCTTGTCGTTATCTCCTGAATGGCGGCATCGCCACGATTGTCAATATCTCGATTATAAGTTTGTCTCCGCGTAGCAAGCTTTTCTTCGGGATTTTCCGGATCTGTCAATCTGTCCACGACGTATGTATCTGCCGTCTGTCTCACGGCATAACCACGCTCGTCAAAGTCAGTAGTCGCCGTGACCGTGACTATTCTGTCTATCAAATTATCAATCGTTTCTTCAAAACTGTCATATCGCCTGGCGGTGGTCTTCGTGGCGTTTCCCCTTTTTTTGGCAATAACATTCTCATACTCATTCGCCACGCGTTTGTGGTCTATAAGATTTTCTACTTCGGGCAAAGAGGAATTATAAATATCTATCGTTTGTTCCAGGGTATTGCCGTATCGGTCATACTCCAGATAATAGATGTCCTGCATTTCCGCGAATTCCGTGAAATCACGATTGTCATAACTTGTTATCGTAGAATGATATGTCCTGTCATGAAAATCATAAGTTCCGTTTACTACTCTCTGCGCCTCGCTGAACAAGAAACCCGCTTCTTTATCCGAATAGTATTCCCTCAAAATGGTTTGTTCAAGAACATTGCCGCGAATGTCAAAACTGACCGTCTCCAGTGCCTGTCTGTCTACAACTGCCGAGCAGGAAATATCTCCGCGGCCGTCTTCGCCAATTACCGCATCCAGATAACGTGTTATCGTGCTATTTGAGACCCTTCCGGTGACTGCAACCTCCAGGTTCTCCACCACCTTCACATCCAACAGTGCGTTTTTCTCTTCGTCCTTGTATGTTGCGATTATTTGTTTCATCGCGACTCCGGAAGAATGCATGCCGAACGAGCGAATCTCTTGGGTTTCAAGAAGTGTGCCTCCCTCGAAGTCATATGCGACTATCATTTGATTCGTGATATTGTGCCGCGAGTCAAAACCTCGGTTCGTAAGAATCTGATAACTAGTCTGCTCCAGAGTCGATTCGTCGCCGCTCGCATCGGTACGAGAGACGGTTATTTCTTGCCACGCGGCGTCACCACGGTTATCAACCTCATGATTGACAGTTTCCCGCGTCGTGGTTAGTTTTTGTTTCGGATCCGCCGGATCCGTTAACCGATCAGCTACATAGATATTTGTCGTAAAGCTCACCGCATAACCGCGCGCATCATATTCGTCAACGTACATTTCGGTGCGCTCTACAAAGTGATCATCGCTCTCTTCCATACTGTCGTATTTCACCGTGACAGTTTCCGTGGGATTTCCTCTTCTTTGAGCGACAACATCGTCGTATGTGTTAGTTGCGCGCGTGTGCTCAAAAAGCATCATCCCATCCTCGGCATCCGGATCGACAAGATAAGTTTCCACGGTCTGCACCAGTGTGTTTCCGTACAAATCGTATTCCAGATAATTGATGTCTTTCATGTCCGCGAATTCCGTAAATCCGGGGTCGTCATAATTTCGCACCACCGAGTGATACGTTCTGTCGTGAAAAGTGAAAGTGCCGTTTTCAATCTTCTGCGCTTCACTGAAAACAAACTCGCCGGCGGTTTCGTCGTAGTAATCCCTCAAGATCGTCTGTTCCAGGGCGTTTGACCGGAGATCAAAACGCGTTGTTTCTACCGCTTGTCGGTCAACAGGCCCTGAATAAATAATCTCTCCCGTGCCATCATCGGTTATCTCCGCGTCCGAGTAACGTATTATGACGCCTTTGCCCACATTCCCACTGGACGTGATGTCAGAATTCAGCATTACCTTAACATCAAGCAATTTTGTTTTTGCCTCATCAGAATATACAGCGACCACCTGTTTCAGCGCGATACCGGAAGAATGACGCCCGAAAGAACGGGTTTCCTGAACGTCCAGCAGGACTCCGTCTTGACTGTCAAAAGTGGTGACCATCTGGTTCTTGACACTGTGTTTTGAGTCAAATTCACGGTTACTAAAAGTCTGATAGGTTGCAACTTCAAGCGACGATTCTTCCCCGCTTGAGTCGGTACGATACAGGGTGATCTCCTGCCGCGCGGCGTCGCCGCGTTTGCTGATTTCCGCGTTATAGAGCTCCCGCCTCGTTGTAAGCTTAAGTTCCGGAGCCGAAGGATCCGTTATGCGGTCCACGACGTAAGTGTTGGTGGTCTGTCGCACGGCATAGCCAAAATCGTTAAATTCTGTCGTTGTAGTTTCTGTTTTGTCGATTTCATGCGCTTCATCCTCAACTAAAGAGTCATACCGCGTTGCCTCCGTGAGGGTTGCTACCCGCCGTCTTCTGGCAACGGTGTTGCCGTATTCGTTTATAACGCGTTTATGAAACTGGAGATTTTCTTCCGTTAATTCGGGGGCGGAATAGATGTCTGACGTCTGATCTAGAGTGTTGCCATAACGGTCATATCCGTAGTAACGTGTCTCTTCCGCGTCAATAAAACTGTCAGGTTCCGCGACCGCACCATCATAGTTCATCGTGACCGCATGGCTGGCCCTGCCGTGAAAATCAAAAGAATCGCTTACAATACTCTGTGTTTCGCTAAAGATGAAATCGCCTTCGTCATAATACGCCTTGCTCGTCGTCTGCCGGAGAGCGTTACCCCGAAGATCAAATAGATCCGTCGCGATAATCTGCCTGTCCATCTCCCCGGAATAGCTAATCGCACCCGTGCCGTCACCGGAGATAGCCGCGGCATTATAACGCGTCAAGACACTTATCCCCACATCTCCGGTGAGGGATATCTCTCCGTTATTTATGACCTTGACATCCATAAGGACCTGTTTCTCCGCGTCAACATAGCTTGCTATAATCTGTTTGAAGGCGCCACCGGAAGATGAAAACCCGAAAGAGCGTATTTCCTGAATTTCTATGAGCGCGCGGTCAGAGCCGACCAACTGATCATAACTGTAAATCACTTGATTGAGAACGTTGTGGCGCGAATCAAATCTGCGGTTTTCAACAACCTGATAGTTTACCTCGCTCAGGGACTCTTCCGTTCCCGTGTAATCGGTCCGGTACGTGGCAGTCTGCTGGTTCCGCGTGTTTCCGCGCCGGTCTATACCGGAATTTTTAACCTCGCGTCGCGTGACAAGTTTCATCTCCGGATTTGCCGGATCCGTCTCCCGGTCGACCGCATAGGCCTCGGATGTCTGACTCACGGCATAACCGCGTTCATTAAACTCGGTCGTCGTCGTCACGTTTTTCTCAACAAGATGCGGCAGGGTCGCCTCAAGCGAATCGTATTTCGCTGTTTCGGTCATCGTGGCGTTGCCGCGGTTTGCGGCTGAGTGATTATCATACTCATTGCGGGTTATCTTGCGGAACAGAAGGTCTTCACTTTCCCGCCCGGAACGATCCGTCCATACCGTCTCTATCCGGCTCAACACATTTCCTTGAGCGTCAAAGACCAGGTTCTCGATCTCGCGGGTGCCATCGTATAAAACGGTCCCTTCTTCATCGGCCTTATAGCAATGGATTGTCTGCTGCGTGGCGGCGCCGGCGGAGGTGAACCCGTGATTAATCGTTTCTCTTACCTCTTCCAGTTTCTTTTCACCGCCATCCGCACACCTGTATAGCACTTTCAGTTCTTCCCGCGCACGGCCCCCAGCGGTATAATCTGTGTAGATTATATCTTCTTCCGTTGTCTGCGTTTCCACGCCGTCAGTCGTAAGATATACCTGTATTTTCTGATTCCGGATATTCTCGTTCGTGTCTTCCAGGAGAAGGCCGTTGCCCGCCAGATAAAAAAGGTCGTTACTCGTTTCTACTCTCTCCAGAAGCTCGCCATCCGGCAGGTAGTTCCGTTCCGTGACATGGGAGACATAATGAGTCCCCGGCACGGTCTCGGCATAGGCATAAATACTCTCGGACATAATGGCCCCATCCACGAAATACCGGGTGGTGTCCGTCACTCTCTCTTTGCCGGCGCGACCTTCGTACACATTCCGTTCCAGGAGAAAATCCCTGCTGTCCTGCGAAATCCCGGCGATATCATATTTTTCTGTTCCCGTCATTGCAAGTCGGTCGTTATACGAGTAATCGGTCCTTACCTGCGGAGCTCCGTCTTCGGCGTACATGCCGTAGGAGGTCGTCATCTGTTCATGTCCGGCCTCTCCGGAAAACACGGATCTTTCCTTGATTTCCCCGCTACCAGGCACGGTCACGACATCGTCGCCCAGCCCCGATACGTCATAGGTCTTTATCTCTTCGAGCTCTTCTTTTCCGTCGTCGTCCTTGACGTAGATATAATCTTTCCGTTCCCACGGTTTGGGTTTGCCGTCTTCTGAGTTGTAGTTTGAAAGCGTATACTGTATCTTTTCCTTGTCCTCTGCGCCCTTGTATACGGCTACACTTTTCAGCCGGTCTCCGTCTTCACGAAGCCAATTCTCTTCCGGTATCTGGTCAATGTCATATGTCCTTACCTCTTTAAGCTTTTCTTCGTCGCCCTTTTCCTCGTAATCATATATGCTCACGGTTCCGGGAGCGGTCTCACCATCGTCATTACTGAGATACGAATTCAAAACATGGGATACTTTTTCTTCTTCCTGTTCTCCCTTGTACACCGTTCGGCGCTCTAATCTTTCCGAGCCCAGATCCGTTTGCAAAACTTGTGAATCAAAATCTTCGGAGTCAAAGTTGACATCCAGCCCGGCCACGTTATACGTGCGGGTCTCATCCAGATTGCCCCGAGATCCAGCGTCTTCGCTGTCATAATCATAAACTGTCACTTCTGATGGCATCCCGTCCTTGTTATACCCCTTCAGAACATAGTCAATCCGTTCATCCCCCTTCTCTCCGAAATAGACGGTTCTCTGTATTATCCGGTCTTTTGTGAGAAGGTCTTCCCCTCCTGCTTTTTTATAAGACGCCGTAAACGACGCCGCGTCTTTCGGGGCTATTTTCCGCGCTTGGTTTGTCCATACGTCGGTATCCAGACCCGTTATATCGTACGAGATCCGCTCTATCATCTGTTTCCGGGCATTGCCTTTCAGGTATATATGCAGATTTATCTGCTGCGGGTTTCCGTCAGCGCCCATATTTTCCAGAGTGTAATGGATATTGCCACCGCCGGCGCTTTTCTTTCGCTTAAGGGGCATGTCGGGAACCCGTTCCCGCTCTTCCGGGGATTGCTTCTCAATACGCAGCCGCAAATCTTCTACATCCTGCTTCTGTCGGATAATTTCTTCATGTTTCATCTGTTCGCGCTGGAGATACTGCGGGGCATAAACTCCGGCCTGTTGCTGCTCCTGGCCGGACGGCAGAAGTTTCTGCAATTCGCTCTGGCGGCGGCTATAGGAAAACATGTCATAACTTCGCACTTCAAACTCATCGGCCCCCGCTCCAAGCGCTTCTTCTATTTCTTCCAAAAGAGGGGCTGCCTCTTTCGCGGCCTCTTCTGAATCCAGAACAGTCACCGTCGCCGGCGTAGCCGCATCCGGAATAACTACTCCCGATACGGCGGCAGAAGGTGAAGCCGTGTATGAAAAATCCCATGCATAGGCGATCTGCTGGAAGAAGAAAACAAACGCAACAAAAACGGATACGCCTTTCAGGCATATCCGCTTTCTGTGATTATTCTGCGCGTCCATAGGGCTCAACAATTCAGACACGGCACCGCTCTCCGGACAACGGTCGTTGGACTGTGAGCCCTTATGTTCACTATTATTAAAAAAATTTAAATGTTTCCCACTCATCATTTGAACACCGCCGACGGTTACGCGCTCTTAAATTAACTTTTGAAACCATTTACGCAACAGGCGCAAAAAAAAGAAAGCTTTCTTCGGCCTAACGCCTCAGTCGCAAACTTCTATACAAAGTATATCATAATATATATACATAGACAATTTTGAGGGCTTGCTTTTTTGAACCCTAACATAATGAGGAAAATTCGTTAAAATTATGCTATGTTTTCTGGCTTTTATATGTCTAACGGAGCATTCAGGGTCAAGGGGAAAGGTTGAAGGAAAAGGGGCGACTCGCCTGTCATTCTGAGGCCCCGCCAGGGGCCGAAGAATCTAGATCCTTCGGCTTCGCCTCAGGATGACACTCTTATTGCAGGATGACATTCTTACAGATGGGGACATGCCCCCTCCTTAATCAGAGACATGCCCCCTTCGAGAGCAGGGGATATACCTTTTGGGGACACTCGTAGGGGCGAATGATCATTCGCCCCACCCCCACGAATTCCAAAAGGAAACCGGTGGATTCCGGTCCGGGACCGGCCGGTCCCGGACCGGAATCTTTGGGGATGAAAATGGAAAGAACCGTGACATATTAGGGCAGGTTTGGAACCTGCCCCTACGGGGTTGTTTATGTTGGGCATTGAGGGCGAATGGTTATTCGCCCCTACGGATTTTACATCTTGTGAGTATATACTCAACTCTTACTTTTTGGTATATACCCTCTACCGGTTTACGCAGGTGGAGTTCTGCGGCGCAATCTCTTTGCGAGATCCATTGATCTTTTGTTTACAAAATCGCCGCCTTCAATACGGATTATTTTCGCATTTACGATGGCGTCCGCCACTTTTTTTCGGGCTTCCCGGACTATACGGCTGAACGATTGCTGCGAAATACCCATCATCTGGGCGGCGGTTTTTTGACTCATCCCCAGATAATCATGCAGCCGTATCGCCTCATATTCCTCAATGGCAACTATCACCTCTTCAGGACGGCCGGGACGGCCTCCGGGATTAAAAAGGTCTATCCGCGGCTGTTCATGAATGATCTTCTTTTTTCTGGGTCTCCCTTTTTGGGCCATGAACGCGCTCCTATCGTAATCGTGCCTTAAATTCTTTCCAGGGAAATCCGGTGCCGGGACATTCGGTCTGCGCTCCCTGCACGGCGCCATGACCAAGGACGCGTTTCGCGGGAATCCTGTAATACCCCCTAAGCCTGTTTACCAGATACACCAGAGAATCCATCTGCCGGGGCGAAACTTCGTCTCTGGAGAAATTGCCGACCAGACAAATCCCGATTGCCTTTTCATTCATTTCTCCGGCCTTGCAATGCGCGCCGTTGGTTTGATTTGTCCAGCGCGGGGAAGTCTCAATCTGGCCGTCGTCTTTGCCGCATGTGCCGTTATCAATGATAAACTGGTATCCTATGCCCTCCCATCCCCTCTTCAGGTGCGCCTTATTGAACTCCGTGGAATTCCCGCGCTCGGTCGCGCTGTGATGAATAATGATGTATTTCCATTTTTTTGAAGGATACAGCGTCACCACATGTTCTCGAGGCGCGGCAGAAGGTATATACAATCGCCTGCCTATATCCAGATCCCTTGCATTTCTGATATCATTCGCTTTTTTTATGGACTCAACATCTACTTTATACATCCGGGCAATCCGCCACAGAGTCTCCCCCGGAGCCAGAGAGTGATAAGTATCACCGCGTAAATGCTGAGGGACAAAAGTGGATACAGAGTGTTCAGGCGGAGGACCGGGTATATGGGTTATCGTGCAGGATGAAAGCACTGCCGTTGCCGCGAGGGCCGCTAAACACCGCACGAACAACATCGTCAATCCGACACCGTCCCGCATTTTTCGTCTTCTTAGTTTGAAAATCATAAGGTTACTCATAATTATAAGAACCATTGCCGAAAAAACAAGTTAAATTACAGTGAACAGTAAAATCCAAATAACAAAGCACAAAATTCAAAATAAATCCAAAATCTCAAATTCAAATAACAAAACCCTGGTTTTTCTGGTTTTGGATTTTGTCATTTGTTATTTGTGCTCATTTTGTGCTTTGAATTTTGTCATTTGACATTATTCTGTTCTACTCTCTAACAGATCACTAATCACTACTCACTGATCACTTTCTCTTTTCTATCCATACTACCAAAAGAATACCTGTTTCATAGAGCACCACCATCGGCAGAGCGAAAAGAAGCATATTCACTATGTCCTGCGTGGGGGTAATTACGGCGGCCAGAATCAGGATGGCAAGAACAGCATAATGCCGTTTTTTTCTTAAAAAGCGCGCTTTCAGCATCCCCATGTCGGCGAGGAGGCCCATGACTATCGGTATCTCAAAAACCAGTCCTCCGGCCAGAATCAGCGCCGTAAAAAAGGATATATAGTTCCCGAACGTGATCATTGCGATCGCTTTACCGGCGCCGAACCCTATAAGAAACTTAAGCGCCGCAGGCAGGGCCAGAAGGTATGAAAACATCACGCCCGCAAGAAAAAGACCCAGCGCAAACGTCAGCCACAACCCGGCCCGTATCCTCATACGCCTATTCAGAGCGGGCGCCAAAAACGCCCATGCGTGATAGAGCAGCACCGGAAAACATATGATAAGACCAAAAATAAAAGCCACCTTGACGGTGGCTGAGAACATCTCGGTAGGGCTTATAAAAATAAGTTCGTCAACAAGCCCGTAAATGGGCCTCTTAACCACGGTCATAATGGCATTGCCCCGCAGAAACCCAATCACGGACGCCGACACGAGAAACGCGAGACACCACAATATTCGTCTGCGTAATTCTTCAAGATGACCGACGATGTCCAGCGTTTCCGTTGTTTCGTCAACCGGTCTTTTTGTCATCTTTTTTTTCCAGAAACTCCTGCGTGCCCCTCTTAAATTCGCTCAAAGATTTCCCGAGCGCCCTTCCTATCTCCGGCAATTTGGCAGCCCCGAAGATGAGAAGAGCAATAACAAGTATCAGCAGTATTTCCGGTAATCCCAATCCGAACATGTTGATCCTCCGTTTATATTATAGTAATCTGTGATCTGTGAATAGTGATCTGTGAGTTCAACGACTCTCTGCTCTTTGCCTTTGGCTGTTTGCCGTTGGCCGTTCCCTACAACTCATCTGTCATTCCCGTATAAACGGGAATCCAGAATGGATCCCCATTGTCATGGGGATGACAAAGTGACCTCAGGGTCATCTAACACGAGCCATAAGCCAACATCCATGAGCTAATTCTGCCCTATACTCTCTGCTCTCTGCTGTTCGCTATCGCCCCGTCACAATACGTGCCAGCTCCTCGTAATGCGAGCTTAATATTTTATAGACCCGCGCGTATCCTAACAAAAACCCTACAGTGCTACCGATAACAACAAGTGAAACCAGAACTTTTATGCGCAGTTTTGTTGCGGGACGCATCCACAAAGGAATAAGACCGAAAGCGCCGAAACCAAGGATAGTACCGGTTATCACCCATGGGTTAAAATACCATGGCATGTCTTTCTTCGTTAAACGCTCTATCTCAAGCTGCTGGTTTTTCTTTTCCGCCATCGTACTGTCTCTGAATGTTCCTGATACACAGGGCTTGTTGGGGGGGTATATGGTATTCCGTCTTCTACCGATTGAAAAACGTCTTCAGTCTCGCCTTCTTCCTCATCTTCGTCGCATGACGATGCCTTTTCGTCACAAAGATCCTTTTCACTAAGAACACTGACCGGATCCTGTATCACCACCATTTCATCTATGATGTCGTCAATTCCAACTACATCCATTATAGTAGCCAATATTGCCCCGTGATCCTGCGCGGAATCCACCTTGCCGCTGAGAATCACCCCGGGGCCATCGACCACTTTAATCTCCATGACGGTCGTGTCCACTCCCAGATCTTTTACATACTCCAAGATAACTTCTTTGATCTCTTCATTTGATAGTCCGTTAATTTTTTCCATTGTCTGCTCCACCTCCAGTTGCACGCCTCTCACCCGCTCATGCCCTCTCTTACTGTATTATATCATATCCCCGAAAAAAGACCAATTCATGCAGCCTTCGGCTGCAGCTCTTTGCCGTTTGCCGTTAGCTCATAGCCGTTAATCCCCATTAGCCAAAAGCCATGAGCCAATAGCTATGAGCAGCGCCGAAGGCGCTACGTTATTCCCCGATTATTTTTACCAATACCCTCTTGCGGCGGCGCCCGTCAAATTCTCCGTAGAATATCTGTTCCCACGGTCCGAAATCAAGCTTCCCTTTCGTGACGGCCACTACGACTTCCCTGCCCATTATCGTTCTTTTCAAGTGGGCATCGGCATTGTCTTCACCCGTGAGATTATGATTATATTGTGATATGGGAGCATGAGGAGCAAGCCCTTCAAGCCACTTCTCAAAATCGCTGTGCAGACCGGATTCGTCATCGTTGATAAAAACCGAGGAAGTAATATGCATCGCATTGACGAGGCAAAGCCCCTCTTTTATCCCGCTTTTTCTGATCGCCTCTTCCACCTGCGGCGTCATGTTAATATAATCCCGTCGGTCCGGCGTCTTAAACCACAGCTCTTCACGATATGATTTCATGCGTTAACCCCCTATCGTAGTGAACAGTAAACAGCGATCTGTGAATAGTAAAATCCAAATGACAAAGCACAAAATCCAAAATAAATCCAAAATCTCAAATCCAAATAACAAAACCCTGTTTTTTTCTGGTTTTGGATTTTGTCATTTGTTATTTGTGCTCATTTTGTGCTTTGAATTTTGTCATTTGACATTACTCTGTTATGCGCTCTGCCTGATCACCGATCACTACTCACTGATCACTCTGTTTCTCGTTTTATCCACTCCGCATACTCGTCATTTGCATGAACAATAGGAACTGCCAAGACACACGGGCATGAATAACTGTGCAATTCTTTTACGGCCTTTTCCAGCCGGTCGAACAACGATTCCTTTGTCTTCATTATCAGAACCGCCTCGCTGTCTTCCTGCTCTTTGCCTTCCCACCGGTAAAAAGAAAAAACATTGTCAAAAACATTGGCACACGCGGCAAGTTTCAGAGAAACCATCTTTTTTCCTATTTTTATAGCTTCATCCCTGCACGAAGCGGTAACATAGACCAGGCAAAGTTTTTCCATGTTTTCCTTCCGCGCCGGCTATCGCGAAAACATATACAACGCTATCGCGGCGGCGGCATTCACATTGAGAGATTCAACGTTTTCGGAAAGCGGTATGTGAAAAAAAACGTCCGCCATACGGGAGATCTCGCTGGAGACCCCTTGGCCTTCACTTCCGAAAACAAGGACCAAATGACCGATGGCATTCTTAAATTCGCGGATATCCCGGCTATTGCGTCCTGGAGGGCAGCTGACAAGAAGACGATACTCTTTATTTTTAACAAGTTCTTTTAATTCATCCGTGTCATATGTCCGCACCGGAATGTCAAGCACCGTCCCGCTTGATGCCCTGACAACCTTCGGGCTGAACACATCCGCTGTCTCACCCGAAAGCATTACCGCGTGAGCCCCGAAGGCCGCGGCTGTCCTGATTATGGCGCCAAGGTTTCCGGGATCCTGTATTCCGTCACAAAGAACTGAAATCGTTTTTTTACCGCGTTCGGCAGGTCGCGAAAAACGTTCGGGCTTTGCGACTGTTGCCAGTATCCCTTGATGCTGACGAAGAGAAGACAATTTTTCAAACTCAGCGTCGCTTGCCGTGAAAACCGGTATTTTTTTATGGGAAATTTTCTGCAAAAATTCACTGTTTTCTTTTCTCGCGGCAAAATCAGAGGACATCACTACCGAATCCACAGCGACTCCGCCGCGAATCACGTCATGGACAATTTTTGCGCCCTCAACCACAAAGAGCCCTTCAGCGTCACGAGTCCGCCCGTCACGCATGAGGTCGCGTATTCGCTTTAACCGCTCTTTAGTCGCTTTAGTCATTTCATCTCCATGTTATCTGCAGCGTGAAAATAACCAAGATACAAGTTACAAGATACAAACAATATTCAAATCACAATAATCAAACAACTGTTTTTCCTGTTTGGTTATTCGAATTTGGTCATTGATTATTGTTTGGTTATTGTTTCTTGTGTCTCGTATCTTTTGTGCATTTTGCTATTTTCTCTCCACCCCTGCGCCGTGCTCCCGATGCCTATTAATCTCGTAACAAAACAGCGTTGCCGCAACGGCAACATTATATGACAAGGAAGCTCCGCGCATTGCGAGAGACGCAGAGCTATCCAGCTGCTTTTGAAGTCCCGGACGTATCCCCCCGCCCTCAGCCCCGACTACAACAGCAAGCGGAAAGTTCAAATCCGTTCCGGAGATATCGTTCGCATCCCCGGCAACCGCGCCGATTATCCAGATGCCTTCTTTCTTCGCCTTTCTGATCTTTTCGGAAATATTCGGGACATGCGCTATCCTGATATGATTTTCGCCGCCGTTTGCTACACGCAGAACTGTTTCATTCACATGGACGGATCCATGTTCCGATATGACGATTGAAAAACCGCCCAGGCAGGCTATGTTTCTGATGACCGCGCCCAAGTTCTGGGGGTCGGTTACACCGTCCAGAAAGATGGGGACCTCTTTTCCGTCAAGACATGCCGAAAGGATCTCCGAAAAAGGCGTATATTTGAATTCTTCCACCTCAGCCATGACGCCTTGAGTATGCACTTTTCCGCATTCTCGTATAAGCCAGGCCTTATCTACTGATTCGAAAACAAGACCGCGATCAGCCGCTTCCCGCACTATTGCGGAAAGATCCGTTCGTTTCTGTAGATATAACCGCTGTATTGTCTCCGGAGCGGTTTTTATACGCTCCAAGATGGGATTCTTTCCGTACAATCTCATAAACTTCTTCCCTGCAACACTGAGCGCACTGAAACTTTTGAGAACACTGAGATCAGTGTTCTCTGTGTTGCAGGTGCCCTCTGCTCTCTTCAGTGTCCTCTGTGTTGCATTGTTACGCGGCCAGAGCAAGCAGCACTCCGAAAGAAAGAGCCACACCGCCCAGCACGTACATATCCCGAGCGGATCTCGTCTCAGCCCAATCCAGCATCTTAGTTACAACCTCTTTCTTGACCAGAAACCCGGCAATGCCCCCAAGAACCGTCAATCCTCCAATAACAAGAACGATCCAGGAAATACGGCACCTAAAAGAAGCAACTACAAGTAATACACCCAGCAATGCTTTGGCGCCGCTTGCAATGTAGATCCTTTCCTTCTTCTCCTTCGCATATTCAATAATTTTCTTGAAAATGCCCGGTCTCAAAACTATGAGACATCCGTAAACTATCAGCACAATTGATAACACTTTTACCAGCAAAACCATCTCTTCCTCCTTTATTTTATTGTGAACAGTAAATAGTGAAATCCAAATGACAAAGCACAAAATCCAAAATAAATCCAAAATCTCAAATCCAAATAACAAAACCCTGGTTTTGGATTTTGTCATTAATTTATTTGTGCTTATTTTGTGCTTTGGATTTTGTCATTTGACATTACTCTGCTCTATGCACTTACCCATCTATCTATCCAGCAACCCTTTTATGAGGTTGACTACCTTTTCCGTGTCGCTCTGAACGGCTTTAGTGCCGGCTTGAGCGGCTCCTTCCGGGTTGCTCATGTTCTCCAGCACCTGGGAAACTTTATCTACTACCGCGAACTGTATCGCTTTTTTTACCTGAGGTCCAAGATAAAACCGGGGGTTTTCCATGGGCCCTTTGATCTTAAAATCAAATACCACCTCATCCGGCGACGACTGAAGGTATGTAATCACATCTGGAAGAATGAGCTCCGTCCAGCCCCTCATTGACAGCATCCCGCCGTCTCCTTCTTTCATGGCGAACCGCAGTCCCCGTATAACCAGCGTATTCATAGAACCAATATTGTTGTTATCAAAATTAAAAATAAGCGACCCTGAGAACCTGCCGTTTGTAATCACTATCGGAGAATACTCATCATAATACGGTTTAAACAGAGTAATATCCACGTTGTCCGCTTTATACGTGTTTGACATCGTCAATGTCTCGGCCGCCGGATCAAGCGAGATCTCCCAACCGATTCTCTGAGATACATCGCCGTTAACAAACCCTTCGCCCCGGCTCGCAACCCATGTCACTTTCTCAAAATTTTCACTCAGTTTTATGGTCAAGGTACCGGCCAGACGTTCAAAGGTTAGTTTATAAGGGCGTTGCGACACGAGTCCGTCTCGAAAAACTACCGCCCCGTTACGAATTTCAATGACATCCGGCAAACTGATAAAATCGGATATGCTCTTTTTCTTGTCGCTGCGCCCGGCGATGCCCTTGGCGGCAGCTGCCAAACCTCCGCCTATCGCGCCGGTAGCAGAAATTTTCTTACGAGCCATTACCGTGCTCATTTCGTTGACGTTCATATGCCCGTCCGCACGCCGTTCAATGTTTATAATCGGCATCACCGCGGCAATCCGCGTGATTTCTATACCGTTTAATATATTGTTCCCTTTTAGACGGTACTTGCAGGAAAGTTCCTCTATCCCGGCGAGAAATTTTGATTCAAACCCTTTCGGGCCTTCAACGGTAAGCCCTTTTGCCTTTAAAGTTCCTGCTTCCGGATCAAGCGTGAGTTCTTTGATCTTCACATACGGAGGCAGATTCTCTCTGATAATTGACTCCGCGGAGAACTTAACAATCTTAAACCGGTTATAATAGATGAACCCTCCGGCAATAAGAATCAGCACCAATAAAACTAAACCCACTTTTTTCATATAATTCTCCGTTTTATCGCCATGCGCCCTCAATGACAGCGCCGCACGCGCGGCATTTGCCTTCATCAAAATTTTCCCTGTTTATCTTTCCGCTGAAAGACGTCCGGTCTATCAGAACCTTTCCACAGGCGTAACAGTTCGTCTCCCCGCCGCCGGGGACATTCCCGGGATAAACATACTTGAGCCCTTCCGCCTTGCCTATCTCAACAGCTTTTTCTATTGTCTCAAGCGGCGTGGGGCCGCTACTAGTATACCTGTAGTCAGGATGAAAACGGCTTACATGCCAAGGAATCTCTTTTCCCGTCCTCGCCAGAAATACGGCAATACCCCTTAATTCTTCGTCGGTGTCATTCACTCCCGGGATAACCAGAGTGGTAACTTCCACCCATATCCCGGCATCCTTCATGTTCTTGATAGAATCCAGCACGGGTTGAAGGCGCCCCTTGCATAATTTTTTGTATGTATCATCTTTGAAAAATTTAAGGTCCACGTTAGCCGCGTCCAGATAAGGCCTGATCTTATCTATTGCCTCTTTAGTCATGAACCCATTCGTCACAAAACAATTTTTAAGCCCTTTTGCGCGCGCGATGCGAGCGGTATCATGCGCATATTCAAAAAATACGGTCGGCTCTGTATAAGTATACGCTATGCTTTTTGATCCGCTGCGTTCCGCTTCGTCTACTATCGCTTCCGGCGACATTTCATGCCCTTTTTCCGACAGCGCGCGGAAAAATCCATCGCCGCTTTTTTCTGATGAGACCTGCGAGATTGCCCAGTTCTGACAAAAAGAACATCGGAAATTGCATCCAACCGTTGCTATGGAATAAGCGCTTGATCCAGGCAAAAAATGATATAAAGGTTTTTTTTCAATCGGGTCCGTATTTTCGGCAACGGTCCGTCCGTACACATGCGTGTAAAGTTTTCCGAGAGAATTCTGTCTCACTCTGCAAAAACCGAAATCGCCCTCTTTTATCTCGCAGCGATGGGCGCAAAGCCCGCAGCGCACTCTGCCTTCATCCAGCTTTTCCCACAGCATTGCCTCCACACGCGTCAAACGACCCCCTCTGTCGGATCATCGTTTCCGACCTGCGAAAGAACACCGCCTTCTTCGGAAGAGGCGTCTTCGCGGGATATTTCAAGCTTCAGCACGGAATCCAGATTTTTCTTGAACCTCTGTATCTGTCCTTCTCCGGCGCCATAAACTCTGGCGGCTTTCTCTATGGACTTCCCGATATTCTCAAAATTATTGTAGAAAAAACCGAAATCCCTTTCAAGCCCTGAAAGCATCGACTGCAGCTTCCGGGCTTCTTTCGCGATTTCAATATTTCTTATCCCGAGTAGTATCACATGCAGGAACGCATAAAAGGTGTTGGGGCTTACCGGAATTACCTTGCGAGAGGTCGCATACTCATATATCTGACATATATCGCCCACGTGATTCTTTTCAGCTATCGTTTCGTAATAAATAGATTCCGACGGGATAAAAAGAAGAGCAAACTCAGTGGTCCCTTTCTCGGGTTTGATATACTTGTCTTTTATGGAATTGATTTGAATCTTTAGGGTTTTTTCATAATCGGACCAGTACTTTTTCTTTTCCTCGGGCGAGGTAGCCGCAAGATATTTCTGATAATCCTCCTTCGGGAACTTGGAATCTATCGGAACGACCACATCCTTGTACTTCACAACCGCGTCAACCCTTTCCCCTCCCTCAATCTCATACTGCCGTTCCCACATTCCTTTTTTCGGCAAAACGCGGTCCAGCATCTCCTCCAGAATGGTTTCTCCGTAATCTCCCCTGAGTTTCGGGGACTGTAGAAGATATTCTAGAGATTGGCCGAGTTGCTGCGCTTTCTCCTGCTGTTTGACCAGGCTGTTCACTATACCATTCATGTTATTAATATGTTCCAGTGTTTTTATCGCGTTGCCGGAGAGAAAATCTTTGGACCGTTCCACCTCTTCCCGTGTTTTATCCATGGTCTGGCGGATATTCTCGGAAAAACCATTAAGCTTTTCGCTGAGAACGGCTTCCATTCGTTCGTTTCCGCGGCCGGAACGGGATTTTAATATCTGATATGCCATGAGCGCGACAAGAGTGAATAAAAGCAAAATTGTGAGTATTTCCATGTTATCCTCTCTCTCTCCGCGGAATCGCGCGGCAGGCATCGCGGGCCAGTTCCGCGAAGGTGGGATGCGCGTGTACCGCCTTTCCGACGTCTTCGGCGGAAAGGCCCGCTCTTTTTGCAACAACAAATTCATTGATTAATTCCGAGGCTTCATGCCCGACGATGTGGACTCCCAGAAGTTTCCCGGTTTTTTTATCCGCAAGCACTTTTACTAATCCTTCCGTTTCCCCGCAGCTCACGGCTCTGCCATTGGCCTTAAAAAATGATTTTCCGACCGTAAATTGCACGCCCTTTTCCTTTAACTTTTCCTCGGACATTCCGACACTCGCCGCCTGAATACTGCCGTAGACAGCATGCGGAACAGAGGTATAATCAATCGGCTCAGGAATGCCGCCCGCAACGTCCGCGGCTGCCGTCTCTCCCTCTGCGGAAGCAAGGTGCGCCAGCATGGGCGTATTCACCACATCACCTGCCGCGTAGATATTTCGGACACTCGTTCTCATGGCCGCGTTTACCGGGATAAATCCCCCGCTGTCGGTCTCGATTCCCGCTTCTTCAAGCCCCAACTCAGATGTGGCAGGATTACGCCCGATACACACCAAAACAGGGCCGTTTTCTTCGGCTATGTTCTTTTCTTCTATACTTCCGGAAGTGTTAATGTTTATACCTTTTTTCTTAAGCGCTGCTTCGAGATATCCCGAAATTTCCCTGTCAAACTCCGGAAGGATAGAATCTTTTGCCTCAACCACAGACACTTTCGTTCCTATTGTATTAAAAAAAGACGCAAATTCCACCCCGATAGATCCGCCGCCGACGATAAGCATCTCTTCAGGTACCTTGCTCAGACGAATGGCGTCGGAAGAACTTATCACGCGTTCCGAGTCAAAAGGAGCGAATGGCAGGGATTTAGGAATAGAACCCGTCGCAATAAGTATCTTTTCGGCTTTTATCTCAACCGATTTACCTTCCGGGCCGCATACGCGAACGGTGCGGTCATTAACGAAACGTGCCGTTCCTCCGATGAAATCTATTCCGTTCTTTTTGAACAGGAACAAAAGCCCTTTATGCAGTTGACTGACAGCCGCTCTGCTTTTTTCAACAAACGCGGACATGTTGGCGCGGCCGCGAAATGTCCCGAGTCCGCACAGCCCGGCGTTATTCCGAACCGCGTCATAGATCTTCGCGCTGTTGTATAGTGACTTCGCGGGGATACACCCTTCATTGAGACACACCCCTCCCGGCAGATGCGGATATCTTTCAACAATGGCGGTCTTCAAGCCAAGCCGTGATGCCTTCACAGCTGAAGCATAACCCGCAGGGCCGCTCCCTATCACAAGATAATCATATTTATTTTTCATTATAATACACGGCTATTTTACAGCAAAACCCGTCATTTGACACGCAAAACTCTTAATGGCGCTTTACTCGGGTAATACGTGACAAGACCGGAGGGTATGCTTTCTACCAGGGCCCCTCCGCCCGGTGTGGATCCTCCCTGTACGAAAGCATACCCTCCGGCCTTACGCATAATGACCGCTCGTGGGGAGTAGATCCTTCGCTTCGCTCAGAAAGTAGGTGACAAGACCGGAGGGCATGCTTTCTACCAGGGCCCCTCCGCCCGGTGTGGATCCTCCCTGTACGAAAGCATGCCCTCCGGCCTTACGCGTAATACCCGCTCGTAGGATGCCCTACTCTCGAATCCGCGTCACGAAGAAAGTAGGTCACCTTTAAAGGTGACCTACTTTCTTTTCAGCTGCTTTCTTGTC
>CAZGOZ010000020.1:0-18649 GCA_964528025.1 uncultured Planctomycetia bacterium
GCTCCTTAAGAAAACCGCCCCCGTCACCGCGAGAGAGGTTGCTGAGGAAACGGGCCTGTCTGAATATACGGCAAAATTCGACCTCAGAGCGCTTTTTCAGATAGGGATGGCAAAAAGAACGCGAAATGCTATGGGCGAGATGCAGTATGAAGCTGTATTTTTTGAAGAGGCCTTGCTGAAGAAAGTAATGCCGATTTTAAAGGAAATGGGAGCCTCTCCCGATAGAAAGAAAAAGCAGATCGCGAAAGAAAGCCTGAAAAAATTAGGGATAGAGGAACCAGAAAAAACGATTATAACGGAAAAGACACCAGAAAAAACGATTATAACGAAACATGAAATTCTTGAGAAATTTAAAAAGGAGCATATTTTTTGGGACACAGTTCCAATTTCGGCGCGCTGCTATCTTGTTGAATTGTTGGCCGCGACTTTGGAAATGCAACCGGGAGCGCTGGAATTGAAACATTTCAGAAAAGAACTCCCGGTCTTCGGAGACAAATCATTAATAACGCTTATTGCGGTTTATGCTCTGAAAAACCGGTTTAGAGGCAAAAATCGCGGCAAAAGAGCGGTCAAGGCGCTAAAGAAGGATGTGGGCATAGAAGATTTCTTGCCTCCACCAGAAGAAGAGGCCAAGTTCACGCGCGAGAACTGGGCGGAAACCCGAGAAATATTAAAGAAACACGTAGACGAAAAAAAACTGTCGTTCGATGAAGAATATGTGATAGACCTTCTGGATGATACGCTCATGAAAGCGATAAGCAAGTTCAAAGGGAAACCTGCAGTTAACATTAATTTCAGCAAAGAGATCAAACGCGCCATTCAGGTGGCGGAGAAACAATCCGACGAAGAAAATGCAAGCCGGGTGCAGTTCTCGGATAACCCGGAAACATATAAGGCCGCACTTTTGATTGAAAACGAAGCAGAGGTACGTATCGGCCTTGAAGAAAAAGAAAATGCCCTGAGAGAGATTTTGCCACCCTCACCAACGAAAGAAAAAAACATCCGGATTTTCATGGAGCATTGTTATAAGAGCGGCGTGAGTTTTGAAGATATTGGAAGATTGTACGGCCTGGCGGACAGACAGGACGCGCACCAGATATGCAAACGCATCATAAACAACATAATGAAAAGCAACAACCCGAAAATAAAAGCGGCGTTTTCGGGCGTTTTCAGCAGAATGGCAAAGGCCCGAGAGGCCGAGATGCCGCGTGTAGAAGGCCCGAAAAGAGACGAAGCGCAGGGTCTTATCGATGCGGTGTTCTGCCGCGAGTTTGAGACGAGAAATAACCCGCAGAAAGAGCGCATTCTTGTCGTGCTGGATATCGGCTGGATAAAGGGCTATGAGAAAGGCTCTCCGCAGTATAATTTTCTGAACCCGGTTTTTACGGCCATGAGAAAGTTTTGCGCATCAAGAGGCATATCGTTTAAAACCGCGGGTGGAGAAAATTTAATGGAGATCATGACCGCGGAAAAGACCCGGCTCGGCGCCGGGACGAAAACCATTGTGCTTTCCGGGATGAACGAGGTTCTTTCCGACAAGTTCAAATCGCTAAGAGACGATGCCGATACGTTTCTCGTGGGAATAGACAACAGCGAGCTTACAGCGGAGCGTGACATGCGTATCATGGAAATAATGAAACTGGCGCTGAAACAGGTGTTCGCCCTCGCCAGAGGCAACGAGAATCCGGATATAGAGATCAAGCCCCAAGAAGGATTCTCAAACGTATTCATTTTCATACCAAAACCAGGCCCGCTCATAGAAGAATGCACCGAAATATACCAACTCCACCGCCGCGTCCTCCACACCGCCGCGTAATCTCGTGGGGCACCCCTGAGCACGAAAAATAGCCGTTTTGACGCGTTTTTGGAATTGGCCTTGAACGGTACGGAGAATTGCCTGAGGGCCTTGCTCGCGAGAATGGGCATAGAAACCGCTTGAAAATTCTTTGCAATGTATTTGTATAGGACACGTTGTGAGTATTTCTACCGGAATGAGATTCCGTACGAAACACTCACAACGCGTCTTTTGCGGAAAAATGTAGTGTAAATTAATGGGGTGTGGTTTTTTGGTCCAAGGGCGCATAGCCACGAGGCCCTCAGTCAATTCTTCGCACCGCGCTTCGTTCGTAGACAAAATTTGCTCCGCAAATTTTGAGTAGGGGCGGGGTCACCCCGCCCTTCGGGGCTATCATATTGGGGGACATGCCATTTGGGGACACCCCTGAGCACGGGAAATAGCCGTTTTTGACATTTTTCTTCAATTTGCGATTTCGGGGATGGGAGAAGAAAACGTAGGGGCGGGTTCTAAACCCGCCCATTTACGTAGAAAGGGCAGGCTTGGAACCTGCCCCTACGAATTCTATTTGTAATTTGGTTGCGGGGGACGGAATCGAACCGCCGACCTTGAGGTTATGAGCCTCACGAGCTACCTCTGCTCCACCCCGCGTTGAAATAAACCTGATATGGAGTGGAGATTATAGCAAATCCGGCGCAAAGTGGCAAGGGCTTTATGATGAATTGACAGGGACTGTTATATATGCTATAAAAAATATTCCGACTGGGGATTCATGTTGATTTTAGCAACGATAGGGGTAGAAATATGATAGAACGATACACGCGTTCCGTGATGGGAAAGATATGGACGGATGAAAACAAGTTCCGCAAGATGCTGGACATCGAACTGCTTGCCTGTGAAGCATTTACCGAGCAGGGTATTATACCCGCAGCTTCTCTGGAAATCATCAAAAAAAGGGCCCGCTTTGATGTGGGCCGCATAAAAGAAATAGAAAAAGAGACGCATCATGACGTCGTGGCTTTTATCCGGAACGTGTCCGAAAATGTCGGAGATGAAGCGAAATATCTGCATTACGGGCTGACGTCCAGCGATGTTCTTGATACGGCGCTTGCGGTCATGATGACCGAAGCCATGGATATCCTCATAGAAGATATGGAAAAGCTCATCGGGGCGTTGAAACAAAAGGCGCTGAAATACAAGAATACCCCGATGATGGGCCGATCACACGGAGTGCATGCGGAACCCACCTCATTCGGCCTCAAAATGGCGCTTTTTTTCAGAGAAGCCGAACGCGATCTCAAAAGGTTATGCGAAGCCCGCAGTGTTATAGCTGTCGGCAAGATGTCCGGGTCGGTAGGCACGTTTGCCAACGTGGAACCGTTTGTAGAGGAATACGTCTGCAAAAAACTGGATCTGGAGCCGGCCACGGTATCCAGCCAGGTATTGCAGAGAGACAGACACGCGCAGTATCTTAATACAATTGCCCTTGTCGGAGCGACACTGGAGAAGATAGCGGTTGAGTTTCGCGGACTGCAGAGAACCGAAGTGGCTGAAGTGCAGGAGTTTTTCGGCGCCGGCCAGACCGGATCTTCAAGCATGCCGCACAAGAAGAACCCGATTATCTGTGAGCGCATAACGGGTCTTGCGAGAGTGCTGAGAGGTAACGCGACCGCGGGTATTGAAAACGTGGCGTTGTGGCACGAACGTGATATTTCACATTCTTCGGTTGAACGCATAATCATACCGGACTCCACGATACTTTTGGATTACATGCTGGATAAAGCGACGTCTCTGGTTTCAACGCTTATCGTGAACGAGAAAAAAATGCTTGAAAATATAGGCGCCACGAAAGGGCTGATCTATTCTCAGCGGCTTTTGCTTGAGTTGGTCAGAAAAGGGGCGACACGCGAAGGGGCGTATAAAATCGTGCAGTCGCTCGCTCTTAAAGCGCATGAGAACGGCGGGGATTTCAGGGAGATGGTTCTGATTGACGGTGAGATCGGTAAATACATGTCCAGAGACGAGATCAAAGATTGTTTTCGGGTAGAGTATCATCTCAGGCACATTGACGCGATCTTCAGAAAAATAGGGTTGTAATACCCTGTATTGAGGCGGATTACGAATGGCAAAAAAAAAGAACATCACTTATAAGAACGCCGGCGTTGATATAGACAAGGCGAACCGGCTCATAAAAAAAACGAAAAAACTGATTAATACAACGAGAACTACGGGAAGCATGGGTTCCGTGGGCGGATTCGGCGGGTTTTTTAACCCGGCCGTGTTCGGCGTAAAAAACCAGCTTCTGGTCTCTGCCACGGACGGCGTGGGCACGAAACTAAAAATCGCGCAGATAGCCGGCAAGCACGACACCGTGGGTATAGATCTCGTGGCAATGAGCGTGAACGATATAATCTGTTCAGGCGCGCGGCCCGTGTTCTTTCTTGATTATTTTTCTACAGGCAAACTGGACGAAAAGATCTGGAGCGATGTTATCAAGGGAATAGTAAAAGGGTGCCGCGAGGCAGGATGCGCGCTTCTCGGAGGGGAAACGGCGGAGATGCCCGGAATGTATCCCGACGGGGAATATGATCTGGCCGGTTTCGCCGTGGGAATCGTTGATAAAAAAAAGGTTTTAGACGGAAAAAAAGTGCGGCCCGGCGATGTTATCCTGGGCCTGGCATCCAGCGGGCTCCATTCCAACGGGTATTCTCTCGTCCGGAAGATATTCACCGCGGCGGAGATGAAAAAGAAACATCGGCTTTTGCTGGAACCCACGCATATTTATGTAAAACCGTTTCTTGAAGTGGCGCGTGTGGCTGAAATTAAAGGCGTGGCGCACATCACCGGCGGCGGGTTTTACGACAATATACCGCGAGCTCTTCCCGCGCGGGCGAGAGCAGTTATCCGAAAAGGCACGTGGCGTATTCCCGAAGTATTCAAGCTCATATCAAAAAAAACCGGCATGAAAGAAACAGAACTTTACCGAACATTTAACATGGGTATCGGCATGACATTTATTCTTTCTGCCGCGGACGCGGTAAAAGCGCGAAAAATACTCAAGAAAAAATTCGGTTTGGAAAGCTGGAAAATAGGGGAAATAACCAAAGGCCGGAGCGGCGTGGACATTTTATGAAAATGGTGCCGACCTCATGAATATACTGGTTATCGGATCCGGCGGACGCGAACACGCGTTATGCTGGAAATTAAGACAAAGCCCTGCGGTGAAAGGCCTGTACTGCGCGCCGGGTAACGGCGGAACGGGCGTAGACGCCGTTAATATAGACCTTGATGTTACGAAACATTCCGAAGTCGTTCGTTTCTGCAAAGAGAAGAACGTAAATCTGGTTGTTGTCGGACCGGAGATTCCTTTGGCTGCGGGGATAACGGATGATCTGGAAAAAGCAGGTATACGCGTTTTTGGGCCTTCCCGCGCCGCTAGCCGACTGGAATCAAGCAAGATATTCGCGAAAGAACTGATGGCGCGATATGACATACCGACGGCGCGGTTTCGCATTTTTGAAGATTTTAAAAAAGCGCGGGAATACATACTTTCGGTCGATCTGCCTCTGGTAGTTAAGGCGTACGGTCTTGCTGCGGGCAAGGGGGTCTTTATCGCAGAGACGGCGGAGGAGGCCGTTGACGCGGCCGAAGCGATGCTCGTCCGAAAAGAATTCGGCCCCGCCGGCGAAAAGATAATCGTTGAAGAATATCTCACGGGCGAAGAGGTTTCTTTGATTGTCGTGACGGACGGACGCAATATAATACCGCTCGCCGCCAGCCAGGACCACAAACGCGCTCATGACGGTGATACCGGACCCAATACCGGAGGGATGGGGGCGTATTCGCCGGTGCCTTTTTTTGACGAAAAATTATTTAATGCTGTCATGCATTCGGTCGTGAAGCCGACTATAGAGGGTTTGCGGAAAGAGGGTATCGTTTATAAAGGTGTTCTTTATGCCGGGCTCATGCTGACCTCTTCCGGCCCGAAAGTGCTTGAATATAATGTGCGGTTTGGCGATCCTGAGACTCAGGTCATATTGCCGCGATTGAAATCGGATCTAGCGGAACTTCTGATGAAGACAGCCGAAGGCGATCTTTCCGGGATACGACCGGAATGGGACGAGGCCGAACATGTATGTGTTGTTCTGGCATCGGGAGGATATCCCGGGCAGTATGAAAAAGGTAAAAGCATAACAGGGTGTGATAAAGCGGCAGACGAAGGCGCGCTGGTATTTCATGCGGGCACGCGCGCGGACGGCGGGGAACTTTTTACCTCCGGCGGACGAGTGTTAAATATTGTCGGCAGGGGCAAGGGAATAACGGAAGCCGTGGAGAACACGTACAAGGCGGTTCGGAAGATACATTTTGACGGAATGCAGTATAGGGAAGACATAGCACGCAAAAAAACAGGAAAGCGGGCGGGGATATGAAGAAAAAACCGATAGTCAGCGTGGTCATGGGAAGCGACTCGGACATGCCGGTCATGAAGGAAACGATTCTAACGCTGGAAAAGTTCGGGCTTCAATATGAGGTCAATATTTTTTCCGCGCATCGGTCGCCGGACAAAACGGCCGTGTTTGCTAAAAAAGCGAGAAAAAAAGGAATAAAGGTTATCATAGCCGGAGCCGGCGGCGCCGCGCATTTGGCGGGCATAATAGCGGCGCATACGACACTGCCGGTAATAGGTGTTCCCATGAAGACAAAACTTGATGGGATGGATTCTTTGCTTTCCACGGTCCAGATGCCTTCGGGTGTTCCCGTGGCTACCGTGGCCATAGGAGAGGCGGGCGCCGTTAATGCCGCGATACTTGCCGCGCAGATAATCGGCATCAGTTCGCCCGCCATGGAACAAAAATTGAAAGCGCACAAGAAAACGCTTATCCGGAAGATTGACGCGAAAAACCGGAAGATTAAATACAAGAGCCGCTGAGGCCGGCCAAGCATGAAAGAAATAAAACGAGTATTATTTGTATGCACCGGGAACAGCTGTCGCAGTATAATGGCCGAAGCGTATTCAAAAAAACGGTTCGCGGAGAAAAAACTCTCAATAGAAGCAAAATCAGCCGGAACAATGGGGATCATGGGAGCTTGTCCGACCGCGGAAACACTTGCGGTTCTTGCAGAAGCAAAAGTTCCCGCGGAGAAGAGCGTTTCTAAAACACTCACGAGGGAACTCGTGGAGTGGGCCGACATGATACTCGTGATGGAACCCGTGCATTTGGCAAGGGTCTTGACATTCATGCCTGACGCTGCAGAAAAGACGCGATATCTGGGCGCGTTTGCGCCCCGCGCAGTTGATGAGGCGTCTATAATGGATCCGATAGGAAAACCGCTGAGTTTTTACAGGGAAACTTTAGAGCAGGTAAAACAATCCGTGGAGGGGTTCATAAAATGGCTGGAAAAATAGCGATAGGCGCCGATCACGGCGGATTTTGCCTGAAAGAGAAAATAAAAACCGCGTTAAAGAAAGCGCGGTTCGTGGTTGAGGATCTGGGAACGGATTCGCCGGATGCGTGCGATTATCCCAGAATCGGATTTGACGTGGCAGAAAGGGTTTCCAGCGGAAAGGCAAAAAGGGGCATTGTTATTTGCAAGACCGGTATAGGGATGGCGATAATCGCCAATAAGAGGCGCGGAGTGAGAGCCGGGGTATGCAATTCTGTGGCCGAAGCGCTCTCTGCGCGCCGGCACAACGATACGAATGTTCTTGTTTTGGCGGCTACGCGGATCAGTAGCGAAAAGGCCGTTCGCGTGGTAAAGGCGTGGCTTGGAGCAAAAGCGCTCGGCGCTCGGCACGCAAGACGAGTTCGGCAGATAAAAGCGTTGGAAAAAAAAGTATTCAAGTAAGGGGAACCATGGAACATTTAAAAAAAACAGATCCGGAAATATTCCGGGCAGTTCTCTCCGAGACAAAACGACAGAGTGACGGGATAGAACTCATAGCAAGCGAGAATTTTGTGAGCCGCGCGGTTACCGAAGCGGTTTCTTCATCCATGACAAACAAATACGCCGAAGGATATCCGCATGCGCGGTATTACGGGGGATGCGATTTTGTTGACGTAGCCGAGGACATCGCGATTGCCCGGGCAAAGAAACTATTCGGGGCTGAACATGTTAACGTGCAGCCGCATTCGGGGTCGCAGGCAAACATGGCCGTGTATTTCGCCATGCTGAATATCGGCGATACGGTCATGGCGATGGATCTTTCATGCGGGGGGCATCTAACGCACGGGCACCGCAAGAACTTTTCCGGGAAATATTTTAACATGGTATTTTACGGGGTGGACGATAAAACCGAAACGCTTGATTTTGATGATATCCGCCGGAAGGCGATGAAGCACCGGCCGCGAATGATAATTGCCGGAGCTTCGGCCTATCCGCGCATTATAGATTTCGCAAAATTTCGGGAGATATGCGATGAGATCGGCGCCATACTCATGGTAGACATGGCTCACATCGCGGGTCTCGTCGCCGCCGGGCTCCATCCCGATCCCGTGAGCGTATCAGAATTCGTAACCACCACAACGCATAAAACCCTCAGGGGTCCGAGGGGCGGCATGATACTGTGCAGAAAAGAATTCGCTAAAAAAATTGACTCAGAGATCTTTCCGGGCATTCAGGGAGGTCCCCTGATGCACGTTATTGCGGGTAAGGCCGTGGCGTTCAAGGAAGCCCTGCAGGAGAATTTTAAAGAATACCAGAAACATATCATCCGAAACGCCAGGCGGCTCGCCGAGCAGCTCGGATCCAGGGGGTATCGGCTGGTCTCGGGCGGCACGGATAATCATTTGCTTCTGGTGGATCTTTCGCCCAAAGGTATCACAGGAAAAGAAGCCGAGGTATGCCTGGACAAGGCCGGCATAACCGTTAACAAGAACCTCATACCATTTGATAAGGCGAGTCCTTTTGTTACCAGCGGCATACGGCTGGGAACGCCCGCTGTAACGACCAGGGGCGTGAGGGAACCTGAAATGGATAGGATTGCCGCGTTCATAGACGATGCACTTAAATCACGAAAAGACGACAAACAGCTTAATCTCATTCGTGACGCGGTCAAAGGGTTTTTGAGGGAATTCCCCTTGTATGGAGAATGGATAAAAGAGATGGAGAAGGGATCAGCCTGAAAATGACAGAGCCACAGCCAGAGAAAACAACGTCTTGTAAAGATGAGATAAAACGCCCGTCATGGGACGAATATTTTTTGAGAATATCCGGGCTTGTCGCGACAAGGTCAACCTGCATGCGGAGAAAGGTCGGGGCCGTTGTCGTGAAGAACAAGCAAGTGCTCGCGACGGGGTATAACGGCGCGCCTACCGGCATCACTCATTGCGACCAAATCGGTTGCCTCCGGGAAAAACTCGGGGTGCCGTCCGGCCAGCGTCACGAACTTTGCAGGGCGCTTCACGCCGAACAGAACGCTTTTCTGCAGGCCGCGCGCCATGGTGTGAGTCTTGACGGCGCTACCCTGTATATCACGACACGTCCGTGCAGCATATGCGCCAAGATGATTATCAATGCCGGCATAAAAAGAGTTATCACGTCGGGAGAGTATCCCGACGAATTTGCCCTCAAGTTTTTACACGAGGCCGGCATAAAAATTGAAACGGTGACGTTATGAAATGTCCGTTTTGCGGGAGCGTAGACGATAAGGTCATAGATTCGCGCATGAGCGGCGAAGGCCTTAATATAAGAAGGCGCCGGGAATGTCTTAAATGCGAAAAGCGCTTTACCACTTACGAATATGTGGAGAGAGCGCCTTTGATGGTGGTTAAACGCGACGGCACACGCAAGAGATTTGACAGAGAAAAAATCAAAGAAGGCGTTATAAAGGCCTGCGAAAAACGCCCCGTGAGCATGGACAGAATCGAGAAAGTGATTGAAACGATTGAGAGAGAGATCCAGAAAAAAGCCGAAAGCGAAGTGAAATCAACGGTGATAGGGAACATGGTCATGAAAGAGTTATATGAACTTGACGAAGTGGCCTATGTGAGATTTGCCTCGGTCTATCGCAGGTTCAAGGACGTGTCGTATTTTATGAAAGAACTCAAGAAATTTCTTGAGTGACCCCGCGCGTTTAGATACCCTCCAGAGATCTTTTTAAAATTATTCGCTGTTTGTTTTCTCTGAACCATGTCTCCAGGGCCTGCATCTGCTTTCTACTTAGGAGAGCTTCACGCAGTTTTGCTTTTTCTTTTCCAAAGTCGGTCTCGGAGGCCGGCACAATTTGGTCTACACGCGCAAGAATCGTTCCGTTTTTAAGAGATATGGGCGGAACAATATCGCCGGGTGCTAATTTTCGCGCGACAGCAACTATTTTTTTAGCCGAGCCCACATTTTCAACATATCCCTCTGAGGATATCGGCCCGGTTTGCTGGACCTTCAGCCCGAATTTCTGCGCTGTCTCTTCCAGGGTATCGGAGCCCATTTTCGTTTTCGCATATGATATTCTTGCCTCTTCATTTGCGCGGGCTAAGGCCGTTTCTTCGGATAAATCTTTTATCGCCGCTTCGCGCGCCTCTTGAAAACTCAACTTTCGCGGCGGCGTATCCTTAATTTTCCGCAGGATGTAGGCTGTTCCCTTTTCCCGCGGCGGGAATATAAGGGAGCTTATCTCGCCCTCTTTCAGAGAAAAAGCCGTCTCCGGAAATTCTTTAAAAAACACTATACCCGGAATCGTATCTTCCCGCGAAAAAGGGGATGTCTTTCCGTAACGCAGTCCGAATTCCTCCGCCGTTTCGGTAAATCCCGATGCAGGGGCCGCAAGTTGCGCGTAAATTTTCTCGGCGGTTGCAAGAACAGAATTTTTCCCATCGTTATCCGCGTAAGGTAACGCGATATATTCCACCTCTGTTTTGGGCATCTCGGTATAACGGATAACGTTTGCTTCGTAAAACTTTTTTATTTCTTCGTCAGTAGGCTGCTTGTCCGGCATGAAGACGCTTTTATCCAGCAGCACGTATGAGAGCTCCACTTGATCATGGAGCGATCCGTAATATTCCAGTAATTCTTCTTCGGAAACAGCCGTGTTTTTAAGTATTTCCTGACGAAGAATTCTTACTCGGAGATTTTCTCTGACAAGCTCTTCAAACTGGCGCGGTGTCATGGAAAGGGTGTTACGCAGAATGGATTCATATGCTTCCCTCTGAAAGATGCCATTTTTCTGAAAGAGTGGATGGCGCGCTATAAAACTCAGAACATCAACGTTGGAGACACGGATTCTTTGTCCGCGAGCCGCTTCAAGAAGAAGAAGTCTTTCCCAGGCCATGAGATTGAGCATGGAACGATTATTCAAGATCTGGTTCAGCGCAGCGTAATCGCCGTAATACGAAAAAAGTACCTGCGCCTTTATTCCGCGACGGCTTTTCGCGAAATCATCGGGATATATTTTACGCCTGCCGATCTCGCCTATCAGGTCGGGCCTTGACGTCACACTGCCCATGCCCCAGAGAACAAACGCCGGGAGAATAAGAATCAAAACAGCCAACAATATCCGCCGGGAAAATTTCCGGCTCCTAAAAATATTCAGCACCATAGTAAGCTCCTTTTATTAATACGTATTATATGGCATTTTGTTCCGCAAGCAAGCACTTTTTGGGGAACATGTCTCCCCCCGAGAACAGGGGACACGCCTTTTAATGTATTTGTATAGGACACGTTGGGAGTATTTCTACCAGAACATAGTTCTGTACGAAACACTCCCAACGCGTCTTTTGCGGTAAAAAGTAGTGTATTTTGGGGTGTTGGTATTTCGGAGAGCTTTCTGGGACGCGCGATGCTTGCCACCCCCGTCATCCTGAATGAGCCGAAGGCGAATGAAGGATCTCGCGCCCCAACGCGATTCTTCGGGTCGTTCGGCGCGTGGCGTTTCGGGTCGTGCGGGGCGAAGAGGGAGAAAATCGGGGGTTTTTGTGCTCGGGGGCGGCATTTCGTTAAGAAACAAAAAGGCAGAGAAAAGGCTTGAGGTTAACAGATAAAAAAGCTAAAATACTATGAAATGAGTTCTGAGGGTGTGATTATGAATATGATTGATTACTATTATACACGTACAATTCGCCGCATTCATGCGCTTTTCGCATGCCGCGGGAAGGGTGCGTCTCGCCTCATCAAAATAGCCGCTGTTATCACCCTTTGCGCCTTCCTTTTCACCGGGATAATACCGGCCGATTGTGCCGCCGAGATAACGCGGGTTACGGCCGGCGAGACTCATTTTTCCGGCGGGCTGAACATCAATACGTTCTTTCTGCCTCGTGAACTCGGGGACGTAGCCGAGAGAGATGCCGCAAGAAATTCCTCCGATCAGGTTGTAATTCATATACAGGACGCGCACTGCGATTATAATGCGCAGCGGAAGATATCCGACATTATAGCGTATCTCAATCGGGAGTACGGGATAGACGCGGTCAATCTTGAGGGTGGCAGCGGAGGATATGATCTGTCCGTTTTTGAGAATATCGGTGAGGCGGAAGCCCGCGATCAGGCGGCCGATCAATTTGTTCAAAAAGGCCTGATGAACGGGGCGGAGCACTTCGCGGTGAATAACCCGGGCAAAGTTACGTTGTGGGGAGCAGAAGATGCCGGGCTTTACCGAAAGAACCTTATTGCCTTTAGAGAATTTTTTGAATACAGAGAAGAAGCGGATAAATGCCTGAACGAGTTGGAACGCGCCTTAATGTCGCTTAAAGAACGGATCTATTCGAAAGACCTCTCGGAATTGGACGCGAATAGTTCCGCGCATGACAGGCAGGAGATCTCCTTTAAGGATTATGCGGCGTATCTCGTTGAAAACGCTTTGCGAAAGAAAATTGATATTGTTGTTTTTGATAACATGCGGCTCTTTTCGCGTTCTCTGGACCTGGAGAAAAATATAGATTTTAAGAAGGCCGACAGGGAAAGAGCCCTCGTCGTAGATGCCCTGAGCGGCGTGCTATCCAAGGCGGAGTTTGAGGAACTCGCAGGGCTAATCGTAAGGTTCAGCCGCGGGGCGATATCCCAGAAGGATTTTTATGATTTTCTCGCCCGGAAATCCGCGGAACTTAAGATAGACATGGCGGCATTCCCGGAATTCCGTAAATATACGGAATACATTATTCTTTGCGATGATGTTGACTGGATAAAAGCAGCCGAAGAGGCGAAAGATCTGGAAATCGCACTGAAAGAAAAACTTTTTGAAAATGACCGTCAAAGAAAGCTTGATGAGCTTTCAGGGAACCTTACCCTTCTCAAAAAGCTATTCCGGATCACTCTTACCGAGGAAGAATACACGTATTACAAAACTCACGAATCTCTTTTTAAAACGGAAAACTATACCACGTTCTTTACGGAAGAGAATGTTTCCGCCGGCGCCGTGAGCGAACTGGACGCGTACCAGCGCATGATGGCGCCTTTTTACGCATACGCGTTCAAACGCGACAAAGCGTTCATGCGGAACATACGTTTTTCGGAGACCGGCAGAGAAGTCGCGATCCTCATAACGGGAGGATTCCATTCACGAAACCTGCGCGCGTTATGCAAGAAAGGGAATATCTCATACATTTCTATTGTTCCGGAGTTCAACGCGGACGTCAGGGATAACCCCTATCTCAATCTTCTTGCCGGAAAAATATCGACTGGCATAGATTTTTCATCATTGCTGGCGATATGGTCACCTTTCTGCGAGGCGCAAATGGAGATGCCGGAAAAAGTTGTTCCCGATGCGGTCACTTCGGTATTCAAGTTAAATTTTACGGAAAAAGAAGCGCGCGATCTCTTATCGGGAGATATGAGAAGAGACCTGAAGGCCTTGGCGCAATCAGGACGGCTGGAACAAATTTATAATGAATTTTTAAAATATCCAAAAGAATACAGCTTTAAAAAAATATCCTATGTAAGAGATATAGCAGCAATAAGCGCCTTATGGAACAATGGATTATGGGTGTGTCGCGTCCCGTCGCGAAAAAAACGCACGGTAAAGGTCTACGTTATGTACAAGAGAATGCCGTTAGCGGGAGTGCTGCTGCAACAGCACGGCAGAAAACTCATTGAATTGCAATACGTACTGGTTAATAAAAAGATACAAAAGAAGAGCTACGGCTCCCGGTTTTGCAGGCAGCTCTTCAAGTTGTTAAAAAGCAAAGGATTCACAAAACTGCAATTGATTCCTTTCCAGTCGGTGAAACCTTTCTGGGAGAACTTCGGCATTAATTATGAGAAAAATAATCTCGACGAGTGGGTAACGGTTGATCTGGGCGCATTCATAAAACGGTTTGACGATTATTTAGAAAAGAAACAACCGAAAAATGAGCAAGACGCCGGAAAAGAGCCAAAGTTTAAGTTAAAACTTACGCAAAAACAGGCGCGCCGTTTTTTGCTTGGAGATATATGGGGCGAGTTGAAGGGCCTGGCGCGGTCCGGCCGCCTGGAGCAGGCATATCAGGAGTTTTTAACATATCCCGAAACGCGCAGGTTTGAAAAGAGCCCCTACACAGACCACATCGGCTCCGTAAGCGCGCTGTGGAACCATGGTCTCTGGATTATATTGGACAAATTTTCTAATGACAGAACAATACACTTTTTCGTCAAGTATAAAAAAATGGTCGTGATGAACATGCTATTGACTCAACATACGGATGATCTGGTTAAATTGAATTACATATGGCTTCATTCCGCTATGCAGCGTAAAGGGTACGGCGCCCGGTTGTGCGGGCAGGCATTTAAATTTTTAAGAAGCAGAGGGCTTGGAAGTGTCAAGCTGCAGCCTGCCAGGTTAGCAAGAGGATTCTGGGAAAAACTTGGAGTAGATTGCACGAGAAGACAGCCGATTAAACCGATTGAACCGGAAATGATTGATCTGGATGCGGTCACAGGACTGGTCACTGTAACGATTGATTTAAATACGTTTATAGAACGGGTTAACAAGTATTTAAAACAAAAATTGCCAGAAAAGATAGAGAAAGAAACCCAGCCCGTTCAAAAAAATAAAAAATTAAATCGCAAAGGTTTTTTCGGCCTGATGTTTTTTATGGTTTCGGCCGTAGAGGGGAACGCGCAGGAAGCCGTAAAAACTTTGATGCAGGCAGGCGTCTCCTCTTCCACTGTGGTATTCTTTGTTGCGATGGCGGTAGCAATGATAAGCCTTGTGATTGTGGGAGCGGGTTTTTTCAGCGACGAGTATAAGCAGTCAAATGAAAATGGGGAAACGGATTTATTGTTCTGGGAAAAGCCGCTTGACGAGTATGACGTGTCCTCATATGAAAAGGTAATTCTCGAGTTAGACCAAAAAACCCCCCGAATGCCAGAGAAGGCGGAAGAAATAGCCATCTTGCTCGGGAGGGGCGCCTCTGAGAATTCGGACGACACTGACGACGTTTTACGAAATAAAGCCATTGCAGTTCTGTTGGAGAATGAAATAGGAAACAGCACTCCGGAACTTGTAAAAAATGCCTTGAACGGACAATATCCTGCCCCCCTCTCCGATAGCGCTAAGGTTCTGATAGAGGCATTCTCCGAAGGAGCGGATCCCTACGAGATTAGACACATGGGAGTTCTCAGCAATACCCTGCAGGTTATATGCCGCAAGCGACCGGAATTTGAGCAAGCAAGCCGCTATTTTATTGACATCATCACCCGCAAACGCTTGGCCGTGCATGTGCCCATTCAAGAGACTGAGAAAGTCGCGACAGTTTTGCTTGAACTTATGGCGAGAATAGGGCTTGCAGGGGAAGATGAAATAAAGCTTTTATTTCTCTCGGATGGAACATCTTATCTTTATTCTTCGCTAATGGAACAAGGTCACATGAGAGTAAAAAGAGGCTTTGATCTGAATCTGAAATTTGTGCTTGCCGAATTAACAGCAGCCGGCAAGAATCCCCCCAGATACACTGCTACCGGTACCGGGCTAATCTCCCCGGCAGAATGTGAAGCCGAAAGAAAAGCGGTTTCCCGAATTTTCAATTCCGGGGAAATGATGCCGCAGTTTCTGCCTTACAGATTTAAGGTTATGGCCTTTCCCACAAAAGACAGGCCCAGCGAACTAAAGCGGGCGTTAACGTCTTATGTTCTAAGCATCTTGATGTATCATCCCGGGGAGAAAGTATCGCTTTTTGTTTTTGATGATTCAGAAATTGACGGAGAACGCAAAAACGAGGAAGCGATTAATAGCGTCTATCAGGAATTCATAGAGGAAAAGGCCAGCGAAAATATAAAAATAGAGCATATCACGAAAGCCGGGAAAATGAAATTTATTGAAACTCGCGCCGAGGAAACCGGAGCGAAAATTGACGCTGCTCTTATGCCGCGGTTCCTTTTTAACCGAAATTTCATAGCGCTTTATATGGGGAATAAGCCATATATAACGGTAGACGACGATTCTACCGCTGAAGCGTGTACGCTTGTTTCACACAGAGTCCGGGCTGCGCATCTTGCCGGTATGTCGGTGGGGCGATTTGGCAGAAGATCTGCCGATCTGTATCACCTCGCGCGTTCCGTGCGTAAAAAAGAAAACCTGAGATTTGTTACCGCGGATGTTTTGTCGGCGATGGATCGCGCGCTGATGAAGACGCATCCCGAAGGCGAAAAGACGATAATTATTGAAACCGGCATCATCGGTGATGAAGATAATATTAAGAACGGTGTCATGAATGATTATATCGCTGAGATCAAGGGGAAGAGGAGTGCAGTATACAAAAAAGCGCATAGGTTGCGTCACTCTTTCCCGGGAAAATCAAAGCCTGGATATGTATCATTCGGGACTGCAACGGGAATACGAGCCGCAATACCTATGCCTTGTTTTTCCGGCAGGTTTGAATTACGCGTAGACGATTTCCTTCTGTCATATTTTACGGAAATAATGGTTAAAAGAGAGGATTCGATACAGGAGAGGTCAAGGATCGCGTTATATCACGAGAGAAAATTTTCTCTGTCGCAGATTGTCAAACAGATAAAGTGGGAACATATTGGGGTGAGGATTCTCTTTCCATACATTCAAGATAATGCGAGAAAATCGGAAATAAAATCGGAGCAGACTTCATCGGAAAGATTTGATTCTGCCGTTGAAGTTTTGAGGAAAACGCTTAAAGAGATTGAAGGCTCGCAGCTTGAACATCCGGTGCGAAAAGGCGTAAGAGAACTAATGAGTGGTGCAAGATCTACGCATCATAAGCTGAGAGCTCTGAGGAATAAAAGCCGGCGGTCGGCGCAGACGGCAGACATTGATAAACTAATCAGCGAGTTTGAAGAAAATTTTTATTTAGAGCAAGAAAAATCTGACCGCAAGGTGTATGAAGAAGTAGTAACGGCATTAAAAGATGAATTAGAAAAGGGCATTCAATTTTTGCGTCTTTGGAAGAAAATGGTCGTAATAGAAGAATCCGTCGCGCCGGTTGAAAAACCCGAGATTGTCGGCAGGATAACTCAGGGGTCAACTTGGCGCGGAAGGAATCATTCCATGGACCTTTTTATAGAGCGGTATCTTGAGGCCCGTGGCCTTAAGGGTGATGCCGTAGTTGTTGATCTCGGGGTGGGGTATGTTCCGGAGACCACGGTAGAACTGGCCGAGAGTTTGTCGGGAAAGGCCAAGGTAATAGGCGTAGACACGAATATACCGGCCTATATGATAATACTGAAAGAGGTTAATCAGACATACAATGTTCTTTTTAATGAGAAAGATGAAGTTACACGTGTTGTCGAGGGGCGCCCCTCGACAACAGGGTGGAATTTCTCCAGGTACGCCGCCGGACTGGAAGAGACGTACGCAAAAGAAAAAGCGATGATTATAAGCAAAAAACTCGCGAAACAGGTATCTCTCGGGATAGATTTTAAAGGCGAAAAGTACGAGCTCATGATGGAGCCGTTCAAAAAATTCAATGGCGGTCGCGATAATCTCACATTCGTAAAAGGAGGGTTTGAACTGCCCATTGAAGGAAAAGCTGATATAGTCCGGTCCGTAAACGTATTCATGTATTATAATGCCGAGGAAATAAAAGACGCGGTAAAAAGAATAGGCATGAAGCTGAAAGAAGGCGGCATGCTTATTGCCGGGTATAATGATGCGTTTCTGGTTTCCAAAAAGCGCACGATAAACGGAGAAGAAAAAATGGTTTTATCCGAGTTCGTGGCAAGAGCCGATTTTGATGAAATGGAAGAAGGAAAGGAATATGCGCAGCAAGACCCGCATATTATATGGAGCAGCAAAGTGTTAAGTAAGGAGTTTAATCTTGAATATTTCCAACAGCCGTTTTCCGAAAAGTGGGAGACAATAGCGCTTGCAAGCGAGGCATTCCGCCACGCAGCCGGCAGCTACAGCAAGGACTATGCGGGTTGGTATGCCGCCCACGCCGATGCCGAAAAAGAAAATTGCACCATGGATACGATGTTCGCGCGCAAAGCCGAACAATATCTGCGCGAGAAAGGACACGAGGCGTATGTGGACTCTCTCGGGTTCATGCATTTGGTGATAGAAGAAACGCCGGAAGAGATATCGAAAGGGACGTCGGAAGAAACCCCGGAAAACATCCCGAACAACGTACCGGTAATAGACCTCTACGAAGCGCCCGAGACGGCCGGGATCCTCGCCGAGATGGCCGAGGAAATAGAGCGTAACGGTATCGCGGATAATGCGCGATTCAGGCGTGTGACCGAAAGCGAAGTTCCGGAGATAATCAAAAAAGGGACCTGTTACCGCGGAATGTTTGAATACAAGAGCGAGGCCGGCACGGCACAGATCATCAGAAAAGAAATAAGAGATGAAGACATCGCGAAGGACTTTTTCCAAACAAAACGTTTGTTTGCCTGCCCGACATTCTTTGATGAAAAAGATCCGAACTATGTTTACGAACTCAATCTGATGCCATGGGGGTATGATTCACTTTTCAGGATAAG